>JBDLVU010000184.1:0-5467 GCA_039804665.1 Pseudomonadota bacterium | reverse complement strand
CTGGCCGAGAACATCGTGCACATCGTGCTGGCCCGCCTGCCTGACGCGCCCAAGGGCACGCGCGGCTGGTCGGCGCAGGCTACCAGCCCGTCGGCTTCGATCATTTCGCCTTGCGGGGCGACGATCTGGCCCGCGCCGCGCTCGGCGGCACGCTGCGTCGGAATTTCCAGGGCTTTACGGATGATCGCGCCGCCGTCCTCATCGGCCTCGGTGCGTCCTCGATCAGCGAATTTCCCGATCTGTTCGTGCAGAATGAAAAGAACGCCGGCCGCTATCGCATGCTGGTCGGCGCGGATTGCCTGCCCGGTCGCAAGGGCGTGGAGCGCACCGCCGACGATCGCCGCCGGGGCGCCCTGATCGAAGACCTGCTGTGCCGTGGCGTGGCCCGCGTCGATCCCGATCTGCTGCCGATGGCGCGCGACCGGCTGGAACCGTTCATCCAGCGCGATCTCGTCCGGTTCGATGGCGATCGCCTCGCGCTTCAGCCCGGGTGCGAGCCCTACGCCCGCTCCATCGCTGCCGCCTTTGATGCCTACCGTGAAGGCGCGCGGCAGTTCAGTTCGGCGGTGTGACCGAAGAATAGCTATGCGCCAGTGCCGTTAGCGGCTGCACAATAAAGGCTTTGCGCGTTAGTTTCCCCAGCCGATACCTTGGGGAGATACCATGAAGCCGATCGAGTCCATCATGCGCACCGCGCCGGTCATCCCGGTGCTGGTGATCGAGGACGCGGCCCACGCCGTTCCGGTCGCGCGTGCGCTTGTCGCGGGCGGCCTGCGCGTGCTCGAAGTCACGCTGCGCACGCCCGCCGCGCTCGATGTGATCCGCGCGATGAAGCAGGTCGAAGGCGCCATCGTCGGCGCCGGCACCGTGACCAATCCCGATGACCTGAAGGCCGCCATCGACGCCGGCTCCGAATTCATCGTCTCGCCCGGCCTCACCGACCGGCTGGGCAAGGCGGCGGTCGAATCCGGCATCCCGTTCCTGCCCGGCACCGCCTCTGCGGCCGATATCATGCGCGGGCTGGACCTTGGCCTCACGCACTTCAAGTTCTTCCCGGCGGCCACTTCGGGCGGGCTTCCCGCGCTGAAGGCGCTCGCTGCGCCTTTCCACCAGTGCCGTTTCTGCCCCACCGGCGGGATCAGCCTTGCCACCGCGCCCGAATGGCTGGGCTTCGACCCCGTGCTGTGCGTCGGTGGATCGTGGGTCGTGGGCAAGGGCGAACCGGACGAAGCGAAGATCGAGGCCGCCGCGCGGGAGGCTTCGGCGCTCGCGCGCTGAGCCGCACCATCATGGCGAGCCGGAACAGGGGAAAGCGGGCAATGAAGACGGTCGAAGGTTTGCGCGCGCGGTTGCAGGACTTGCACAAGCGCACCGCCGAAACGCCCCTGTTCAACCCGGTGTTCCAGCTCAGCCACGATCTCTCGCGCGAACTTGAGGCAGGCAGCCTCTCGCTGCACGAGATAGAATCGCTGGTGGCCGAACTGGAGTGCGAGGCGCTGCAAAGCCGCGCCGCGCGCCTGCGCCGGCTGATCGCGCCCACCCGCGCTGACGAAAACCTCGCCCGCCTGTCCGCCATCAATGTCGAGGAAGACGGCTTCGGCGAATTCCGCCAGCGCTGGGAAAAGCCGTTGATGCACGCGGTGTTCACCGCGCACCCCACGTTCCTGCTCAGCCCCGCCGAATCCGATGCCGTCGCTACCGCCGCGCTGGCGGACGATCCGCTGGCCGCCACGGTCTGCACCGTGCCGCACACCGGCCCGCAGATCACGCTGGAATTCGAACACGTCGAAGCCTGCAACGCCATCGAACGCGCCGCCACCGCGCGCGACCGGATCAACGCCGCGCTGCTGGCCCACGCGCGCACGCGCTGGCCCGGCCGCTGGCACGATTTCCGCCCGCTGCCGTTCCGTTTCGCCAGCTGGGTCGGTTATGACATGGACGGCCGCACCGATATCGGCTGGACCACCTCCATCGCCTTCCGCCTGCGCGAAAAGGCCCGCCGCCTTGCCGGGTACGCCGCATCGCTGCGCGCTATCGACGAAGCGCACGACCTTCTGCCCACGCTCGATGCCGCGCAAGTGCAGGCGTCCGACATGGCCGAGCTGTTTTCGCAAGCCCTGACCGAACCCGATGCGCTTGCGGCCGTCGCCAACCGCATGACGGCGCACGATCCGGCCAAGCTGCTCAGCCTCACCCCGTTGATCGACCGGCTGGAAGCCGACGCGAAGGCCGATGAGGGCGATGCGGCCATTGCCTATGCCACGCTCGCCGCTGCCATGCGCGCCGATGGTCTTGGCATGGGGTGGATTCACTTCCGCGTGAACGCCTCGCAGCTTCACAACGCGCTGCGCCGCCGGATCGACCCCGATGGCACGCTCGATCTCGGCAGCAAGGGCGCGCTCTCGCGCCTGCGCGAAGTGCTGGATGAAGCGCAGCCGCTGCGCGTCAACTTCGCCGCGCTCGCCATCGAAACGTCCACCGCCATGCGCCAGTTTCTGGTCATGGCGCAGATCCTCCACCACATCGATGCCGACGCGCCGATCCGTATGCTGATCGCCGAATGCGAACAGCCGCAGACGGTGCTCGCCGCGCTCTATTTCGCCAAGCTGTTCGGCATCGATGGCAAGGTCGATGTCTCTCCGCTGTTTGAAACCGAAACCGCGCTTGAACACGGGGGCCGCTTCCTCGATGCGCTGCTGGCAGAGCCTGCGTATCGCGCCTATGCCCGCACGCGTGGCCGCGTTTCGGTGCAGACCGGCTTTTCCGACGCGGGCCGCTTCCTCGGCCAGATCCCCGCCGCGCTTGCCATCGAACGCCTGCAAGGCCGCCTTGCCGATGCGATGAAGGCCAACGGCCTGACCGACGTTGCCGCGCTGATCTTTGACACCCATGGCGAGGGCATGGGCCGGGGCGCGCACCCGTCCAGCTTCCTCGACCGGCTGACATGGCCGCTCAGCCGCTGGGCGCGCGGGCGCTTTGCCCGCGCCGGCATCCGCATCGAACCCGAAGCCAGCTTTCAGGGCGGCGATGGCTACCTGTTCTTCCGCAACGAAGACCTCGCGCTCGCCACGCTCACCCGCATTGCCGAGGCGGAGGCGGAACTAGCCGCCCCGTACCAGCCCGATCCGTTCTATGACCGCACTGACCTGAGCCTCGATTTCTACCGCTCGATCCGCCGCGTGCAGCGCGAACATCTGGAGAGCGCGACCTATTCGCGCGCGGTCACCGCGTTCGGGCTGGGCATGCTGAAGGTTACCGGCAGTCGCGTCTCGCGCCGCCAGTCCGATATCCACGCCGATCGCACGATGAACCTGCGCCAGATCCGCGCGATCCCGCACAACGCCATTCTCCAGCAGATCGGTTATGCGGTAAACGTCATTGCCGGCGCGGGCACGGCTGCGGGTGAAGAAATCGAATCCGTGGCCGAACTGCTCGGCCATTCGGAACGCGGCTCGCAGCTTGTCCGCCTGTTGCGCGCGGCCAACGGCCTCGCCTCGATCAAGACGGTTGGCGCGTTTGGCGAACTGTTCAACTCCGCCTACTGGGCCAGCCGCCCCTATCGCGGCACCGAAACCGCGCTGGAAAACGGCTGCCTCGGCCTTGCCGAATACCTGACCAAGGATGATCGCGCGGGCGTGTTCCGCCGTCTGGCCTCGCGCCTGCGGGTGGACTGGATGAAACTCCACCGCCTGCTGGCGCTCGTCCCCGGCCAAAGCGCAAACCGCGATCCGCACATGGACGAACAGCGCCGCAACATCGGCCTGCTGCAGGCGGTGCGCCTGTCGCTGCTAATGCACATGTTCCTGCGCGCGGTGCAGGTGCCGGCGTTCAGCCGTTCCAACGACGTCAGCCGCGACGACGTGCTGGAAATGGTCCTGTCGCTACGCATAGACGATGCGCTCGCCCAGCTGCGCCGTGCCTATCCCGTGGTCGAACCGCGCATCGGCGATTTCACGCTGGACGAGCCCACGGACTACCCGGACAAGGCCGGCGAAGACTATGGCGCGATCCGCGCCCGCTTCATCGACCCCATCGAACGCGCCCACGCGCTGAACATCCGCATCGCCGTCGCCATCGCCAACTACTTCGGCGCGCACGGGTAGGGCGAGGGCGCCAAGCACGTCCGCTCGTCCTGCGGCAAGCTCAGGATGAGCGGGGGAGCGTAAGACCTGCCCCCCAATCGTCACCCGGGCTTGACCCGGGGTCCCGCTTCTACCGCCCAAAGCGCTACCTATCCCCGCAACCCCGGCCCACGCCGCGCCGGCCGCAGCGGGGCATTGAACACCGCGCCCGCTGAAAGCCGGCTGCCGCGCACCACCAGCAGAACCGTGTCGCCGGCTTCAATCTTCACGTCCTCGCCCGGATGGCGGATCGATTGCCCGCCCGCGCGGTCGATCTGCACCACAAAGAACGCGCCGTTGCCGCGGCGTTCGGCCTCGCCCACGCTTTCGCCGATCAGCCCGCCCTTTTCGCCCAGCGTCACGACTTCCAGATCAAGGCCAAAGTCGTGCAGGTTCCGCTTCACGCCGGCCATCGCGTCGGTATCGGCCAGCGCGGTTTCGGTCGCCGGATACAGGATCAGCTCGGTGATCCGTTCCGCGCCGATGTGCGTGGGCAGAACCACCTTGTCAGCCCCGGCGTGAAACAGCTTGGATTCCGTGGTCGGCTCCTCGCCGCGCGCGATGATCCGCACCTTGGGGTTCAGGTTGCGCGCGGACAGCGTGATGAACACGTTGGCGGCATCGTCGGGCAGCACCGTTGCCAGCACGCTGGCATGTGCGATCCCGGCCAGCTTCAGCGTTTCCTCGTGCGTGGCCTCGCCCACCAGCGTCAGGCAGCCGTGGCTGCGCGCTTCGTCCGCCTTCACCGTATTGCGCTCCAGGATCAGGAACGGGTGCCCCGCATCGCTCAACGACTTGGCCAGCTGGATGCCGATGCGCCCATACCCGCAGATGATCGCGTGGTTTTTCAGCTTTTCGATTTCGGTCTGCATTCGGTCTAGCCCCATCAGGCGGCGGAACTGGAAAAGTGTGAACACCTGCACCAGCGCGCCGGTCAGCACGATCATGCCGGTGCACCCCAGCACGATCGTGGCCACCGTCCACAGCCGCAGGTACGTGGTGTCGATCGGCCGCACTTCGCCATAGCCGACCGAAAACACCGTCAGCAGCACCATGTAGGCCGCATCGCCCACCGGCCACCCGGCGCGGACGTATCCGATGGTGGATACGCAAAACAGCACCGCCACATAAATCAGCGTGCCCGACAGCAGCCGCAGCGGCGATCCCAGCACGCTGTTGGCGCCCACGGAAAGGGCGGATGTCTGGCGTTCGGTATCCAAGCTTGTGCCCCTCGTCCCCGCCGTTGTGGCCGAGGCGAGGGGCCCTTGTCCAGTTCAGACCGCAGCCAGCGCCTGCTCGAAATCCCCGATCAGGTCGTCCGCGTCCTCGATGCCGATGGACACGCG
>JBDLVU010000183.1:0-5543 GCA_039804665.1 Pseudomonadota bacterium | reverse complement strand
CATTGCCGATGCCGCGGATATAGACCGAGGCGGCGGTAATCGAGGCAGGCTGGGCGCCAATCACAAGGTTCGGCGTGAACTGCGCGGTCGCCACGACATCGCGCACGTTCAGCCGGTCGAGCATCTCGCCAGTCAGGGCCGTGACGGCGACGGGCGTGGCCTGCAGGCTTTCCTGCGTGCGCCGCGCGGTCACGATGATGTCGCCAAGCTGCGACCCATCGTTCTGCGCCGCCGCGGCCCCCTGCTCCTGCGCCAGGGCGACGGACGCCGATCCCGCGACCGCCCATGCCGCGCAGGCCATGAGCGCCGCCTTGCGCACCGCGCTACCCATCTTGCCGTTGACCCTGCCGCCGATCTTGCCGCTGACCATTCCCTATTCCCCTTAAAGTGCGCGGTCCTGCTCGCCGCCCTTGTCGTGGGGTATGACAAATTGGAGTCTTAAACAAGACTTTTTGTAGCGTTTACTGCTGCGGCGTGCTAGGCCGCGGCTCGGGAGGCTTGCGCCCGCCGTGGAAAGCCTTGAAATTCCGCCGAGAATGGGAGATGCTGAATGGATCAAACGATGCAATCCGATGGCTTCACGCTGTCCGACGCGCGCCAGGCGAACGGCTTTGTGTTCTGCTCCGGCCAGATCGGGCTGGCGGCCGACGGAACGGTGCCGGCCGAGCCTGAACAGCAGTTCGCGGCCGCCTTCGCCGCGCTTGCCGGGGTGTTGCGGCAGAACGGCTGCGATCTTGCGGACGTGGTCGATCTCACGTCGTTCCACGTCGGCTATCCGGCGCACATGCCGGCCTTCATGAAGGCCATGGGCGAGGCCATGCCGGGGGTTCAGACCGCGTGGACCGCGATCGGCGTGGCAGGGCTTGGCTATCCCGGCTCGCTCGTCGAGATCAAGGCGATCGCTTGCCCGGCGCAAACGGCGGGTGCACACACCGGCTCTGGCGAGGGACCGGCCGATGCCTGAGACGTTCGACCCCGAGGTTTTCGACTATGTGATCGTGGGCGCCGGGTCTGCCGGCTGCGTGCTGGCCAACCGCCTGTCCGCCGACCCGTCGATCCGCGTGCTGCTGCTGGAAGCCGGCGGCCGCGACACCAGCCCGTTCATCCACATGCCGGCCGGCTTCTTCCACATGCTGCGCAGCGGCAGGAACACCTGGCACTACCAGACCGAGCCGCAGTCCCACCTCGACGGGCGCACCTTGCTGGACGCGCGCGGGAAGGTGCTGGGCGGCAGCAGTTCGATCAACGGCATGTGCTACAGCCGCGGCAGCCCGGACATTTTCGACCTGTGGGCGAACGAGGGCAATCCCGGATGGGCCTATGCCGATGTCCTGCCCTATTTCCGCCGGTCGGAAGGCAATGCCCACGGCGACGAACGCTTCCACGGCCGCGATGGCCCCCTGGCGGTGACGCAGGCCACCGTCACCAATCCGGGCCAGCTGGCCTGGCTGGAAGCCACCCGGCAGGCCGGTTTTCCCTATAGCGACGATCACAACGGCGCGCGGCCGGAAGGCTTCGGCCCCGGCGAACACACCATCAAAGGCGGGCGGCGGATCAGCACGGCCGTCGCCTATCTGCGCCCCGCCGGGAAACGGCCCAACCTGGTGATCCGCACGGGCGCCGCCGCTTCCCGGATCATCCTGGAAAACGGGCGGGCGCGCGGCGTGGAATACCGGCAAGGCCAGGACATCCGCGTGGCGTATGCGGACCGGGAGATCATCCTCAGCGCCGGAACCTTCCAGTCGCCGCAGTTGCTCATGCTGTCGGGCATCGGCGATGCGGACCATCTGCGCGCCCACGCGATCACCCCCGAGGTTGACCTGAAGGGGGTGGGCCAGAACCTGCACGATCACATCGGCACCCAGGTCCAGATCGCCAGCCCGGCGCCGGTTTCGCCCTTCGCCCTGGCCCGCAACCCGCTGCGCCAGGCCGCGGCCTTCCTGCAGTACCTCCTCACCTCCGGCGGCCCGCTCACGGGCAGCGGGACGGAAGTGGTCGGCTACCTGAAATCGCAGGCGTCCGGCCATGACCTGCTGGACCTCAAGTTCTACTTCCTGCCGATGCTGTTCCAGGCCGAGGGGGGCATCGAAGCGGCCCATGGCTGCACCACCCTGATCATCCTGACCCGCCCGGAAAGCCGCGGGGAACTGCGGCTGCGTTCGGCCAATCCCAACGATCCGCCCCGCATCGACGCCAATTACCTCGCGCATCCGCGCGACCGCGAGGCCCTGCGCCGCGGCATCGGCATCGCGCGCGGCATCCTGGGCCAGGCGGCGTTCTCGCGGTTCCGGGGGGACGAACGCGTTCCCGGCCGGGACTGCGCCAGCGACGAGGCGCTGGACCGGTTCCTGCGCCAGACCTGCAATGTGAACTACGAAGCGGTCGGCACCTGCCGCATGGGCAGCGACGAGGGGGCGGTCGTCGATCCGCAGCTGCGGGTCCGCGGCGTCGAGGGCCTGCGCGTGGTCGATGGTTCCGTGATGCCGCGCATCACCACTGGCGATCCCAACGCGACCATCGTGATGATCGCCGAAAAGGCGGCTGACATGATCCTGGGCCAGGGGTGATCGGGGCGCTCCCCGTGGACCGGCCAGGGTCCGCGGGGAGCCGCAGCCTCACCGGACTTGACGGGGCCTGCGCGATAAGCGAGGCGGACCGGGCGATCTGCGGCCACACCGCCTCTGCGATCGGGGCAAGGTGCGGTATTCGCGCTGAACGTTCCTGCCTGGGATGATGTGTTGCCCCATACCGAATCTCTCTCCGCCGATACCGAGAATGCCCCGCCCCCGGTGCTCGGAAAGCGGCAGCAAGGCATTGAAGAGCGCCGCCGGCGACTGATCTGGGCCGCGGGCGAACTGATCCTCGAAAACGACGAGGGGGCCTTCTCCATGCCCGATCTGGCCCGCCGCGCCGGGTTGAGCCTGGCCACGCCCTATAATCTCTTCGGATCGAAAGCGGCGGTGCTGAGCGCCCTGTTCGAAACCCAGATCCGCGGGTTCCACCGCGATGAATCCTGGATGCAGGGGCTGAGCCCGCTCGACCGCATTCTCGGCTTCATCGATCGGCTCATCGCCGCCTATTCCCGGCAACCCCGCTTCTTCCGGAACATGCGCAAGGCGCTGTTCGGCCTCGGGCCAAGCGAACAAAGCCTGTTCCCCCTGCCCGCCAACGGCCACCTCGTCGAACGGCTGCTGCGCAATCTGGCGGAAGACGGGCTGTCGCTCGGCCCGGTCGAACCGGACATGATCCGGCAGACATTGACGCACGTCTTCAATGGCGCGCTCGAAGCCTGGGCCCTGCAGGACTGGCCAGTCGAACGCCTGCGCGGCGAGTTGACCATTGGCTTCTGCCTGGTGTTCCACGCCTTCCTCTCGCCCGCGGAACAACAGCGCGTGCCCGATATCATCGCCAGCCAATCCCGCGGCTGAACGCCTGCCCGGCCAGAGCGGGCGGCGGGGCCGGAACCCCTGTCCGGCCATAACCGGAACCCCCGGCGCGACTCCCGCCGGCTGAGGCCTTGCGCCCGGACCAGACGACACCCCTGACCGATTGGCCTGACCGACCGGGCCGGCATCGCTCTTGCGAGGCCGGTTTGCGGCCAACCGCAAGAGCCTGCTTGACTGCCCACGAAATATTTATAATGCATTATATTAATTGAGCATGATCTGCCCCCTTCTGAGTGGCCCATTTTCTATTTTAGGAATGGCCACGAAGGAGGAATGGAATGGCAAGGAAGTACAAGCCGGAAGATATCATTGGCAAGTTGCGTGAAGCGGAGATCGTGCTGGCGCAGGGCGGGCATTCTCCTTCTTGATCTGGCCACCCCCAGGGCCGCGCCAACATCCCTGTTTGATGTGGTCGAGCAGCCCGACGGGCTGATGGATGCGCTGGACCAGATCAATGCCCGGTTCGGTCGCGGCAAGGCCCCGCTGGGGCTGGCCTGGAAAGGCGACGAATGGCGTATGCGACAGGAGAACCTGTCGCCGAGCTACACGACAAGATGGGGGGTATTCTGGCTGTGAAAATGGCCTGATTTGCTGATGGGAGCGCCGGATCGACACTGCCATTCAATCTTCCTCCGCCAGCTTGCGAAAGAACTCCAGATCTGGATCCGGCTCGTCCCAGCGCTCCGCGATCTTGGCCCACCGATCGACGCTGTTTCTGAAATCCGGGTCGTCGATAGAGATGTAGAACGTGTAGAGCCGGTTCACGATCTCCTTCATCAACGCGCGCATCTGATCATCGTCGCGGTGGGAGACATCGTTCCAGGCAATTTCGCGCCCATCAGCGTCAATGACGCGAACGTCGGAGTAGTCGCCGGCATGGGTGACCGGAACGATCCCGGAGTGAAGGGTTTCGAGGCCGGTATTGCGGACGCACATCATGGCGAGCGTCTTCGCCATCATGGCGGCAATGCGCTTTTCGTCCTCGGCGTTCATAGACGGACTATAGCGCGCAATTCACGCTTTGGCAGTCTCATGCATTCCCGGATTGCTATCGGACTGGACGTCGCTGCCGCATGGGTCTTGAGGTTCGTGAAGCTGGTGCAGGCCACCGGCCAAACCCTCGAAAATCCGCCGCTCCATATCGACCGTATCCCAGAACCGACTATCAATATCCGCCATATCTTCAGGTGGCAGCCGAAGTTCGCTCATAGGCCTTCACCACCTCGATCTGTCGGGTGTCGATGTTGAACGTTACCCCATAGAGCCAGACGCTTTCGGGACTGCCCTCGGGGTAGGGTTCGGGGTGTCCAATGGACTGGCAGTAGTCCCGCATCACCTGGTGATCGCTCAGGACGTAGCAATCGACATCGGGCGTGACGGAACCGTCGCTGCGGTGGATGCGGGCAAAGAACCGGGCCCCGCGCGGCAAAGGCGGCATGGCCGCATCCGTGAAGCAGTCGGCACCCAGCACGACCTTCAACAGGATGTCACCGGATACCAGGTCAAACTTGAGGCCATACCAGTCCATGTAGCTGCGGTAGCCGCCTGCACCATACTGGCTGAGCAGTGCCGCGGGCGGCCTGGCCATCTCATACCACGAGATTGAGGGGTTCTCGTAAGGAAGGCGATAAGCGTCGTAGCGGCCGATCAGGTTTGCGGGGTTGGAGCGATAATCGGCAAGGTCCGGAAACGCCTGCTCCAGATCAGCCAGGATGGGCGCTGCCTGAGGCGAGGAAACCGTGACGTCAGTCCGCATGATCTGACCGCCAACATAGAGCCGATCCTGGATCGGTGCGCCTGTCGCGATCTGCGTAGCCACCATCTCAGTGTTTCGGTTGGCGAGATCTTGATCGACCACCTCGGTTCCGATTTTGTCGGCTGTGGCCTCAACATTGCAGCTGCCATCAGGATTGAAGATCGCCGGCACTTCAAACCGGACCTCGCCATATGTGCCTCGGGCCCAGAACTCTTCGCGGGTGACGGGAAGGGAGTAGGAAAGTGAGTAGCCCCTAGATTTCTGGACGCCTTCGATCCTAATTTTGAGGACAGGAGGCGATGATGGGGAAGCCCAATTTCAGTGATGAGTTCAAGCGTGAT
>JBDLVU010000182.1:0-5552 GCA_039804665.1 Pseudomonadota bacterium | reverse complement strand
TGGATTCCGATTTAATCGAACGGTTGATTCCGATCGAGGGGCTTGCCAATGTGGCCCTGACGGCGAGGGCGGAAAGGCATCTGCGGCTCGTCGAATAAGAACAAGGCGGGAGAGTGACGATGCTGGGCGCCATGCAGGATTGGCCGCTGCGGATTACGCGGCTGATCGACCACGCCGCGCGTGAACACGGGAACCGCGAGATCGTCTCGCACTGGGCCGATGGCAGCGAAACCCGTACCGATTGGGCGGGCGTACGGCGCGATGCGATGAAGATGGCCAACGCCCTGCGCGCGCTGGGTCTGAAGCGGGGCGACCGCGTGGCGACGCTGGCGATGAACCATCACCGCCATCTGGTGACATGGTACGGCGCGGTGGGGGCCGGGTGCATCCTCCACACCATCAACCCGCGCCTGTTCGACGACCAGCTGGACTACATAGCCAACCACGCCGAGGACAAGGTTCTGCTGTTCGACAAGGTATGGGCGGGCGTTGTCGAGCGGATGAAGCCGCGATGGCCGACCATCGAACACTACATCTGCTTTGACAGCGAAGAACCGGCGCCCCACTTCGAAGACTGGATCGGCGCGCAAAGCGGCGAGGGCGACTGGGCCGAGGGCGACGAGCGCGAACCCTGCATGCTGTGCTACACCAGCGGAACCACCGGCAATCCGAAGGGCGTGCTCTACGAACACCGCTCCACCATGCTTCACGCGCTCAGCGCGCTCTCGCGCCCGGTGTTGGACATGGATTGCCGGACGGTGATGATGCCGATCGTGCCGATGTTCCACGCGGCCAGCTGGGGCACGCCGTGGGCGGCGGCGGCGGCGGGGGCCAAGCTGGTCTATTCCGCCACAAACGATCCCGCCACGCTGTGCGGGCTGTTCGAGCGCGAGAAGGTGACATCGTCGGCCGGCGTGCCCACCGTGTGGCTGGGGCTGTTCCAGCACATCGACACTGGTGGGCTGGAGCTTCCGAAAAGCCTGGAACAGGTGGTTTGCGGCGGCTCCGCCATGCCGCGCGCGATGATCGAGCGGTTCATGCGCGCCGGAGTGCGCGTCGCCCATGCCTGGGGGATGACCGAAACCTCGCCCATCGGCACGACCGGGTGCGAAACCCCGGACTGGGACACGCTCTCGTTCGAGGAAAAGGTCACGGTCAAGGCGATGCAGGGCCGCGTGCCCTTTGGCGTGGAAATCCGCTGCGTCGATCTGGGCGATCCTGACAGGGTCCTGCCGCGCGATGGCAAGACTTCGGGCGCGCTGCAGGTGCGCGGCCCCTGGGTGGTGCGGCGCTATTTCAAGGCTGACCATGACGCCGTGATCGCAGGGCAGTGGTTCGACACCGGCGACGTGGCCGTGATCCATCCCGACGGCACGCTGCAACTGACCGACCGGACCAAGGACGTGATCAAGTCGGGCGGGGAGTGGATCAGTTCGGTGGAGCTTGAGAACGCCGCGATCGGCCATCCCGCCGTGGCCGAGGCGGCGGCGATTGGCATCGCCCACCCCAAGTGGGACGAACGACCGCTGCTCGTGGTGATACGAAAGCCCGGCACCGAAGTGAGCGAGGCCGAGCTTCGCGCGTTTCTGGCACAGCATGTGGCGAAGTGGTGGGTTCCGGACGAAGTCGCCTTCGTCGACGAAATCCCCCACACCGGCACGGGCAAGATCAGCAAAAAGGATTTGCGCGAACGGTTCCACGACTATCGGTGGAGGGCCTGAGATGAGCGGCTATATCGATCCCAGCCGGGAAAATTTCGACCGGTTCAAGGCACTGCCGCGTGACGAACCCGTGCACATGCTGAACCTTGTCAGGTTCAAGCCGCTGGCCGCATATCCCGAAGGGCACCCGCTGGCAGGCAAGGGGCTGACGGGGCGGGAAGCCTATGACGAATACATGCGCACCATTCGCCCGGTGCTGGAGCGCGCCGGCGGCCGCATGGCATGGCACGGCGCGTTGGGCTGCGTCGTAACCGGACCGGAGGAATGGCCTTGGGACGAGACGTTCGTGATGCGCTATCCTTCCGCCACCGCATTCATGGGTATGGTCAAGGACCCGGACTATGCGCCGGTGGTGGTCCACAGGCAGGCCGCGGTGGAAGACAGCCGGCTGGTGCGCTTTGCGCCATTGGAGGATTAGGGCGATGATCGTGACGACGACCGAGAACGTGGCCGGTCATCAGGTGACAGAAAGCCTTGGTCAGGTGTTTGGCGTGGTGGTGCGCAGCCGCGGGCTGGGCGGCAACATCATGGCGGGCCTGCGCTCTATCATCGGGGGCGAGATCAAGGAGTATTCCGCGCTGGTGGAAGAAACCCGTCGCCATGCGATAGACCGCCTCGTGATGAACGCCCGGCTGATGGGCGCCGATGCGGTGACCATGATGCGATTTGATTCCGGTTCCATCGGGCAGACCATGAACGAAGTGGTGGCCTATGGCACCGCCGTGAAACTGCGGCCCCTGTGACGCGCAACGGGCGCATCGCCGCGCTGGTTCTGGCGGCGCTGATGGCGACCGGCGGCATTGCGTTGCACCGGGCTGCGGGGCAGGGCTTCGTTCTCTTGCTGTTTGCCGGGCTGATCGTGGTCGGCACCGTCTTTGACGCTGGCTATCGCGGACGAAACCGCGCCACGCACGGCGAATGGCGGAAGACCGGTGAGCGCGAATTGGACCACGAAACCGGCACCATCATGGAAGTGTGGTATGATCCGGTCAGCGGCGAACGCCGTTACGAACCCGCCGGCAGCGATCCTACAGCAGGCTGAGCTGACCCGAGACGTCGGACGCGCGGAACTGCGTGCAATCGAGGTCGATGCGTTCCTGCGTGATCCCGGCCTTGCGGCAGGCGATGCGAAAACGGGTGCGGATCAAATCCGCCCACACGCCTTTCGGCTTCATGCGGGTGTGAAAGCTGGCTTCGTAGTCCGTCCCACCCCGCATCGATTGCACCGTGTGCATCACCTTGGCCGCGCGGTCGGGAAAGTGCGTATCAAGCCATTCGCGAAACAGCGGCGCCACTTCATGGGGCAGGCGAACCATGATCCAGCTGGCCGAACGGACGCCAATTTCGCCCGCGCGCATCAGGATATCCTCCATGAAGCTGTCGGTGATCGCCGGGATGATTGGGGAGACCGACACGTGCGCCGGCACGCCGGCCGAGACAAGCGTGCCCAGCGCATCAAGCCGTCGCTCAGGGGTACTCGCGCGCGGTTCCAGCTTTGCCGACAGCTGGCGGTCCAGGCTGGTCACCGACACCGCAACCGCGACCAGCCGCCGCTCGGCCAAGGCACACAGCATATCCAGATCATCGAGCACGCGCGCCGACTTGGTCGTGATCGTAACCGGATGGCCCACCTCAAGGCACAGTTCCAGCACCGCGCGCGTGATGCGATAGCGCGCCTCGATCGGCTGATAGGGATCGGTGTTCGTGCCCATCGCCAACGGCTGCGGCGCATAGCCCCGCCGGGCAAAGGCGCGGCGCAACAGGGCAGGCGCCTGCGGCTTGGCAAACAGGCGCGTCTCAAAGTCCAGTCCGGGCGAAAGGTCGTGAAAGGCATGCGTTGGCCGCGCATAGCAATAGATGCAGCCATGCTCGCAGCCGCGATAGGCGTTGAGCGAGCGGTCGAACGGGATGTCGGGCGAGGTGTTAAAGGTGAGGACGGACTTGGGGAATTCGTCCGTTACCGTTGTGCGCAGTTTGTGTGCCGGGCCATCGACGGCTTCGCGTTCATCGCGCCAGTCGCCATCGGCCTCGCGCGCGGCGAGGCCGAAGCGGGTCGGAACCTGTCCCGATTGCGCACCTCTGCCATGAATTGCCATGGCTGCATTGGAACATAAAGAGAACTTTAAGGCAAGCCTCAGGCGGCCTGATAGGCTTTCAGCATTTCCAGCGCATGACTGACATGGTTTCCGGCAAGACCGGCGCCCAGGGCGTCAATATCATCGAGTGCGCCCTCAAGACGCAGGATGACGTTTTCCAGCGAGGCCTGCTCAGGCGGCGAAAGCTCGCCGCTGCGGCGCGCGGGATGGAACGGATAGATTGTGGCTGGCTGGGACATAAATATCTCGCGACACGATTTCTTGGCCCCCCGCCCCCTTATCGGGCAGAACCGGTAAATCCTTCGCCAATCGGCCAGTAGTGGTTCACGCGCGGCAGGACGCAGGAAAAATTATTTTTCCAGCAGGCGCGGCATCAATTCCACGAAGTTACAGGGCCGGTTGCGGCTGTCGAGCTGCTCGTGAAGGATGCCGTCCCAGCCGTCCTTCACCGCACCGTTCGAACCCGGGAGCGCAAAGATATAGGTGCCGCGCGCCACCACCGCGCAGGCGCGCGACTGGATCGTACTCGTGCCGATGGTCTTGTAGCTGAGCCAGCGAAACAGTTCGCCAAAGCCCGGAATGTCGCGCGTCTTCACACGATCAAGTGCCTCGGGCGTCACGTCGCGCCCGGTCAGGCCGGTCCCTCCGGTGATGACCACAGCATCAACCTCGCGATCGTCGATCCAGTTGTTCAGACGGCTGGCGATGCGGTCGGCATCGTCCTTTTCCATCGCGCGCGCGGCCAGTCGGTGGCCTTTGCCCTTGATCCGTTCGGCCAGAATATCGCCCGATGTGTCCTCGTCCGGGCCGCGCGTGTCCGAAACGGTAAGCAGGGCGATGGCGATGGGCTTGAAGTCACGCGATTCGTCAATTGGCACGCGAGGCGATCCTTACGGAGTCTGCGCCGGTCAGGCCCGGGAACTTGGGCCACAGGCCTTGGACAAGGCCCAGCCGGCTCTCCGACGGGCCACCGGCCTGCCGCTCGTACATCCAGTAATTGCGCATGACCACCGAAACGTAGCCACGCGTTTCCCAATAGGGGATCGATTCCATCCACAGCAGCGGATCGCCCTGATCGCGGATTTGCGTGTTCCAACGCCCGATCGGCATCGGCCCGGCGTTATAGGCGGCGATCACCTTGGGCAGCAGCCCTTGCGTTTCGCTGCGATCGCGCAGCAGGGTGAGGTAAGTCTGGCCAAAGGCAAGGTTGATCTGCGGCTGGTCAAGCTGGCGATCAAGCCCGGTCATCACCGGATCGACGCGGCTCAGATCGCGGGCCGTGCCGGGCAGAACCTGCATCAGCCCCTTGGCACCTGCCGGGCTGGTGACCGAAGTGCGGAAGTTCGATTCCTGCAAGCTGTGCGCGAACAGCAGGGCGGGATCGACCTTCCAGCCGTTGGCCGGCACCCATTTCGGCGCGGGGAAACGGGCCGAATCGTCGGCACGTGCACCGGCCGGTGCATTATAGGCCATCCACAGCTGCGTGGACGGCAGCCCCAGATCGCGCGCAAGGCGTGAAAGCGGCGCATACTGCCCCGGATCGCCGATGCGCGCCTGATAACGCAGCACTTCGTCAGCCAGTCCATCCTCGCCGATCTCGGCCAGCTGCACCGCGATGCGCACGTTGTTCACGGCGCGCAGCCGCTGCCAGTCGTCGCCGGAAAAATCCGGTGCCAGCGCCGGGGCGCTTTCGCGCAAGCCCAGCGATTCCGCTGCCATCATGCCATACAGCGTA
>JBDLVU010000181.1:0-5584 GCA_039804665.1 Pseudomonadota bacterium | reverse complement strand
ATTTCCTGCGGCACGCCGCCGCCAAGATAGGCGATGGTGTAGAAATTGAGATCGTAGCCCCACATCAGCGCAAGTGCGAGGCAGGTCCAACGCACCACCCCGCGCTGCACGGTCATCGCGCCGGCATAAAGATTGTGCACCAGCACCAGCGCCCCCGTCGCCAGAAGCAGGCGGAACATCACCGATATCTGGAAGATCATCGCCGCCGCCGCCGGAATGCCGCCCACGCGAAGGTTCAGCAACAACAGCACGACCTGCAGCAATTCCACCAGCGCCAGCACCACCAGCACCGGGCGCACCGGCGCTACCGTGGCATGGCGGTTATCGCGCGCGAAAAGCGCGTACACCACCGCCAGCCAGCCGAGATTGCGCAGCACTTCGGCAAACTGGGCCACAAACGTCACCGGCCCGGCGCCCGCTTCCATCATCGACCACAGCGCGGCCAGCGCCAGCGCGGTCATTTCCATGCGGCTGGCGGCTTTCCCGCGGCGACGGCGGTCCCACAACCACACTGCCAGCAGCATTGCGGCAAAGGCGGCCAGCAGGAACATCCACTGGCCAAAGCCCGCCCACCCAAGGGGACTGGCAATCATCGCGCACCCTCGTTCCACAGCACGACGCGCAGCGTCTGCAACAGGATCAGCAGGTCAAGAAAAGGGGTGTAGTTCTTGGCGTAATAGAGATCATATTCCAGCTTGTGCCGCGAATCCTCGATCGAGGCACCATAGGGGTAATTGATCTGCGCCCAGCCGGTGATGCCCGGCTTCACCATGTGCCGCTCGGCATAATACGGCAGCTTGTCTTCAAGATCGGAAACGAACTCGGGCCGTTCCGGACGCGGACCGACAAAGCTCATCTCGCCCTTCAGAACCGTCCACGCCTGCGGCAGTTCGTCGATGCGCAGCTTGCGGATCAGCCGGCCGATGCGCGTGACGCGCGGATCGTGCCTGGCGGCCCATTGCGCGCCGTTCGCCTCGGCATCGGTGCGCATGGAGCGCAGCTTGATCAGGTTGAAGCTCTGGCCATACAGCCCCACGCGCGTCTGGCTAAAGAACGCCGGCCCCTTGCTGTCCAGCTTCACCAGCAACGCGAAGATCAGGATCAGCGGCGCGGTCGCCACCAGCAACAACAGGCTGACCGCGATATCGAACACGCGCTTCATCGCGCTGGAAATTGCGCGACCGGACGAAAACCCGTCGGAAAAGATCAGCCAACTGGGGTTTACCGTGTCAAGATCGACGCGCCCCGTCTCGCGCTCCATGAACGTCGAAAAGTCGTTCACGTGCACGCCGGTCGTCTTGATCCGCAGCAGGTCCTTCAGCGGCAGCGAATTGCGCCGCTCCTCCAGCGCCAGCACCACCTCGCTCACGCCCAGATTTTCCACATGGCGCGTCAGGTTCGGGATCGCGCTGCGGTTGATCGCTTCCTCAACCACGGGCGCGCTGTCGCTCATACCCACATAGCCGACGATGGCAAAACCGGATTCGGGCCGCTCGCCCAGCTTGCGCAGGCGGTCGGCGCGGTGGCCGGCGCCCAGCACCAGCACGCGCCGGCGGAACGCGGCGGTGCCTAGCAAGCCCGACAGCAGCAACCGCACCAGCACCAGCATCGCCATCGCGATGAACATCGCGTAGAGCAGGTTGGAGCGCCACAAGGTGTGGCCGGGCAGCATGAAATAGACGGCCGATAGCGCAATGATGCCAAGGCTGATCGCCACCATCAGCCGCGCGGTGGCATAGCGCATGGATCGCAGCGCGTCCGAGCCGTAGACCCCGACCGCCACCATCGCCACCTGCACCAGTGCGGCAAAGATCAGCAGCGGCGCCCAGCGCTGGTGGATTTCGCCCGCGTCGATGCCGATCTGGTGCGCCCGCGCGGTCCAGCCCAGTTCGCCCGCCGCGACCAGCAGCACGAAGTCGAGCAGGCCCAGCAACAGGACCGCATTCGGGATATAGTGCTTGAACAGCCGGAACATGCTGCCCTGTTTAGGGGCGAAGCGTGAATCGTCGGTAAATCTGACAGGCCCAGAACGGGCCTCATTTTGCAAAACCGACGAAAATCCCGCGTTCCCTGGGGGAAACGCGCGATCCTTGTCGGTTGAATTTACAGCCAGATCTTATTGCGTGGCCTTGTCGGCCGCATCCTGTGCGGCATTGCCCACCTTGGTTGCGGCCTTGCCAACGTCGTTGGCGGCAGCGGCCACGGCATTGTCCTTGCGCGCGCTGGAATTCGACATGTTGGAGAACAGGTAGATCCCCGCCAGCACCGCGATCACCAGAATCACCGCAACCACCCAGCCTGCGCCGCCACCGCTGCGCGGGGCGTCCGTGTAAACCGTGGTATGCGTGGCGCCTGCCGGTCGCTCCACTTCCACAACGCGTTCCTCGACCATGTTCGGTCCCTTTCGATTGCTCCCGTGTCGTGCATCCAAATGCCCTGCCACGCCGCATCGTTCCCGCGCACAATCGGTCTGGCGCCCAAGCCCAGCCGGTGCCATGCTGCGCGCATGCGGCAGAAGGAACTGCGCGTCGCGCTGGTGTGCTATGGCGGCATCAGCCTCGCGGTCTACATGCACGGCGTGACGCGGGAGATCTGGCACGCCACGCGCGCCAGCCGGGCGCTGCACCGCCACGACCCGCCATCGGGCGGGGTGGAGGCGGTTTATCGCCACGTGCTTGAAACCATCATGCAAACGCGCGGCCTGAAATTGCGCCTGCTGCCCGATATCATCTCGGGCGCCAGCGCAGGCGGCATCAACGGCGTGTTCCTGGCGCAGGCGATTGCCTCTGGCCAAAGCCTCGAACCCCTCACCCGGCTGTGGCTGGAAAAGGCGGATATCGACGTCCTGCTCGATCCCGATGCCAAGCCATGGAGCCGCTTCGCCAAGTTCTGGGCGCAGCCGATCGTTTGGCTCGCCCTGCGCTTCCCGGGCAGCGTGGTGTCGCGCACCGTGGCCGAAGGCACCCGCGCCGAAGTGCGCCGCAAGGTGTCGCGCCTGATCCGCGCGCGCTGGTTTGCCCCGCCGTTCAGCGGCATCGGATTTTCGCACCTGATCGCCGAAGCGCTGGAGGCGATGGCAGCGTCGGATACCGATCCCGATCCGCTGCTGCCCCCGGGCCATCCGCTGGACCTGCAAGTCACCGCCACCGATTTCAACGGCCATCCGGAAGAACTGCGGCTCAACAGCCCGCCCGTGGTGGAAGAGAGCGAGCACCGCCTTGCCATCGGCTTTCGCCGCGCCGTTTCGCCCGGAGAGCCGCTGGCCGCGCCGGCCGACCTGATCTTCGCCGCGCGCGCCACCGCCAGCTTCCCCGGCGCCTTTCCCCCGCTGATGGTGGACGAAATCGACCGGCTGGTGCGCGAACGCGACATCGGCTGGCCGGGGCGCGATGCCTTTCTCCAGCGCATCATGCCCAGCCGCTGGAAGCGCGGCCAGATCGCCAGCGCCGCGCTGGTCGATGGCGCGGTGCTGGTCAACCGCCCCTTCGCGCAGGCGATGGGCGTGCTGCGCGATCGCCCGGCCCAGCGCGAGGTCGACCGCCGCTTCGTCTATATCGATCCCAGCCCCGATCACATGCGTCTGGGGCCAAAGGGGGCGCGCTCGGTCGGCTTCTTTTCGGCGATCTTCGGCTCGCTCTCATCGATCCCGCGCGAACAGCCGATCCGCGACAACCTGGAAACCATCGAGCACCAGTCGCGTGAACGCGCCCGACTGCGCGCCATCGTCGATGCCCTGCGTCCCGAGGTGGAGGAGGCGGTGGAGCGCGTGTTCGGCCACACCCTGTTCTTTGATCGGCCCACCCGCAAACGGCTGACCTCGTGGCGCAAAAAGGCGCAGCAGGCCGCCGCCGAACAGGCCGGCTTCGCCTTCCACGGCTATGCACAGGTCAAGCTGGGCGGGATCGTGTCCGATCTGGCCGAAGTGATTGCCGAAGCCGCTCCGCAGGCCGCGCCTCCCGCTGCGATCGAAGCCGCGCTGTGGGCGCATTTGCGCGCGCAAGGGCTCGATCACCTTTCCGCGCATGGCGGCGGCGCATCGGACGAAGCCATCGCCTTTTTCCGCGCGCACGATGTCGATTTCCGCGTGCGCCGGCTAAAGCTGCTTGCCCGCCGGCTCACCTACGATTGGGACGAAGCCGAAGGCATCACGCCAGAGGCGCGGGAAGCCGCGCGCGACGTGGTCTATCGCGTGCAGGCGCTTTATCAGGGGCGACAGACCGCCAGCGGGCTCGGCCCCGGTCTTCCCACCAGCGCGCCGGTCGCCACCACGGATCCCGGCGCGGTGCTCAATGCCATTGCCGCCGCGCGTGACCTGACCGGCATCGATCTCGAAGTCGATGACCTGATCGTCACCGCCTTGGAAACGATGGACAAGCCGCTGCGCCGCCGCTTCCTGCACGCCTATCTGGGTTTCCCGTTCTACGACATCGCCACGCTGCCGCTGTTGCAGGGCGAGGGCATGGGCGAATTCGATCCCATCCGCATCGATCGCATCTCGCCCGACGATGCCACCGCCATCCGCAAGGGCGGCACGCTGGCCTGCCTGCGCGGGGTGGAGTTCTTCAACTTCGGCGCGTTCTTCAGCCGCGCCTATCGTGAAAACGATTACCTGTGGGGCCGTCTCCACGGCGCCGAACGCACGCTGGACCTGATCTGCTCAACGGTGGAACCGCCGCTGGATGAAGCCACCATCCGCGCCTTCCGCCGCGACGCGTTCCTTGCCATCCTGACCGATGAACGCGAGCACCTGCACGCTGAACCCGGCATGGTCGACCGCGTGATAGAGGAAGTCCACGCCGCTTTCACAAACTGACCGCGCGTCAAGCTGCCGTCAGGCAAGCGGGCTAACATCGGTTCCACGGGGGAACGAAAAGGCCCGAACGATGAACGCATTTCGCATCTATCATGTCCTGTTCGCCGGCGCTGCCGCTGCGGCATGGTTCACCGCCGAATCCCTTGGCATCGTCCACGCGTGGACCGGCTATGCCGTCGCCGCTCTGCTAGCCTTGCGCGCGCTGCTCGGAATGGCGCGTGCCCGCGGGTTCCAGTTTGCCCGCATCGCGCTGCGTCCGGGCCATGGCCCGGCCGGGCAATCGGGCTTACGGCACCCCAACGTCGGCCGCGCTCTCACGCTGGCGCTGCTGCTCACCGTCGCTTCAACCGCAGCGACGGGAATCGCGATGGATCGCGGCGGCACGCTGATCGGCCACAGCATCCGCGCCGACGACAAGAACGAAGAGGGCGCCAAAGACCGATCCGCCATGGCCAGCGCCCGGCCGGGCGCGGGCGATGACGCCGACGAAGAAGGCGAACGCGAAGGCGGCGAAGAGCACGGCCTGCTGGGCGAACTTCACGAAACCAGCGGCAACATGTTGCTGCCGCTGGTCGCGCTCCATGTCCTGTGGCTTGCGTTGTTCCGGCTGGACCTTGCCCGCTTCGTCCTGTTCATACCGCGCCGTCGCGCGGCCTGATCCCGCCAGTCGCGTGGCCGGGCCGGGGCTAGTCGGTCAGGTCCGTCCACGCGTCCTTGATCCGTTCGAAGAAGCCCTTCGATTGCGGGCATTCCTCGCCGGTCTCGGTCGCC
>JBDLVU010000180.1:0-5590 GCA_039804665.1 Pseudomonadota bacterium | reverse complement strand
ATTTCATCGATCCGCGCATCGCCTTCGTTCAGACGCCACAGGATTTCTACAACGTCGATTCCTTCCAGCACCGCACATCGGCCGCCCACCGCGAAGCATGGCACGAACAGACGCTGTTCTATCGCGTCATTCAGGCCGGCAAGTACTTCTGGAACGCCGCGTTCTTCTGCGGCAGCTGCGCCGTGATGCGCACCAGCGCGCTGGCCGATATCGGCGGCATCGCCACCGGCACCATCACCGAAGACATGCACACCTCGCTGCGTTTTCACAAACGCGGCTGGTCCGCCGCCTATCATGCAGAGGCGCTCGCCTTCGGGCTTTCGCCGATGGATATCGAACAATACGAGGTGCAGCGCCTGCGCTGGGGCCGCGGGGCGATGCAGGTCTGGCGCAAGGAGCGGATCCTCACCGCACGCGGCCTCTCGCTGGCCCAGCGCATTGCCTATTTCACCTCTGCCGTCACCTATTTCGAAGGCTGGCAGAAGTGCGTCATCTACCTCATGCCGGTCATCGTGCTGGCCACCGGCTGGATGCCCATCGTGTGGGCCGGCTGGACCTTCCTCGGCCTGTTCCTGACATGGCTGCTCAGCGGCATGCTGGTGAACGAGATCTTCAGTCGCGGCTACTGCAAGACCGTGTTCATGGAAGAATACAACTTCCTGCGCTTCTTCACCTTCATGAAGGCCACGCTGGCGCTGGTGATCCCGATCGAGTGGAAATTCTCGGTCACCCCCAAGACCGCGCGCCAGAACCGCAACGGCCAGTTCCGCCTGTGGCCGCAGATGCTGGTCGTCATCGCCGCCGTCGCGGCCATCCCGTTCGGGCTCTATCGCTACAGCACGTCCCCATATCTCCCCTTCGGCGCGTTCATCACGAACATCGCCTGGGGGATGCTCAGCGCCGGGATCGGCATCAAATCGCTGGCGTTCGTGCGCAACCGGCTGCGCCAGCGCCGCACGGACCACCGCTTTGCCTTGCCGCTGGCCGTCCGGCTGGACCTTGGCGAAGGGCGCAGTGCCGTCGTCATCGCCGAAGATGTCTCGTCCGGCGGGTTCGGCTTCCGCTATTCGGCCAGCCAGCCCTTGGGCGAAGTCCTGCGCGGGACCATCGCCCTGCCGGGCTGTGACCTGCCCTTCACCGCCGATGTCGTTCACGAACCGTCCGATGATCGCTATGCCGTGCAGTTCCGCTGGGCGCGCCCTGCCGATGCCGATCCGCTCGACACCTGCCTTTATGGCAATTCACTCCAGTGGGACGTCAACGGCTGGCTGGAAGTGGAAAGCGGCGGCGCGATGCAAAGGCTGGCAAAGCGCATCACGCGCAAACCAGTGGTCGCCCCGGCGTGGCAGTTTGCGCGGCTGGTGGGCGAAGGCCGCTCGGTCGATTGCGTGGCCCGGCGTGAAGGCGATTGCACCCGCGTCGTCCTGCTCGGGCCGCTTCCCGCAACAAGCGCGCTCTCACTGGCATTGATCGCGCAGGGCGAAGGGGTTCTCACCAGCGAATTCGCCGCCGATCAGCGCTATCTGCAAGTCGCCGGCTACCGCCAGTATCCCGTGGCAAACGGCACCTTTCACATGGCCCTGCTCGTTCCGGGCGGGTCTACCTCCACCTTTTCGTTCCACCGCGAACCCGCCTGGGCCCGGACCAAGGAAGCAGCATGAAACCCTGGATTGCCACGCTCGGCGTCGCTTTGGCGGCCGCCGTGACCCCCGCGCATGCCGAAGACCAGACATCCCAAGACCAGACAACACAGGATCAAACGGGGGTCGTCTTTGCCGGCGGCAGCGCCGGGTCGGGTGAATCCGCCTATGGCGGCGTCGTCGTCGCGCTGCCCGGCGGGCGGCTGGGCAAAGGGCTTGCCGTGCGCGTAAGCGGCAACGCCGGCACCTATCGCTACACCGCCGGCGTCACCCCCATCAAAGGACGCTATGTCGGCGGCGACGCGGCCATCGTCTACCAGATGTCCGGCCCGTGGGGCTGGAACAACCTCTCCATCGGCCCGCGCATCACCGACACCAAGCTGACGCCCGGCGATCCGGGCAACCGGCGCACCGGCACGCGCGTCGATGTCGGCCTTCAGGCCGATGGCGCACTGGATGGCGCGCAATGGCGGCTCGGCTGGTTCGGTGCATGGGGCGTGCGCGATCAAGCCTATCAGGCGCGGTTCCAGATCGGCCGCAAGCTGCCAAACCGCTATCGCATCGGCGTGGAAGGCGGCGTTCTGGGCGATTCCAGCTTTGATCGGCAAAGCGCCGGCGCCTTCGTCGCCGTGCCCATGGGCAAGTCCGCCGAACTCCAGCTGGCTGGCGGCGCCCTGTTCCAGAAAGGTCGCTCTGCCCACGCCTACGCCGGCCTGAGCCTCAGTTCCACCTTCTGACCGCTTCGCACCGCCCGGCCAGCGGGAATGCTGTTGGACAATAAATAACAGACGCGTCTGTTATTTATAAACCGCTGTCCTACACGCAGCCACCTGTGGCAGCATTCCCAAATCGCTCCTTGAACCCGTAAATCGCCCCGGAATTCGGGCTTTTCCCCGCGCTGGGCCGCCCGTTTGCACGGTCGAAACGGGGCCGCAGTTTTTGCTCTGGACCGTGTCAACTTCGTCAACTTCGCCCCTATCGACGCGCCCGCCCGCTCTGCTACCCTGATTCGCAAGGGTTATGGGGGGAGCCGGACGGATGGATTCGCGAAAGCTGGCGCTCGTCGCCGGGCCACTCGGCTTTGCGCTCACGCTGCTGCTCGCCGCGCCTCAGGGAATGCCGGGGCCGGCATGGACCACCGCCGGGCTCGTCTGGTGGATGGCCGTGTGGTGGATGACAGAGGCGATGCCGCTGTCGGCCACCGCGCTGCTACCGTTCATCGTCCTGCCGTTGACCGGCGTGGCCGATGCCAACAAGACCGCCGGCTCCTATTACTCGCCGATCATGTTCCTGTTCATCGGCGGCGCCTTCCTTGCACTCGCCATCGAACGCACTGGGCTGCACCGGCGGCTGGCGCTGTTCATGCTGCATCATGCCGGCACCAGCCCCACCCGCCTGCTGCTGGCGGTGATGACCGCAACCGCCGCGATCAGCACGATGATCTCGAACACCTCCACCGCGCTCATCATGATGCCCATGGCGCTCGCCATCCTCGCTTCGGGCGGGGTGAAGGAAGGGGAAACCGGCGGCATGGCCGGTGCGCTGCCGATGGGGGTGGCCTTTGCGGCCACGCTGGGCGGGTATGGCACCATCGTCGGCACGCCCACCAACGCCATCGCGGTCGCGCTGCTGGATCGCACGCTGGGAGTAAAGATCAGCTTTGTCGAATGGTCGCTGTTCGGCCTGCCGGTGGTACTGATCGGCGTGCCGCTGGCCGCGTGGATCATCGCGCGGGTGCATGACCTGCGCCACGACCGTTTCGATCCCGCCGCCGCGCGCGCCGCCATCGATCATTCGGTGGCGTGGACCGGGCCGGAAAAGCGGCTGCTGCCGATCTTCCTGCTGACCGTGCTGGCCTGGATCACCCAGCCGCTCACCGAACCGCTGTTTCCCAAGGGCGGCCTGACCGACGGCACCATCGCCGCCATCGCCGGCCTTGCGCTGTTCATCGTGCCCGATGGCACCGGTCGCGCGCTGCTGGTGTGGCGCGAAGCCAACCGTGCGCCGTGGGACGTGGTGCTGATGTTCGGCGGCGGCCTGTCGCTGGCGATGGGCATGGACGCGTCCGGCCTCAGCGACTGGCTGGCCACCGCCATGCTGCCGCTTGCCGCCGTGCCGCTGCCCATCGTGGCGCTGCTGCTGGTCGCGTTCGTGGTCTGCGTCACCGAATTTGCCAGCAACATCGCAGCGGCCAGCGGCGTGATGCCGGTCGTCGCCGCGCTGTGCGGTGCGCTCCATGCCGATCCCGTGCTGCTGGCCCTGCCCGCCGCGCTGGCGGCAAGCTGGGGCTTCATGCTGCCCGCCGGCACCGGCCCGAACGCGCTGGCCTGGGCCACGCGGCACATCGCCATGGCGCGCGTGCTGCGCGCCGGCGCCATGCTTGATATCGCAGGGGTTTTCCTGATCGTGGGCGTAGTATGGGGCGCCGCCCGCCTTTTTAGCCTGTAAGGGTTGACGCTCAACCATCCATTCTGGAACTATCGCGGCACAGAACAATGGTCGCCCAAAACACGACTGGGGGAGAATGCGGTTTCCCGGTGGTGGCAACAGCGGGCCCGGCGTACACCGCCTGTTGACACCACCGGGGACCAAAGCCCGGCCAGCCGCCTGATTTCTCATCGCAATTCACTGGCTTTACCCACCCATCCGGTTACCAAGGAAACCGGATAGCCTTTGAGGATGCCATGACAGATCGCCCAGACCCACCCCGTCCGCTCAAGCCGTCCACGCTGATGATGGGCCACGGTTACGACCCGCGCCTGTCCGAGGGTGCGCTGAAGCCGCCGATTTTCCTCACCTCCACCTTCGCGTTCGAAAGCGCGGCGGCGGGCAAGCGCCATTTTCAAGCGATCACGGGCCAGCGCGCGGGCGGCGCCGCCGAAGGGCTGGTCTATTCGCGGTTCAACGGACCGGATCAGGAAATCCTGGAGCAGCGGCTGGCAGTGTGGGACGGCGCGGAAGCGGCGCTGGTGTTTTCGTCTGGCATGTCGGCCATCGTCACGCTGTTCCTCACCTGCTGTTCGCAGGGCGATGTGATCGTCCATTCCGGCCCGCTCTATGCCGCCACCGAAACGACCATCGCGCGCACGCTGGCCCGCTTTGGCATCGGCTATGTCGATTTCCCCGCCGGCGCGACGCAAGGCGAAATCGCGGCCAAGCTGGCCGAAGGACGCGACATGGCGGCGCGGGCCGGCGGCAAGCTGGCGCTGATCTATCTGGAAAGCCCCGCCAATCCCACCAACGCGCTGGTGGACATCGAGGCCGTGGCCGCGGCGCGTGCCGAGGTGCTGGGCAACGCCGATACGCCCATTGCCATCGACAACACGTTCCTTGGGCCCCTGTGGCAGCATCCGCTGCACCACGGCGCGGACATCGTGGTCTATTCGCTGACCAAGTACGCGGGCGGCCATTCCGATCTGGTGGCGGGCGGCCTTTGCGGCGCGACGCGGTGGATGCAGCCGATCCGCGCGCTTCGCAACACGATGGGCACGATCCTGGACCCGCACACATCGTGGCTGCTGTTGCGCAGCCTTGAAACGGTGGAGCTGCGCATGACCCGCGCAGGCGAAAACGCCGCGAAAATCTGTGCCTTTCTGGCCGATCATCCCAAGGTGGAGGGCCTTGGCTACCTTGGCCGGATTGCGGACGCGCGGCAGCAGGACATCTTCGACCGACACTGCACGGGCGCGGGCAGCACGTTTTCGCTGTTCATCAAGGGCGGCGAGGCAGAATCCTTCCGCTTTCTGGACGCCCTGCGCGTGGCCAAGCTGGCGGTGAGCCTTGGCGGGACCGAGACGCTGGCCAGCCATCCGGCGGCGATGACGCACCTGTCCGTGCCGCCCGAACGCAAGGCCATGCTGGGGATCACCGACAACCTTGTGCGCGTGTCCATCGGCATCGAGGACGCGGACGACCTGATCGGGGATTTCGAGCAGGCGCTGGCTGCGGTC
>JBDLVU010000179.1:0-5624 GCA_039804665.1 Pseudomonadota bacterium | reverse complement strand
CCGTCCTTGGGCGTGGCGCCTTCCGGCACATGCAGATGGACGAAGGCCTGGACACCGGCGCGATGCTGCTGACCGAGCACAACCTCTCGTTCTATCAGCAACTGATGGCCGGCATGCGCCACGCGATTGCCGAACAACGCTTTGCCACGTTCGCTGCCGACTTCCGGCGGGATTATTTTCAATGAATTAGCAGGAATTCCGGTCATCGATCTGGAAAAGTTGAGGGCCGAAAGTGGGGCCTACAGCAACGCAGCATTGGTGGATCGGATGATTGGCCATGGCGATCATGTCCGCGCCGGATCGCCGGTTACGAATATGACTCGGCTCTCTCGCAGTGATGCGTTCCTGCGTCAGGTTCTCGGCATAAAGCCCTAGGCCGCGAGTTCGTCCCCGCGCATGTCGATCGGCTGGGTTTCCAGCTTGGTGCCGGGGTACTGGTAAAACAGGCCCGTGCGCGTTTCGAAAAAGCCGGCGCCTATTACGCTGGCTTGTTCCTGCGCGGTGCGCAGGTCGGGATACCATTTGCCGGAGCGGTGAGCGGTCACGAAGCGATACATCAGCGTCATGCCGGCTCAATCGCCATCTCGGCACCCGGTTCCCCGGTGCCGGACCAAACGGTGCTAATTTTTCGACGGGCTTCCAACATGCGAAAAAGGCGGGACTTGCGTCCCGCCTTTTTGCGTTTCCGTAGGTCGGAAGAACCGATCAGCGCGAATAGAATTCGACGACCAGGTTCGGTTCCATTTTAACCGGATAGGGCACTTCGTCCAGCGACGGAACGCGGGCGAAGGTCACCTTGTCGCCGCCGTCCTGCACGACATAGTCGGGCACTTCGCGTTCCGGCAGGGCCTGCGCTTCGGCAACCAGCGCCATTTCCTTGGCCTTGGCACCCAGGCTGATCACGTCGCCCGGACGCACGCGGCGGCTGGCGATGTTGCACTTCACGCCGTTCACGCGGATGTGGCCGTGCGAAACGATCTGGCGGGCCGAGAAGATCGTCGGCGCAAACTTGGCGCGATACACGATCATGTCGAGGCGCTGTTCCAGCAGGCCGATCAGGTTCTGGCCGGTGTCACCCTTCATGCGGGCGGCTTCCTGATAGGTGGCCTTGAACTGCTTTTCGGTCACGTCGCCGTAGTAGCCACGCAGCTTCTGCTTGGCGCGCAGCTGGATGCCGAAGTCCGACACCTTGCTCTTGCGGCGCTGGCCGTGCTGGCCGGGGCCGTACGAACGACGGTTCACCGACGACTTGGGGCGACCCCAGATGTTTTCGCCAAGACGGCGGTCAATCTTGTGCTTCGATGCCTTGCGCTTTGACACGTAAGGTTCCTTTCAACTTGCCATGTAACCCGGCATCGTGCCGGTGTTTTCGTAGACCCGGAACCGCACCACGATTCATCGAAGAATCATGCGGCCGCCGCTTCACCGGGCTTGCGGGGCCAATTGCGAAGGCGCGCCTAGACCAGCGAATCCCTCGAAAGTCAACCCTCGTCGGGCGTCTGCTCAGGGTTTGCGGGGGCAGGGCGCGCCGGGCGTTCCGGCGGACGCTCGCCCGGAGTGCGGCGCAGCGTGCTCAGCACCCCGCGCATGGTGCGCATTTCCAGATGATTCCATTCCGCCTTGGTGAACATCGTGCGCAGCGTGCGCATCGTGGCGACGGCACGGCTTTGCGGGATGAAATAGTCGCGCGGCTCCAGCATGGCGATCAGCTGGTCGAACATGCCTTCGAATTCTTCCTGCGGTGCCGGGGGAAGCAGGTCTTCGGCCGTGGGCTGCACCAGATCGCAGTGCTTGGAGTATTCATACGCGCAGAGGATCACCGCCTGCGCCAGGTTCAGCGAACCGAACTCCGGGTTGATCGGCGCGGTGATGATCGCACGGGCCAGTGCCACATCGTCGGTTTCCAGCCCGGAACGCTCCGGCCCGAACACGATCGCGCTGCGCCCGGGCGCGGCCACGATGTCCTTCGCCGCCTGCTCCGGCGTCAGTACCGGCTTGGTCACGCCGCGCTTGCGCACGGTGGTGGCATAGACATGGCTGCAATCGGCCACCGCCTCGGCCAGGGTGGGGAACACCTGCGCCTGTTCCAGCACGATGTCGGCGCCGGCCGCCGCGGGGCCTGCCGAAGGGTTGGGCCAGCCGTCGCGCGGGGTCACCAGCCGCATTTCGGTCAGCCCGAAATTCAGCATCGCGCGCGCCGCCTTGCCGATGTTCTCGCCCAGCTGTGGCCGGACGAGCACGATCACCGGGCGCCGGTTCCCCGATTCATCAGTCACTGGCCGCCCACTTCGCGCACGGAACTGGCGAATTCCTCGAAGTCGCGCGCCTCGGTAAAGTCGCGATACACGCTGGCGAAACGGATATAGGCCACGCTGTCCAGCTGGCGCAGGCCTTCCATCACCATCTCGCCAATCAGCTTCGATGGCACTTCGGCATCGCCCATCGTTTCGATCTGCCGCTGGATGCCCGAAACCAGCTGGTCGAGCCGTTCCTGCGACACCGGCCGCTTGCGGCAGGCGAGCGAGACCGATTGTTCGATCTTCATCCGGTCGAACGGCTCGCGCTGTTCCCCGGCCTTCACCACCACCACTTCGCGCAACTGCACGCGTTCGAACGTTGTGAAGCGCGCCCCGCAACCTTCGCATTGCCGGCGCCGGCGGATCGAGGTGTTGTCCTCGCTCGGCCGGCTGTCCTTCACCTGGCTGTTGTCATGGGCGCAAAAGGGGCAACGCAAGAATTACAGCTCCGGATAGATCGGGAAGCTGGCGCACAGCTCGGCCACGCGATCGCGCACGCGCTGTTCAACCTGCCCGTCGCCTTCCTCGCCATTGCGGGCCATGCCATCCACCACTTCGGCGATCAGCGCGCCGATTGCGCGGAATTCGTCCTCGCGGAAGCCACGCGTGGTGCCCGCAGGGGTGCCAAGACGGATGCCCGAAGTGACGAACGGCGAACGGCTGTCATAAGGAATGCCGTTCTTGTTGCAGGTCAGCCACGCGCGATCGAGGCCCTTTTCGGCGGCCTTTCCGGTCACGTCCTTGGGCGTCAGGTCCACCAGCATCAGGTGGTTGTCGGTGCCGCCCGAAACGATACGCAGGCCGTTATCGGCCACGCTTGCTGCCAGCGCGCGGGCGTTGGCCACGATCTGCGCGGCATAGGCCTTGAATTCGGGCCGCAGCGCCTCGCCGAACGCAACCGCCTTGGCCGCGATCACGTGGACCAGCGGGCCACCCTGCATGCCGGGGAACACCGCCATGTTGATCTTCTTGGCGATGTCCTCGTCATTGGTCAGGATTACGCCCGAACGGGGGCCGCGCAGGCTCTTGTGCGTGGTGGTGGTCACCACGTGCGCGTGCGGGAAGGGCGAAGGGTGCGCGCCACCGGCGACCAGCCCCGAGAAGTGGCTCATGTCCACCAGCAGCAGCGCGCCCACCGCATCGGCGATCTCGCGGAACTTCTGGAAGTCCCACACGCGCGAATAGGCGGTGCCGCCCGCGATGATCAGCTTGGGCTTGTGTTCATGGGCAAGCCGTTCGACCTGCTCCATGTCCAGCTGTTCGTCGTCCTTGCGCACGCCATAAGGGATCGGCTTGAACCACTTGCCGCTCATGTTGACCGGCGAACCGTGCGTCAGGTGCCCGCCCGAGTTCAGGTCCAGCCCCATGAAGCTGTCGCCCGGCTGCAGCAGCGCCAGGAACACCGCCTGGTTCATCTGGCTGCCCGAATTGGGCTGCACGTTGGCGAACTGGCAGCCGAACAGCGCCTTGGCGCGCTCGATGGCAAGGTTTTCCACCACGTCGGCATATTCGCAGCCGCCGTAATAGCGCTTGCCCGGATAGCCTTCGGCGTACTTGTTGGTGAACACCGAACCCGTCGCTTCCAGCACGGCAAGGCTGGTGATGTTCTCGGACGCGATCAGCTCGATCTTGGTCTGCTGGCGCTTCAGCTCGCCACGGATCGCGGCAAAGACTTCGGCGTCGGCCCTTTCAAGATGTTCGGTAAAGAAGCCGGCCTTGCGGACTTCCGGTGCTGCGGTTGCGGCAGTGGTCATCGTGGTGGCTCCTTCAGAGTGCTGGGTTGGAAAGTTTTTCGACGCGGCCGGCATGACGCCCGCCGCCAAATTCGGCAGCAAGGAACGCATCGAGGCATGCCTTGGCCATGTCCACGCCGGTCAGGCGCGCGCCCATCGCGATGCAGTTGGCATCGTTGTGTTCACGCGCCAGCGCCGCCGAAAGCGGTTCAGACACCAGCGCGCAGCGGCACGCGGGGTTGCGGTTGACCGCAATGGAAATGCCGATGCCCGAACCGCACAGCGCCACGCCGTAGTCGGCGATGCCTTCGGCCACGACCGAGGCCAGCTTGTAGCCATAGTCCGGGTAATCGACCCGGTCGGCGGTTTCTGGGCCGAGATCGGCGACTTCGTGACCGAGGCCGATCAGATATTCGCGCAATTCGGCCTTCAGGTCGACGGCGGCATGATCGGAAGCAATGGCGATGCGCATGGGGATCGGGCTTTGCCTGTTGTGTTCTGGGGGAATCGTTCGCGGCCCTTTAGGCCCATGTTGCGCTGCAATCCACCGCAAATCGGCCTGATCGCGCTTGCCCGAAGGGGGTTTGTGCTAACAAACGGGAGAATTGCCCGCGCTTCTCCCGCAGGTTCGGCGCTTCTGCGGGGGAGGGGCAGGGGCGATATCTGTCTGACACGGTCCTCCGCCATGGGTGCGGGCCCGCATTTCCCGTTTGCACCGGGCTCCGGAACGGATATTCTAACATTTGGGAGAATGCCGTGAACGAACAGGACTATCATCGCTATGTCGAGGCCTTCAACGCGCGCGACTACGCCGCGCTGGAGACCTTCTTCGCCGACGATTTCGCGCTGGAGAACGCAGGGTTCCGCGTTGAGGGCAAACCCGCCTTCCGCGAATTCTACCGCTTCTTTCATGCCTATTGCCGCGAAACGGTGCAGTTTCGGGGCTTCTATCCGGGCAAGGACGGGTTCGTCGCCAATGTCGTTATCAGCTTTGAAGGCATCGCCGACCTGTCGGCCGAAGTTCTCGCGGAAAAGGGCTATTCGGGCATGAGCGTCGTGCCGAAGGGCGCGCGCGTGGATGTCGAATTCCTGATCCTGTACGTCCTGAACGCCGACGGCCTGATCCAGCATATCAAGGGCGCCGTCTGGGTTCCTGCCGCCTGATCCATAAAAAACCCCGCCGGAGCGGGGTTTTTCATCTCACTGATCCAGAAAGCTCCGCATCTTGCGGCTGCGGCTCGGGTGCTTCAGCTTGCGCAGCGCCTTCGCTTCGATCTGGCGGATGCGTTCGCGCGTCACGCTGAACTGCTGGCCCACTTCTTCCAGCGTGTGGTCGGTGTTCATGCCGATGCCAAAGCGCATGCGCAGCACGCGTTCCTCGCGCGGGGTCAGGCTGGCCAGGACGCGGGTGACCGTTTCCTTGAGGTTCGCCTGAATCGCCGCGTCTACCGGAATGATCGCGTTCTTGTCCTCGATGAAATCGCCGAGGTGGCTGTCTTCCTCGTCGCCGATCGGCGTTTCGAGGGAGATCGGCTCCTTGGCGATCTTCATCACCTTGCGCACCTTTTCGAGCGGCATCGAAAGGCGCTCGGCC
>JBDLVU010000178.1:0-5626 GCA_039804665.1 Pseudomonadota bacterium | reverse complement strand
CGACATGTACATGCAGGGCAAGATCCAGATCGATCCCATGATCACCCACGTCATGGGCCTTGAGGAAATCAACACCGCTTTCGACCTGATGCACGCGGGCAAGTCCATCCGCAGCGTCATCGTTTTCTGATCCAACCGACAACCGGAGAATACCCATGTTCACCCACAGCTTCCTCGGCACCAACGACATCGAAAAGTCGCGTGCGTTCTACACCTCGGTCATGGGCACGCTGGGCTTCGTGCCCGTGCCGCTGCCGCACGGCACGCTGTTCCCCAGCGAAGCGGGCGCGCTGATCGTGGCCAAGCCGGCCAACGGCGAAGCGGCGACCGCCTCGAACGGCCACACGCTGGGCTTCAAGGCCAAGGACGCCGCCACCGTCGATGCCTGGCACGCGGCCGGCCTCGCTGCGGGCGGCACCTGCGAAGGCGCGCCGGGCGTGCGTGAAAATTCGCCGGGCCAGCAGTATGGCGCTTATCTGCGCGATACCGACGGCCACAAGATCTGCGTGTTCGCGCCGAACCCGAACGCCTGATCCACACGGCATCGCAAACGGAAAAGGGGCGCCCCGGGCGCCCCTTTTTTGTGCGGTCACGCCGGGCGCACGGCCTTCACATCGCGGAAATGCCGCCGTCGAGCTTCAGCTCGGCCGCGGTCATGAAGCGGCTCTCGTCGCTGGCGAGATACAGCACGCCATAGGCGATCTCCTCGGGTTCGCCCACGCGGCCCAGCGGGATCTGGCGCGCCAGCTTGCCCATGATCGTGGCCTTCTCGCGGCCCGCGTTGGCGGCGATTCCGTCAAGAATGGGCGTGTCCACGAAGGTCGGGTGGATCGAATTGCAGCGGATGTCCCACCCCTGCTTGGCGCAATACAGCGCCACCGACTTGGTCAGCATCCACACCGCCGCCTTGGTGGAATTGTAGCCGGGCATCGTGTCCGACGCGATCAGCCCGGCGATGGAGCTGATGTTCACGATCGATCCCGGCTGGTTGTCGCGCAGCAGCGGCAGCGCCTTCTGGCAACCAAGGAACACGCTGTCGACGTTGATGGCAAAGCCGCGATGCCAGTCTTCCAGCGTACAGGTCTCGATATTGCCGCGCACGCCCACGCCCGCGTTGTTCACCAGCACGGACAGGCCGCCCAGCGTGTCGGCCGCCATCGCGATGGCGGCGTCCCAGTCGTCCGGGCTGGTCACGTCGTGCCGCATGGCAAAGGCGGTGCCCGCGCCGAAGTCTGCATTGATCGCCTCGGCCTGTGTGGCCGCGCCTTCGCCGTTGATGTCGGTCAGCAGCACCCGTGCACCCTCGCGCGCCAGCAGGCGGGCGTGCGCCGCGCCAAGGCCCTGCGCCGCGCCCGTCACCAGCGCCTTTTTCCCTGCGACCCTGCCCGCCATCCTGTGTCTCCCGTTATCGGCCGAGGATGTTTGCCCCCAGCAGCATCAGCATTCGCACGTCGATGCCGTATCCTTCGCCTCGCTTTTGCGCGAGGAATGCCTCGATCCCGGCCAGTGGGACCCGATGCACGGTAATGCCTTCGCCCTCGGTCCCGCCGCCTTCGCCCACTTTGGTCAGGCCGGCGGCGCGGAACATCGTGAAGGCTTCGGTCACCATGCCGGGGCTGGAATAGAATTCGCCCAGCGATTCCATGCGCGCGGCACGGTATCCGGTTTCCTCCTCCAGTTCGCGCATCGCGGCGGTGGCGGCGTCCTCGTTCTCGGCGCCGGCCTCGTCGCCGATCAGCCCGGCGGGCATCTCGATGCTTGGGCGCCCCAGCGGCACGCGGAACTGTTCGACCAGGATCACGTGGTCATGCTCGTCCACCGCCAGGATCACCGCCGCGCGGATGTTGCGCGTGCGGCTGACATATTCCCAGCGCCCGCGCGTCTTGGCCACGATGTAGCGGCCCTCCCAGTGTACCTGTTCGCTCTGGTCGGCAAATTCGTCCTGAAGGCTCATATCTCGATCAATCGGTCCGGCAGTTCGTTGATGTCATCCGCAGCGCGGGGGCAATGCGCGGCCAGTACCGTGCCAACCTGCGCCACGGCGGCGGCCATGCCATCGCCCAGCCGCCCGGCGCGCACGTGGCCCAGCATGGCGTGCATGGCATCGCCCCACACGTCGGGCGCTACCTTGCCCGCCACAGCCTCATCGGCGATGATTTCGGCCCGGCGCTCGGCCAGCGACAGGTAGACCAGCACGCCGGTGCGCCCGGTGGTGCGGCTTTCCGCGCCAATGCGAAAGCAGGTCAGCGCCCGCGCATGGACGCGCGCCGCCTTTACCGGCCCCGGCGTCAACGCCAGCCGCAATGGCCGCCACAGCATCAGCAGGTACATCCCTGCAAACTTCAGCGCCGCCACGCCCAGCGCCAGCCCCAGCACCGCGCGCGGGCTCCATGCATGCGCCCACAGCCCCAGCACCCGGTCCACCAGCGGCAGGTAGAACCCCGGCGCCAGTTCCAGCACCGCCAGCGCCAGCAGCGCGACGAACGCCGACCACACCAGCGCCACGTCGTGATAGCTGTCGGAGGCGGGCGTCACGATCGTCACGATCTCGCCCGCGCTCAGCTTTTCCGCTTCGGTGACGGCTTGCGCCACAAGGGTACGCTCGGTTTCGCTCAGCATCACCAGCTCCCGCTCGATCCGCCGCCGCCAAAGCTGCCGCCGCCGCCCGAAAAGCCGCCGCCACCGCCTCCGCCCCAGTCGGAGCCGCCGCCCGAAGACCAGCCGCTACCGCCCGATCCCCAGCCGCCGCCGGGAAAGATCATCACGCCCGGCGCGCCATAGCGCCGTCCGCCGCCGCGCAACGCGCGCAGGAACGGCAGGACGAAGAAGAAAAAGAAGATGCCGAAGAACACCAGCGTGCCGAAGTCGAAGTGCGGATCGCTGGCCTTCGCCTGCTGCGCCTGCGCTTGCGCGGCCACCTTGCGCGCTTCGTCCTCGGGCAGTTGCAGCTGCGCGATCAGCTGGTCGGTCGCGGCCGAAATCCCGCCCGCATAATCGTTCGCCTTGAAGCGCGGCACGATCTCGCGCTGGATGATCACGCTGGAAAGCGCGTCGGTCAGGATGCCTTCAAGGCCATAGCCGACCTCGATCCGCACCTTGTGCTCCTTGGGCGCGACGATCAGCAGCGCGCCGTCGTTGCGCTGCTTGTCGCCGATGCCCCACGCGCGGCCCAGCCGATAGCCATAGTCCTCGATCTCGTAGCCTTGCAGGTCGGGCACGGTCACCACCACCAGCTGGCGCTGCGATTGCTGCTCCAGCGCGGCCAGCTTGCCGTCCAGCGTGGCGATCTGTTCGGGGGTCAGCAGGTGGGCATCGTCCACCACGCGTCCGGTCAGCTGCGGAAAGGTCTGCGCGGATGCGGGGCCGGCGCACAGCGCCAGCACCGCGATCATCAGACCGATGAGGAAGCGGCGCATGGCCTTACTGGCCGGCGGCCTTGCTCGCCGTCCCTCCGGCGTTGTCGTTGGCGGGCGCCGCTGCCGGAGCCGCCGCCGGCCCGTCGAAGCTCACCGTCGGGGCGGTTTCCGCGCCCGGCGTCGTCGCCTCGAACGGCACCATCGGCTTCGCGCCATAGATCACCTTGGCGCCGATCACGGCGGGGAAGGTGCGGATCGTGGTGTTATATTCGCGCACCGCCTCGTTATAATCGCGCCGCGCCACCGCGATGCGGTTCTCGGTGCCTTCCAGCTGGCTTTGCAGCGCCAGGAAGTTCTGGTTCGATTTCAGGTCCGGATAGGCCTCGACCGAAGCCAGCAGGCGGCCAAGGCCTGCCGAAAGCTGCCCTTGCGCGGCCTGATACTGCGCCATCTTGGCGGGATCGGTCACGTCGGCGGCCGAAATCTGGATGCTGGTGGCCTTCGCGCGTGCCTCGGTCACCTTGGTCAGGGTGTCCTGCTCCTGCTTGGCATAGCCCTTCACCGTGGCGACCAGATTGGGGATCAGGTCCGCCCGGCGCTGATACTGGTTCTGCACGTCGGCCCACTTGGCCTTGGCGTTTTCCTCGGCGGTGGGGATCGAATTGACCCCGCACCCGGTAAGGCCCGCCGCCGCCAGCGCGGCAAAAGCGAAACGCACGAAGCGGCTGCGAATGGAACTGGAGGCGTGCATGGAAAAGCAATTCCTCTTGCTGTGTCGCGCGTGAATGTAGCGCGGCGCGGTTTCCATTCAAGGACGCTGGTCGATGACTGCGTGCCGGCGGTCGGATCGGTTTGGTCCGCTGTGCAACTTATCTCCGCTTGTCGCGTTGTGCGCACGGTGGCACCTGTCGCACGGGATCGACGGTTAAAAAAGGGGATACGCCATGAGCATGGCGCAGGAGTTCAAGGCTTTCGTATCGCGCGGCAACGTGATGGATCTCGCGGTCGGCGTGATCATCGGCGCGGCCTTCGGCAAGATCGTGACCTCGCTCACCGAAGACGTGATCATGCCGGTCATCGGCTATGTCACCGGCGGCGTCGATTTCACCAACATGTTCCTGATTCTCGGCCCGGTCCCGGCCACCTACAAGGGGTCGCTGGTCGATTACGCCGCGCTGAAGGCGGCCGGCGTCGCCATGCTTGGCTATGGCGCGTTCATCACCGCGATCATCAATTTCCTGCTGATGGCCTTCGTCATCTTCCTGCTGGTGCGTCAGGCGAACAAGCTGATGACCAAGCCCGAAGCCCCCGCCGCGCCTGCTGGCCCGAGCGAAGTGGAACTGCTCGCGGAAATCCGCGACGCGCTGAAGGCGAAGGGTTGATTGATGCGCGTCCCCTGCATCCGCAGGGGACGGCCTGAACCGGCCCTCTCCCCTGAAGGGGAGGGGGCTTTTTTATACCCGCACCGCCCCCTTCCAATCCGCCGCACACCCCCTATATGGGTTCTGCCGGTTTCGACCGGCTATGGTGATAAACTGCGGCGTGCAATAGGCACAGCGGACCCGGGGGCGGTACCCGGCGGCTCCACCATCACCACCGGCTGGAACAGGCCGGGCCTTGTTGTCGCAAGGGTGTTGATGGGGCCGAACTAGGATCGACGTGTGTTGAAAAGCGCTGTTTTTGCCCGGGCTGAGTAACCCGTTCAAGGCTCAAAACTCACAAGTGCCAACGACAACGACGCACTTGCTCTCGCTGCGTAATTCTAGGGGCTAACGCCCTGAAGTTACAAACCCAAAGCACGGCTGAACCCGCCGGGTAACAGAAGGGAATTCGGGGGCCCGAGGGGATGCCTAGCAACAGAAATCCCCTCACTCCTGCCGAATCACTGGGATGCCAAATTTCGGCGGTGCTGAATGGCTGGCGCGCCGAATCGCTTTGCCCCAACGCAAAAAAAGGCCGGACTTTTGTCCGACCCTTCAAGCTTGCTGCTGGCGAAATCCTAATCCGCCCGCGCCACCGCCTCGCGCTCTTTGGCTTCATATTTCAGGCAATCGAGCAATTTAGCCCCCGCCATAAACACCGATCCGGTGCAGGCCAGAAACAGCATTTTTCCGCCAAATCCGGGATAATCCGTCAGGTAGGCCTGCCCGCGCTGGATCGCCCCGTTGGCCAGCGCAAAGATCACGAGAAACGCTTCGGGGCGGGTCTTGATCACAAAGAGTCGAGCGATTTTGCTCATCATGGCGATAGCCTTCTAGTGGATACTTTGG
>JBDLVU010000177.1:0-5673 GCA_039804665.1 Pseudomonadota bacterium | reverse complement strand
ACTGGCTGAGATCTCGGGCGTTTCCGAAGCCGTCCTGCGAGGCATGGTGCAGCACGATCTGCTCGAAGCCGTGCAGGTGGACAGTGACCGCGCTTATCCCGAACCCGATCCGCACTTTGCCGAACACGATCTGTCCAACGCGCAACGGGCGGCGGCGGATCGCATGGTCGATGCCGTGCGCGCGCATCGCTTCCAGCCCTTCCTGCTTGATGGCGTGACCGGATCGGGCAAGACCGAAACCTATTTCGAAGCCGTCGCCGCCGCGCTCGAAAAAGGGCAACAGGTGCTCGTCCTCCTGCCCGAAATCGCGCTGACGCAAAGTTTCCTCAAACGCTTCGCCGGCCGATTCGGCACCGAACCCGTCACATGGCATTCCTCGCTCAAGTCCTCGGAACGCCGCCGCGCGTGGCGGCAGGTCGCGTTCGGCAAGGCCAAGGTGGTGGTCGGCGCCCGCAGCGCGCTGTTCCTGCCCTTCCCCAAGCTCGGCCTGATCGTGGTGGACGAAGCGCACGAGATCTCGTTCAAGCAGGACGATGGCGTGCGCTACAACGCGCGCGACGTGGCCGTGATGCGCGGGGCTTTCGAGAAAGTGCCCGTCGTCCTCGCCAGCGCCACGCCTGCGCTAGAAAGCCTGCAAATGGCCGAAAGCGGGCGCTACGAACGGCTGGTTCTGCCCGACCGCTTCGGCGGCGCCAGCCTGCCCGACATCCAGATCGTCGATTTGCGCGAGGCGCAGCCCGAACGCGGCCACTGGATCGCCCCGCCGCTGGTCAAGGCGCTGAAGGACCGGCTGGAAAAGGGCGAACAGAGCCTGCTGTTCCTCAACCGGCGCGGCTATGCGCCGCTCACGCTGTGCCGCCAATGCGGCTTCCGCTTCCAGTGCCCGAACTGTTCGGCGTGGCTGGTCGAACACCGCCTTTCGCGCCGCCTCGCCTGCCATCACTGCGGCCACGAAGTGCCCACGCCTGATCGCTGCCCCGAATGCGGCGAGCCGGACTGCCTTGTCGCCTGTGGTCCCGGCGTTGAGCGCATCGCCGACGAGGTTGCCGAAATCCTGCCCGAAGCGCGCGTCGCGCTCGTCACATCGGACACCCTGACCAGCGCCGCAAAGGCCGCCGAGTTCGTCGAAATGGCCTCGAACAAGGCCATCGACGTCATCGTCGGCACCCAGCTCGTCACCAAGGGCTACCACTTCCCCGATCTCACGCTGGTGGGCGTGATCGACGCCGACATGGGTCTTGAAGGCGGCGACCTGCGCGCGGCCGAGCGCACCTATCAACAGATCGCGCAGGTCGCCGGCCGTGCGGGCCGCGCCGAGAAGCCGGGCGAAGTGCTGATCCAGACGCGCCACCCTGAAGCCCCGGTCATCGCCGCGCTGGCCAGCGGCGACCGCGACGCTTTCTACGAAGCCGAGACCGAATCGCGCCGTGATGCCGGCGCGCCGCCGTTCGGCCGCTGGGCCGCGATCATCGTCTCCAGCGAGGACGAGGCAGAGGCCAAGGAAGCCGCCCGCGCCATCGGCGGCACCGCGCCGCGCCTGCCCGATGTGATGATCCTTGGCCCCGCGCCCGCGCCGCTCTCGCTGCTGCGCGGCCGTTACCGCTATCGCCTGCTGGTCAACGCCCGCCGGTCGAGCGAAGTCCAGCGCGTGATCCGCGAATGGCTCGATCCCCTCCGCTTTCCCCAAGGTGTGCGCGTGGCCGTGGACATCGACCCCTACAGCTTCGTCTGACACGCCCTTCAGGGCAGGTTGAACCCGGCGCCGCACCTGCCACCTGAAGCCCATGCCCGGCCCCGTCCTCGTCCCCATCCTTGGCGATCAGCTCTCCGCCGCGATCTCCAGCCTGTCAGACCGTACCCCAGACGATACCGTGGTGCTGATGATGGAGGTCGCGGAAGAGACGACATACGTCCGCCACCACAAGGCCAAGATCGCGCTCGTCCTGTCCGCCATGCGCCATTTCGCGGCAGACCTGCGCGAACGCGGCTGGCAGGTCGATTACGTGGCGCTGGACGACCCCGCCAACACCGGCAGCTTCACCGGCGAAGTCGCCCGCGCGATACAGCGCCACGCCGCGCGCGGGCTTCAGATCACCGAGCCCGGCGAATGGCGCGTCGCCCGTATGGTCGACGGCTGGCGCGAATGCCTGCCAGTGCGCGTCCGCGTGATGCCCGACACGCGCTTCGTTTGCCCCCTGCCCGATTTCTACCAGTGGGCCGCCACGCGCCGCGAACTGCGCATGGAATGGTTCTACCGCGAAATGCGCCGCAAGACCGGCCTGCTGATGGAGAGCGACAAGCCCGCCGGCGGCCGCTGGAACTTCGATCCCGAAAACCGTGGCGGCCCCGAACCCGGCCTCGCCCCGCCCGCGCCTCCGCGCTTTCAGATCGATGCGATCACCCGCAAAATCCTCGACCTCGTTGCAACGCGCTTTTCCAAGCACTTCGGATCGCTGGACAATTTCCACTGGCCCGTCACTGCGGCACAGGCAGAGCAAGCCGTCACCGCGTTCCTTTCGGATCGCCTTCCGCGCTTCGGCCGCTATCAGGATGCGATGATCGCGGGGCAGGACACGATGTTCCACGCGGTCCTCTCGCCCGCGATCAACCTCGGCCTGATCGATCCGCTGGACTTGTGCCGGCGCGCCGAGGCCGAATGGCGCGAAGGCCGCGCCCCGATCGAGGCGGTGGAAGGCTTCATCCGACAGGTCATCGGCTGGCGCGAATACATCCGCGGCATGTACTGGCTCGACATGCCCGACATGGCCACGGCAAACGTGCTCGACGCCCACCGCCCCCTGCCCGATTTCTGGTGGACCGGCGAAACGCCGATGCGCTGCCTGTCGGAAGCCGTTCGCGCCACGCGCGACAACGCCTATGCCCACCATATCCAGCGGCTGATGGTGCTGGGCAACTTCGCCCTCCTCGCCGGCATCCGCCCGCTGGACGTGGCCGACTGGTTCCTCGCCGTCTATGCCGATGCCTTCGAATGGGTCGAACTGCCCAATGTCATTGGCATGGCGCTTCACGCCGATGGCGGTCGCCTCGCGTCAAAGCCCTATGCCGCTAGCGGCGCCTACATCGACCGCATGAGCGACTACTGCGGCACTTGCGCCTACAAGGTGAAGCAGAAGACCGGCCCGCAGGCGTGCCCCTTCAACGCGCTTTACTGGGACTTCCTCGCCCGCAATAAAAAGCGCCTGTCCGGCAATCCGCGCCTGTTCCAGCCTTATGCCAACTGGCGGCGGATGGACCCTGAAAAACAGGTGGAATACCGCGAAAGCGCCGAGGCTTTCCTCGCCACGCTCACGCCCGCGGAACCCGGTTGGGCGCGTTAGGCTTCCAGCAGGGCCGCCGCCTGCAACAGCCGGTTTCCGTGATCGGTTTCCTCCCGGCCGTTCGCCCGAAGCAGTTCCGCCGCCTCGGCATTAGCCACCTTCGCCGCCCAGCCTTCATACAGCGCCTCGCCCCCGAACTCGCCCTGCGCCAGCTTGCGCAAGCCTTCGGGCGTCATCGCGCCCAGCGGGAACGTCCCCAATGCAAGGTAGGGATTGTCCTTCGCGGCAGGCGGCGGATAATCGCCCCCGCCCAGCAGCGCGATGGCCTGCGACACGCGGTGCGCGTGCTTCATTTCTTCGCGCCCGTTGTGGTGTAGCAGGTCGATCACGCCGGCGTTGTCGGTGCCTTCGGCGGTCGCGCGGTACAGCGTCTCGCTTGCCGCCTCCACCAGCACCATCACCTTCAGGTCTGTGATGGTCGGGGCGGTCAGCGTGCCGATATAGGCAAAGGCTTCCCCGATGGTCTGCGGCATTCCCGGCTCAAGCGCGATCGGCATGGCATTCTCCCGATGTATTCTTGCCCGCACGATACCGCACTTCAATCGCGCGGTTAAGGCTTTTCCCGATCGAGCAGCGCCTGCTTGACATCAAGCCCCCAGGCATAGCCGCCAAGGCTGCCGTCCGATCGCACTACGCGGTGGCACGGGATCAGCACCGCCACGTGATTCGCCCCGTTGGCGCTGCCCGCCGCGCGCACCGCGCCCGGCTTGCCCACCGCCGCCGCGATCTGGGCATAGCTGCGCGTTTCGCCCGGCGGAATGCGGCGCAGTTCCTGCCACACTGCCTCCTGAAACGCGGTGCCCCGTACATCCAGCGGGATGTGCACGGCCCGCGCGGGCGCTTCCACCGCCGCCAGCACTTGCGCCAGCAACGCCTCGAAATCCGCGCCGCCCTGCGCCAGCTCCGCCTGCGGGAACCGGACGCGCAATTCCGCCTCACCCTCGCCGAACGAAAGCCGGCACACCCCCTTGTCGGTCGCCGCCACCAGCATCGACCCCAGCCCCGTCGGAACCACCGCCCAGCGGATCGTCACCCCGCGCCCGCCGTTCGCCCATGCCGATGGCGCCATTCCCAATCTCCCCTCGCTTGCCGCATAGAACCGCGAAGGCCCGGAAAACCCCGCATCATAGATCGCATCGGTCACGCGGCCGCCCTCGCTCAGCGCCTCTGCCGCGCGTTCCGCCCGCAGCGCACGCGCATAGGCGGCGGGCGACAAGCCCGTATGCCGCACGAACACCCGCTGGAAATGCGTGGTACTGTACCCGCAGCGCGCCGCAAGCTCCGCCAAGGCCAGCACCTGCCCCGCCGCGCGGATCGCCGCAATCGCATCCAGCACCGCGCGTTCATCGCGCGCCACCTCGTCCGGCGCACACCGCAGGCACGGCCGCAGGCCCGCCGCCTTTGCCTCCGCGCCATCGGCAAAAAAGCGCACGTTCTCCCGCCGGGGATGCCGCGCCGCGCAGCTTGGCCGGCAATAAATCCCGGTCGAGAGCACCCCCGTCACAAAGCGCCCGTCATAGCCCCGGTCGCGCGCCAGCACCGCGCGCCAGCATTCCTCGTCTGTCAGGTCGGATAGGGTCACGAGGTCCATGATGGCAGTCTCCTTCGCTGTCGCAACCCCCTGCCACACCACGCCGCCCCGTGCGTCCCGCGCCTTGCGGTCAAAGCCGATTGTGGCAACAAGAGGCGCCATGTCGCCTGTCCGCCTGATCTTCGCCCTGTTTGCCCTCCTGCTCTCGCGCGCCGCCTTGGCCGATCCGGCAGACATCGCCGCCGCCAGCCGCGGCGTGGTGCGCGTGGTTCTGGTGCAGAGCGACGGCACCAATGCCCGCCTTGTCGGCCACGGCACCGGCTTTGCCATCGCCCCCGATCTCGTGCTCACCAACGCGCACGTGGTGCAGGACCTGCGGCAGGACGATACCCTGATCGCCGGCGTCGTCCCGCCACAGGGGCGCGGCGGATACCCGGCGCGAATCGTCGCCTTCTCGCCCGGCAACGATCTTGCCCTGCTGAAAGTTGGCGAAGGCGGCCGCCTGCCCGCGCTTTCGCTGTTCCCCGGCCCGGTGACCGATGGCGAGGAAGTGGCTGCCGTCGGCTATCCCGGCAATGTCGATCTGGCGCAGGGCCTGTCGCTAGGCGATCTGGTCAGCCCGCAGGAAGCCGTGAAGACTCGCGGCTATGTTTCGGCGGGCCGCTCTTCGCGCCAGTACGACACTATCCTTCACACCGCGCCCATCGGCGCGGGCAATTCCGGCGGGCCGCTGCTCGATTCGTGCGGCCGGGTGATCGGCGTGAACAGCTTCGGCACGATCAGCGACAACGGCACCGATTCGGC
>JBDLVU010000176.1:0-5676 GCA_039804665.1 Pseudomonadota bacterium | reverse complement strand
TCATCCTGTTTTCAGCGGAACTTCATGGGCGGAAATTCCGATTCGATGGTGCCGTACAGGCTTCTCCCCCAGTGGTATCGGTAGATTCGAAACGGGGGTTTCTGTACTGCAAGAAAGATCAGTTGGGGGTGGGACCTATACTATTGAATAGGTCCCATTCCCCTGATGACGCCGTCAGCAGCCCTTGGGCGCGTGCTGGCGGTGGATGTTGCGGAACGACCGGCTCTTGAACAGCCACTTGCCGTCGATCTTGATGCACACGTCGGTGTAGACGCCGCGATCGCGCTTGGTCACGCCGTCCTGGTCATAGACTTCAGAGGTATAGCTGCGCATGTGCGCCAGATCGCCGTTCACCGTGATCGAGCCGGGCCAGGCTTCGAACATGATCCCCGGGTAGTGCTTCATTGCTTCCACCCACATCGCCTTGATCGCGGCGCGGCCAATGGTGGTGCCAAGCTCCGGATAATCGGGCAGCGACCATTCGGCATCCTCGGCCCAGGTGGCGGCCCAGTCGTCCGCATCGACGCGCGTCACGGCATCGGCATATGTTTCAAGTAGTTCGCGGATCGCCAGGCGATCCTCGGCGGGGCCGGTGAAAGGCATCGTGTTCTCTCCCGTAGGGTTGCTACGGGGCCGAGCCTATCGCCGCGCCGCCGCAGCGAAACTGTGGGATTGATCAGGCGGGGGCGTGGCGTTGGCGCAACACGACCCGCCTGCCCCCGGCGTTCAGCCCGCCATCACCGGCAGTTCGTCCATCCCGGGCGCTTCATCGGGCACCGAAACTTCGATCGTGCCATCGGTCACGCGCACGGCAAAGGTGCGCAGGTCCTTGTACGCGCCGCCAAGGCAGCGGCCGGTGTCCATTTCAAAGCGCGCGCCATGCAGCGGGCACATCACCGCGCCGCGACGGATGCGGCCGGTGGAAAGCAACGCGGCCTGATGCGTGCAGCGGTCGTTGACCGCGCGAAAGCCATCGTCGGTCTTGCCCACCAGTACGTGCCAGCCGCCCACCTTGGTGGAAAGCTTGCCCTCGGCGGGGAATTCGGTTTCGGGGATCAGCGCGTGCCAGCTCTCGCTCACGGGTCGGTCTTTCTCAAGGTATCGGGGATCGGGTGCGCCGGCCCATAGCCATTTGCGGGCCATAAGGCCAGCAAATGGCTGCGGCGCCGGGCTCAGATGGACGCGCCGCCGTCCACGCGGAATTCGGCGCCGGTGGTAAAGCTCGATTCGTCGCTGGCGAGATAGACCGCCATTGCCGCGATCTCCTCTGGCTTGCCAAGGCGGCCGACCGGATGAACGTCCACGAACGACTGGTACAACGCCTTGGGATCGGCCGATTGCGCCAGCACCTTGTCGATGATCGGGGTGTGGATCGCGCCCGGATGGATCGAATTGCAGCGGATGCCATAGCCCTTTTCGGCAAAGTGCAGTGCGCAGGACTTGGTCATCAGCGTCACCGCCGCCTTGGCCGCGTTGTAGGCCACCAGATTGGACGCGGCGCGGATGCCCGAAAGCGAGGACATGTTGATGATGGAACCGCCGTGCGTCTTCATCGCGGGCAGCGCGGCCTGCGTGCCCATGAACACGCCCAGCACGTCGATATCCAGTTCGTGGCGGAACTGCGCGAGCGTGACTTCCTCGATCGAACCCAGCGTGGTGATGCCGGCGTTGTTCACCAGCACGTCCAGTCGCTCGATCCCGGAAAGCGCGGCCTTCCATTGCGCCTCCTGCGTCACGTCCAGCGAAACGAAGCGCGCTTTGCCCTGTTCGGCGCCGAGTTCGGCGGCCAGCGCTTCGCCGGCGGCGGCGTCGATGTCGGCGATGATCACCTCGGCGCCCTGCGCCGCAAAGGCGCGCGTGATCGCTTCGCCAAGGCCCGATGCGCCACCCGTGACGAGTGTAAGTTTGCCCGCAAGCCTGCCGGTGCCCATGCTCATGTTCCTGCCCTCTCTCGTGGCGTGCTGGCGCAATCGCCTTGGCCTGCGTCCTACCCTGCGCGGCGCGCTGTCGCGCGCTAGCCATATCGCTAGGTTTATCGCGGGCGGGATCGGCGTGAAACTGCGGGAAATTGACGCGAGAGGATTTCCAGAATGACCCCCGATCAGATCCAGCAGTTTGTCGTCGATCTCTACGCCGCCACGGGCGTGGGCGATTGGGACACGGCAGCTTCGATGCTGACCGACGATTTCTTCGTGACGGAGGCCGATACCCTGCCGTTCGCGGGCGTCTATCGCGGCAACAACGCGCTGCGCGAGCTTTATTCGAAGGTCATGGGGATGATGGACGTGGCCGGGCTCGACGTGGTGGAAACCTGCGTGGGCAAGGATCACGCGGTCACCATCCTGTCGTTCCGCTTTGCCGATCCGGCGCTGCCGCCGGCGCACTTGTGCGAATTGTTCCGCTTTCGCGATGGCAAGGTCTGCGAAATCCGCCCCTATTATTTCGATCCGGCCCCGATTGTCGCGGCCTGCGCGGCCAAGCAGCCGGCCTGATTTCGCGCCGGCCACGACTGGCGAAATTTTGATTTCATACCAAGGCCTTGCGCTTCGCCGCGCAAGGCCTTTTGCGTTGCCATAAGGTGTGGCGCTTACCTTTGGGCAAGGTTTGCGCAGTAAGTGACGATGCGTGACCAAGAGCAGCGATTCCGCCCGCCCCGATGCCGCCAGCGCCCTGCCGCGCAAGCTCCCCGCGCTGGCCGTGCTGGGCCTGAGCGATCCGGCAGAGGGTGACTGGGCGCGGCTGCGCGGGTTGCAGTATTCCAGCCTTGCCCGGCTCACGCACGCGAGGATGCTGGCGCATGGCCTTGCCGCGCTGCTGGTGCTGCGCACGCTGGCGGGCGCGGTCAGCGTCTTCGCCCTGATCGGCTGGGCAGCGCTGCTGGTCGGCGTGCTGATCTATGGCGCGCGGTTCGACCGCAGCCTTGAAGATGCCGATCGCCGCCGCATGTCGCGGCAGGAAATCCATTACCAGACGATCAGCACCGTTGCAGCGGGCGCGGTCTGGACCATTCCGTTGCTGGTATTCTCGCATTTCGGCACCGAGGCGCAGGCCATGGGCGTGTGGACGATCATGACCATGCTGATGGCGGGGATGACCGTGGCTTTTGCCGCGGTGCCGCTGGGCTCGGTGCTGTTCGCCGCGATTCTCGGCAGTTCGGGCCTGATCACCTTTGCATGGGCGGGCGATTGGACGGCGGCGGCGGTGGCTTGTGCATTTGTCATCATCGTGTCGATCGGCAGTGTGGAAACCGCGCGCACCTTTCTTGGCGCCAAGGTGGCCGAGGCGGGGATGGCCGAAAAGAGCGAGGTCGTCTCGCTGCTGCTGCGTGAGTTTGAAGAGGGCGAGGCGGACTGGCTGTGGCAGGTGGACAACGCGCGCCGCGTGCGCTCGATCAGCCCGCGCTTTGCCTTTGCGCTGGGTCAGGACCCGGAAGATCTCGACGGCAAGCCGCTGATCCAGCTGGTCGCGGGCGAGGCGTGGGATACCGGCCATTTCCATTCCTCGCTGCACGATCTGGCCGAGCGGCTGAAGCGGCGCGAAAGCTTTTCCAACCTGCTGGTGCGCGTGACCTTGCGCGGGGGCTGGCGCTGGTGGGAACTGTCCGCTTCGCCCAAGCTCGATGAAAGCGGCAATTTCGCCGGGTTCCGCGGCGTCGGGTCCGATGTCACCGAAACGCGGGAAAGCGCCGAGAAGATCGCCTATCTCGCCCGCTACGACACGCTCACCGGCCTGCCCAACCGCATGATGCTGAACGAAGCGCTGGGCGAGGCGATGCGTGCCGCCGACCACTGGCGCACGCGCTGTGCCTTCCTGATGATCGACCTCGACCGGTTCAAGGCCATCAACGATACGCTGGGTCACCAGGTGGGCGACCAGCTGCTGGCGCGGGTGTCCGACAGGCTCAAGGCGCTGATGAGCGAGAACGAACTGTGCGGGCGGCTGGGCGGCGATGAATTTGCCATCGTGGTGCGCGATGCGGGCGACATGGACCGCGTGCACGCCGTGGCCGAGGCGGTGATCCATTCGCTGTCGCAGCCTTACGAGGTGGATCACCACACGCTCTACGTCGGCGCCAGCATCGGCTCCGCCGTGGGGCCGCGCGATGGCGCGACGGTGGAAACGCTGATGCGCAACGCCGATCTGGCGCTGTACCGCGCCAAGGACGAGGGCGGCGGGCAGCACTGCACCTATGAACCCGCGCTGCATGCCCATGCCGAGGAGCGGCGCCAGCTGGAATTCGCGATGCGGCACGCGCTGGAACGCGGCGAGTTTTCGCTGGTGTACCAGCCGGTGGTCGACGCGATCACCGAACAGGTGCTCAGCTTCGAGGCGCTGCTGCGCTGGACCAGCGCGGACCACGGTTTCATCAGCCCGGCCAAGTTCATCCCGCTGGCCGAGGACACCCGCCTGATCGTGCCGATCGGCGAATGGGTGCTGCGCACCGCGTGCCTGGAGGCAATCCACTGGCCCGGCAACGTCAAGGTGGCGGTGAACGTGTCGGGCGAGCAGCTGCTCGATCCCTACTTTGCCGAGACCGTGGTGAGCGCGCTGGCGCAAAGCGGGCTGCCGCCGCACCGGCTGGAAATCGAGGTGACCGAAAGCATCTTCGTCCGCGATGGCACCACCGCGCAGGCGACGCTGGAGCGGATCATGTCGCTGGGCTGCGGCGTGGCGCTCGACGATTTCGGGACCGGGTATTCCTCGCTCGGATACCTGCGCAAGATGCGCTTTTCCACGATCAAGGTGGACCGCAGCTTTGTGCAGGGTGCGGCGCGCGACAACCCGGAAAGCCTGGCCATCGTGCGCGCCGTGGTGGCGATGGCCGACAGTCTGGAGATGTCGACGACGGCCGAGGGCGTGGAGACCGAGGCCGAGCTGGAGAAGATCCGCAAGCTCGGCTGCAAGAAGATCCAGGGCTACTACTTCGGCCGGCCGATGCCGTCGGCCGAGGCGCGCGGGCTGTTCGACGGCGCCCCGACCCTGCGGAGCGCCGTGGCCTGATCAGGCCGAGACGGCCAGGCTGTCGAGCACGCTTTCGAAAAGGCGGCGCCCGTCGGACCCGCCCTGCGCGGCTTCGATCATGCGTTCGGGATGCGGCATCATGCCCAGCACGTTGCCCGCTTCGTTCAGGACGCCGGCGATGTCGCGCTGCGAGCCGTTGACGGCTTCCGCATAGCGGAACGCCACGCGGCCTTCGCCTTCGATCCGATCAAGCGTGGCTTCATCAGCGAAGTAGTTGCCATCGTGGTGGGCGACGGGGATGGTGATCGTCTGGCCCTTGAAATAGCGCGCGGTGAACAGCGACTGGCTGTTTTCCACGGTCAGCTTCACATCGCGGCAGACGAAGCGGATGCCGGCGTTGCGCATCAGCGCGCCGGGCAGGAGGCCTGCTTCGGTCAGCACCTGGAAGCCGTTGCACACGCCCAGCACCGGCACGCCGCGCGCGGCCTGCGCTACCACCGCCTGCATCACCGGCGAACGCGCGGCCATCGCGCCCGAGCGCAGGTAATCGCCATAGGAAAAGCCACCGGGCAGGGCGATGAAATCGAGCCCGTCGGGCAGTCCGGCATCGCCGTGCCACAGGCGGTGGACGGTGCCGCCGCAAATCTCCTGAATCGCGACGGCCATGTCACGATCGCAGTTGGAGCCGGGGAAGGTGATGACAGCGGCGTTGAA
>JBDLVU010000175.1:0-5707 GCA_039804665.1 Pseudomonadota bacterium | reverse complement strand
GGGCCAGATCGGGGCGCAGCTTGATCACGACATCGCCGCCATCGAGCGACAGGACCAGTTTTTCGTCAGCCATGGTCTGAACATCCTTGTTGTTTGCGCGGCTCTATACGGCCTTCCCGAATAAAGTCGACTGGGTGCACGCCTGTGGGTTGCTTTTAGCGGTCGCTCGCCTATCCCGCCCGCATGGAGCGCGAGGACGATCGGATCGACGACATCCGCGCCGACGACATCGCCCCCGAAGGGGCGCTGCCGCCGGCCGAACCGTCGCGCAATTCGGAATCGCTGGACGACGCGGACAACACGCTGCGCCCATCGTTCATCCGCAAGGTGATCGAATCGCTCGACGCGGACGATCAGGACGCGGTCTACAATCTGGTCGAACCGCTCCACCCGGCCGACGTGGCCGACCTGTTCGAGCTGATCGGGCAGGATTACCGCGCCGATCTGGCCCGCGCGATCAACGACCTGCTGGGCTCGGACGTGCTGGCCGAGATGAACGACTGGGTCCGCGAGGAACTGGTCGACGATCTCGATCCCGATGAAGTGGCCGACCTTGCCGAGCAGATGGAGACGGATGACGCCGTCGCCCTGATCGAGGATCTGGACGAGGAAGACCAGCAGGCGGTGCTGGCCGAGATGGAGCCGGAAGACCGCGCCGCGATTGAAAGCGCGCTGTCATTCCCGGAAGAATCCGCCGGCCGCCTGATGAGCCGCGACGTGATCGCGGTTCCCGAACACCTGAGCGTGGGCGATCTGATCGATTACCTGCGCGACGACGAAGACCTTGCCACCGAATTCTGGGAAGTCTTCATCGTCGATCCCAAGCACCGGCCGGTGGGCACCTGCGCGCTGAGCTGGATCCTGCGGACGCCGCGCCACATCGCGCTGGCCGACGTGATGAAGCGCGACCAGACACTGATCCCGGTAACGATGGATCAGGAAGAGGTCGCGCTGCGGTTCCAGAAGTACGCGCTGATTTCAGCCGCGGTGGTGGACGAAAGCGGGCGGCTGGTGGGCCAGATCACCGTCGACGACGTGGTCCACATCATTCAGGAAGAAGCCAGCGAAGACGTACTGCGCCTGTCGGGCGCGGGCGATGGCGACATCAACGAACCCATCGGCCTGACCGTGCGCACCCGGCTTTCTTGGCTGGTGGTGAACCTTGGCACGGCGATCGTCGCGTCTTCGGTGGTCGGGCTGTTCCAGGGCGCAATCGCACGCTTCGCCTTGCTGGCGGTGCTGATGCCGATCGTTTCGGGCATGGGCGGTAACGCCGGCACGCAGACGCTGGCCGTGGTGGTGCGCGCCATCGCCACCAACCAGCTGACCAGTTCGAACACCGTGCGCATGATCCTGCGCGAATTGCGCATTGCGATGGCCAACGGGCTTTCGCTGGGCATGTTGATCGGCGTGGGCACGGGCCTGCTGTTCGCCAACCCGCACCTTGGCGCGGTGATCGGCGCGGCGATGATCATCAACAACCTTGTCGCCGGACTGGCCGGGATCATGGTGCCGGTGACGCTGGACCGGCTGAAGATCGACCCGGCGGTGTCCTCTGCCGTGTTCGTGACGATGGCGACGGACGTGATGGGCTTCTTCTCGTTCCTCGGCCTTGCCGTGCTGACCGGGCTGACGGGATAGGCCGATGCCGCTGAGCATGACCAAGGTCGCCTATGGCGCGCAAAGCCTGGACGAAGTGCACGGCTGGTTTGCCGGGCGCGGCGAAGCGACGATGCTGACCACGCGCAACAAGCCCAAGCGCGCCGAGGAGATGATCGGCGGATCGGTGTACTGGATTTTGAAGCACCAGCTGGTCGCGCGCAGCGAAATTCTGGGCTTTGAGGAAGCCGAAGGCGGGCGCACCGCCATCGTGATTTCGGGCAAGCTGGTGGATGTGCACCCCAGCCCCAAGCGCGCGCATCAGGGCTGGCGCTATCTGGAAGAGGCCAATTGCCCGAAAGACCTTGCCGATGGCGAGGAGGCGGACATGCTGCCGCCGAACCTGGCCGGGGAATTGGCGAAGCTGGGGCTGGTTTAGGGCGCGACCCGAGCCGAGGCCGGGGCGCGCCGAGCGAAGGCGGTTATCCGGGCTGCGCCCCCGCCCTGTCCCGCTCCACCACCTTGCGCAGCACGTCGGCGTAGGTCGCCGGGTCCTGTGCACCGGGGATCAGGAACTTGCCGTTGATGACCATCGCGGGGACGCCGGTGATGTTCCAGTCCCATGCCTGCCTTTCACCCGCGACCACGGTGGCGTCCAGTTCCGGATCGACCAGCGCGACCTCCGCCGCCGCGCGGTTCAGGCCGGTTTCCTCGGCGATGTCCGCCAGCACCGCAAGGTCCGACACGTTCCGGCGCTGCTGGAAGTGGGCGTCGAACAGCGCGCGGCTGAGCCGGACCTGCGCAGCGGGGCCAAGGTCGCGCAGCGCCCAGACCAGCAGGCGGTGCGCGGCGCGGGTGTTCCACATCATCGCGGGCGGCGGATCGCCGGGGCCGGCGTAGTCGAACGAATAGCCCGCCGCCTGCCCCGCCTGCTTCAGCCTTTCGCGCATGCCGGCGCTTTCCGACGCGCTGCGGCCGTATTTGCGCTGGATGTGCGCGGCCTGCTCCTCGCCTTCGGGCGGCATGTCGGGGTTCAGTTCGAACGGGTGAAAGCGCACGGTCGCGTCGACTTCCCCCGCCAGCCGGCCCAGCGCGGTTTCCAGCTGGCGCGTGCCGATCACGCACCACGGACACATGACGTCGGACCAGATATCGACGGTAACCTGTGCGGATTCGATCATTGTTCGAGCCACCATTTAAGCAGGTGATGCGCCACGGCGAACGGCGGCGGAGCGATGAAGGCGCCATCCTCGATGCCGCTTTCGAGCGCGCGCATCGCATAGGCGACTTCCTCACGCGTGAACCAACGCGCGTCGTCCAGCTCGGTTTCGTCGATGGTGATGGCGGGATCGTCGGCATGGGCGTGGCAGGCGATCATCAGCGACGACGGGAACGGCCAGGGCTGGCTGCACACGTACGACACGTTGCGCACCTTCACGCCGGCTTCCTCCTGCACTTCGCGCGCGACGGCTTCCTCGACCGTCTCGCCCGGTTCGACGAAGCCGGCGAGCGCGGAGTAGCGGCGCGCGGGGAAGCGCGGCTGACGGCCGAGCAGCAGCTTGCCATCGCATTCCACGGTCATGATCGTCACCGGATCGACGCGGGGGAAGTGTTCGCCCTTGCACGCGGCGTTGGTGCAATTGCGCTGCCAGCCGCCCTTGGCGAGCACGGTGCCGTGGCCGCAGCGGGCGCAGAAGCGATGGCGGGCGTGCCAATCGACCAGCGCCTTGGCCGCGCCATAGACGGCGAGGTCCGCCGGGGGGAGCATGCCCATCACCGCCCACAGCTGCGGGCTGGGCGGCGCCACGCTGCCGATCAGCGCGGGGGAAACGGGGGCGAAACAAGCGCGGCCATCCTCGGTGAGGCCGAGGAACACCAGTTCCGCATCGGGATCGGCATCGGCAAGGCTGCCCCATTCAAGGCCGCCGGCCGGCGCGATGACCGGGGAAAGCCCGTCAAGCTTGAGCAAGCGGGCGCGCCAGTTGGTAAGCGCGGCCAGCTTTTCAGGATCGGCGCGGACATGATCGGCGCGGTCGAGCGCGGAACCGGAAAAGGCGATGGTGGATGCAGGCATCGGCGGGCTTTCAGCTAAGGATATCGGCCTTCACGGCCGTGGGAAATTCGTTCTGCACCGGAAAGGCGTCGAACGGCATGAATTGCACATAAAGCCCCGCGCGCAAGGCCTTGCGCGTGGAGATGAATCCGATGGTGCCCGCCGCGCCAGACCAGCCGAACGTGCCAGCGTCCTCGCCCAGCCCGACCCGGCCGCCCGCGCCGAACCCGGCGGGCGGGCCGAACATGGCCGACATGTCGACCCCCGGCGGCAGGAGGTTGCTGGTGCCAAGGCGCACGGCGGCGGGGCTCATCACGCGGGCGGCCCCCACGCGGCCTTCGTTCAGCAGCATCTGCAGGAAGCGGTCGTAATCGCGCGGGGAACTGACCAGCCCCGCCCCGCCAAAGGGGAACGCCGGCGGATCGAGGTAGATCGAACCGCGCGCGGGATCGAGCGGAACCGAATGGCCGCCGAAATAGCCATAGTTGGTGGTGAGGCGCGGGGCCGCGCGGGCGGGAACCTGAAACCATGTGCTGTCCATGCCGGCGGGGCCGAACAGGCGATCATGCAGGAAGCGGTCGAACGGCTGGCCGGACACGACCTCTATCACCCGGCCCATCAGGTCCAGCCCGACCGAATAGGACCAGCGCGTGCCCGGCTCGCAGATCAGCGGCATGTCCGCCAGCCGGTCCGCGAACGCGGCAAGGCTGGGCGCGGGGTGCAGCGTATCAAGATCGGGCACGGGCACGCGGCTGACGCGCGCGGGCACAAGACCGGCGGCTTCATAGGCCGCCTTCAGCGGGCCTTTCTGGATGATGGTATAGCCAAGGCCCGCCGTGTGGGTGAGCAGGTGACGGATCGTGATGGGCGTTTTCGCACGGCGCAGCGCATCGAGCGTGCCATCGGGCGTGGCCTGCACCCGCATGTGGGCAAAGCGGGGGAGGATATCGGCCAGCGGCTGATCCAGCGCCAGCTTGCCTTCGTCCACCAGCATCATCGCGGCCATGCCGGTGATCGGCTTGGTCATCGAATAGATGCGAAACAGGCTGTCGGCGCCGATTGCCGGGGCGTCGCCACCCTTCCCCGCCATGCCGCGCGCGATGACCTGCGCAGGGTCCGCGCCGCGCCCCAGCACCGCGACCATGCCCGGCAGACGGCCCTGTTCGACATAACCCGTGACGAGCCGATCGACATGCGGCCAGGCAGGCGCGGCGCGCGAGGCGCCGGGCAGCAGCGCGCCCGCGCCGACCAGCGCCGCCGAACGCAGCAGGGTGCGCCGCGAAAGCGCAGGATCGGCGATCATCTCTCCCCCAGCTCATCACGCTGCGCGAGCGCAAGCCGCGCGGCCTTGGCAAACACCGTGGGCAGCCCGGCGGACTCGATCTCCGCGACCGGCCAGAACTCTCCCACGGGCAGACTAGCCGGATCGGGCGAATCGCAAAGCATCAATTGCAAATCGAGATCGAAGTGCGTGAAACCATGGCGCACCACGCCGGCGGACCGCCATTCCCCGGCGTGTGGCGGGGCGGCGTGGCCATCGCCGCGCGCGCTCCAGCCATCGTCGGGCAGCGCGCGCATGCCGCCGAGCATCCCCTTGCCCGGCCGGGTAACGAGCAACACCTGCCCATCGCGCTCTATCCAGAAGGCGCGGCCCACACGCTGCGGCTTCGCCTTTTTCGCGGCCTTGGCGGGCAGGCGTTCGGGTTCGCCCTGCGCCTGCGCGCGGCACGCCGGGCGCAAGGGACAGAGCAGGCAGCGTGGCGCGCGCACGGTGCAGACGGTGGCGCCGAGGTCCATCAAGCCTTGCGCGAAATCGCCGGCGCGTTCGCCCGGGGTGATCGCATCGGTGGCTTCGCGGATGGCGGGGCGCGCGGCGGGCAGCGGCGTTTCGATAGCGAACAGGCGTGCGACGACACGTTCGACATTGGCATCGACCACCACCGCGCGGCGGCCAAAGGCAATGGCAGCGACCGCCGCGGCGGTATAGGCGCCAAGGCCGGGAAGCGCGCGCAAGCCGTCCTCCGTATCGGGAAACGCGCCCAGCCGGGCAACCTC
>JBDLVU010000174.1:0-5707 GCA_039804665.1 Pseudomonadota bacterium | reverse complement strand
ATCGCCATTGCCGCCGGCCACATCCGCATGGGGGCTGCCGCGCTCGCCGCGATCCGGGATGGCACCGTGCCCAAGGGCGACGTGATCGCCGCCGCGCGCATCGCGGGGATCATGGCGGCAAAGAAAACCGGCGATCTTATCCCGCTGTGCCACCCGCTCGCGCTTGATGCCGTGACCGTCGATTTCGCCTTCACACAGACCGGCCTCGCCTGCACCGCCAGCGCCTCGCTGACCGGCAAGACCGGGGTGGAGATGGAGGCGCTCACCGCCGTCTCGGTCGCGCTGCTGACGATCTACGACATGGCCAAGGCCATCGACAAAGGCATGGTCATCGAAAACGTCCGCCTGATCGAAAAGCGCGGCGGCAAGTCCGGCACGTGGAAGGCGGCGGAATGACCGACGCGCCCGCAAAGGCCCCGCCCCTGCCGCTCGCAGAGGCGCAGCGCCGCCTGATATTCCTTGCCCCGCAACTGCCGGTGGAACACCGCGCGGCGGCCGAATGCAGCGGCTTCTTCCTTGCCCACCCGCTCACCGCGCACCGCGCACAACCCGATGCCCCGCTCTCGGCGATGGACGGCTACGCCATGCGCGCCGCCGACCTGCCCGGGCCGTGGACCGTGATCGGGGAAAGCGCGGCCGGCCATCCGTTCGCAGGCTCGGTCGGCCCGGGCGAGACCGTGCGCATCTCAACCGGCGCGGTGCTGCCCGATGGCGCGGACATGGTGCTGTTGCAGGAAGACGCGGGCCGCGATGGCGATATCGTCACGCTCACCGGCACCCCGCCCAGCCCCGCCGGTCGCCATATCCGCCCCGCGGGCATGGACTTTGCCGAAGCCGCGCCGCTGCTCGCCGCCGGATCGCGCCTTGGCCCGGCGCAAGTGGGGCTTGCCATCGCCGGCGGGCACCAGTTCCTCCGCGTGCGACGCCCGGTGAACCTTGTGGTGATCGACAGCGGCGATGAACTGGGCCACCCGGGCAAGCCGCTCGCCCCCCACCAGATCCCGGCCAGCAACGGCCCCATGCTGGCCGCGCTCGCCGCGCAAGTGCCGGTCAACGTCACGCGGATCGGCCCCGTGCCCGACGATCTCGACGCGCTGGTCGCCGCGCTCCATCAGGCGCGCGGCGCGGACATCGTCGTCACCAGCGGCGGTGCCTCGGTCGGGGACCACGATCTCGTCCGCCCGGCCCTTGCCGCTGCCGGCGCCACGCTCGATTTCTGGCGCGTCGCCATCAAGCCGGGCAAGCCGCTGCTTGTCGCGCGCCGCCCGCTCCCCAACAACGGAGCGCAGGTGATCCTCGGCCTGCCCGGCAACCCGGCTTCGGCGTTCGTCACCGGCTTCCTGTTCCTGTTGCCGCTGCTGCGCGCCGCGCTGGGTGCCGAACAGCCCCTTCCGCGCACGATCCCGGCGCGCCTGACGCACGACATGCCTGCCGGCGGCAGCCGCATGGAATTCCTGCGTGCCCGCTGGGACGGCGCTTCGGTCACACTCGATCCGTTGCAGGATTCGGGCGCCCTGTCCCCCCTCGCCCGCGCCAATGCGCTGGTCGTGCGCGAAGCGCGCGCACCGGCCATGCCGGCCGGAACAAATGTTCCGGTTTATCTGCTCGAAAGCGGCGGAATTGCTTGACGGGTTCTTTTTGGTTTACTATTCGTTCCGCATTCGTTCACTGCGGGAGAGGCGCAAATGTTGACGCGCAAACAGCATGAGCTGCTGACCTTCATCCAGAACCGGCTTGAAGAGTCCGGCATCTCGCCTTCGTTCGAGGAGATGAAGGAGGCGCTGGACCTGAAGTCGAAGTCGGGCGTGCACCGCCTGATTTCCGCGCTTGAGGAACGCGGCTTCATCCGTCGCCTGCCCAACCGCGCCCGCGCGCTGGAGGTGATCCGCGAGCCTGACACCGCCACAGCCAAGACCGCTGCGCGCGCCGCCGCCGCTGCGGCCGGCGTCAGTGCGGGCGCAGGCACGGTCACCCCGCTGCGGCCCGCGGCGCGCGCGCCGGAACCGGCGAACGACGTGATCGAGCTGCCGCTGCACGGCCGCATCGCCGCCGGCGCCCCGATCGAGGCGCTGGAGGGCACTTCCACCCTGCCCGTTCCCGCCGCCTTGCTGGGCGCGGGCGAGCATTACGCGCTGGAAGTCTCGGGCGATTCGATGGTTGAGGCGGGCATTCTCGACGGCGATTTCGCCCTTGTCCGTCGCACCGAAACCGCGCGCGATGGCGAGATCGTGGTGGCACTGGTGCGCGGCGAGGAAGCCACGCTCAAGTACCTGCGCCACGAAAAGGGCATGGTCAGGCTGGACCCGGCCAACGCCGCCTATGACCCACAATACTACGCGCCGCACGAAGTGCAGGTGCAGGGCAAGCTCGCCGGCCTGCTGCGCCGCTATCACTAACCGCCACGCGCTCCGGACGGCATAACGCCGGCCGGAGCGCTCGCTGCCCCGTTTGGCGCTGCCCCGTTTGGCACTGCCCCGCTTGACGATGCAGCCGGACGGCGCCTGAACGTCGGGCGTTCGGGCGGGCGGAACCAGCCGTGGTGGCCTTGCGTCGCAGCCACGGTGCGGATGCTTCCGGTGGTGAGGTCGATGGTCAGCCCCCCGGTGCGGTCAAGCAGCGCACGGTCCGCTTTCAGCAGGCGCGGCTGGCAGGCGTGCGGCAGGCGGCGGTCTGCCACCACGATGTCGGCGCGTTCGCAGGCGGCGGCAAGGTCCAGCTCGTCGATCCGGTCGCGCCCCCTGGCCAGCAGCAGCACGAAACGACGGCCCGCGCGGCGCAGCGTGACCGCGCAAAAATCGTCGTTGCAGCGCGCGCCGGGCCATTGCTCCAGCGTGACCACATCGCCCTGCATTCCAGCCGTTTCCAGCAGGTTATCGCGGGCAAAGTCGGCGCGGGTATCGCGCAGCATCAACAAGTCCGGGCCTTCGCCCGCGATGCCGACATGGTGCCCGTCGCCCGAAATCAGCACGTCGGGCGCGCGGGCCGTGACGGTGACGAGCGTGGCCAGCGCGATGGGGGCAAGGCCCCAGAGACGGACGCGGCCGGTCCACAGCGCCAGCCACAGCAACCCGGCCAAAAACAGGCCGAACACCCAGCCCGGCATCGTGGGCATCATCGTGACCGCGCCCGGCAACCCTGCGATGCGGTGCGCCATCCACAGCAGCAGATCGAGCGACTTGCCCACCAGCCACCACGCCGGCGCGCCCCAGCCCGCAAGATCGAGCAACAGCGCCAGCGCGATCAGCGGCATCGTGCCGAAGGTGGTGAGCGGGATGGCGATGACGTTGGCCGCCGCGCCGTAAACCCCCGCGCGGTGGAAGTGGAACAGCGCGATCGGGGTCAACGCCAGTTCGATCACCGCGCCGGTGGCGAGCAGCATGGCAAGGTGGCGCGCGGTGGCGGCGAACCAGCCTTCGTCGCGGCGGCCGAACCAGCGGCGCGCCGGGGCGGAATGATCGAACGCGATGATCGCGATGACCGAGGTGAAGCTCATCTGGAAGCTGGGACCGAGCGCGGCCTCTGGCCAGAGCAACAGGACGAACACCGCCGCCGTCGCCAGCAGGCGCAACGACAGCGGATCGCGCCCCATCGCCAGCGCGCCGAGCACAAGCAGCGCGCCGACAACCGAACGCACGGTTGGCACTTCGGCACCGGTGACGAGCGTATAGGCGATGCCCGCGAGCGCGCCCGCCAGCGCCGCCACCAGCGGCAGGCGCAAACGCAGCACCAGCCACGGGAACAGCCCGAGCAGGCGCGCGGTAATCCAGTACACCGCCGCGATCACCGCGCTGACATGCAGGCCGCTGATCGACAACAGGTGGGTGAGCCCGGCATCGCGCATCGCGTCTTCGTCCGTCGGCGCGATGGCGCCGCGATCCCCGCTGGCCAGCGCAGCGGCGATGCTGCCGGGCGAGCCGGACAGCCGCGCGCGGACGTGATCGGCCAGTGCCTGCTGCACCCGGCGCAACGTGGGCGCATCGGCGGCCGGCGCGGCGACGGTCACCGGGCCGAGCGCGCCCCCCGTGGCGGCGAGGCCCTGAAACCACGCGGCGCGGGCGAAATCATAGCCGCCGGGCAGCATGGGCGGCGCAGGCGGCATCAGCCGGGCGCGCAGGCGAACGATGGCGCCCTCGGCCGCGCCCGGGGCATCGTCGGCCAGCGGGACGTTAACGCGCACCCGCAGCGGCCGGTCGTGCCCCGCCACGCGCGCCACCAGCACCAGCCGGACGCGGCCTTCGGCGGGCTGATCCTGCCGGTCGATCACGCGGCCTTCGAGCCAGACGATTTCGGGCCGCGCGATGGCGGGCACGCCAACCAGCGCCGACTTGGCCCAGACGACGCCGATGCCTGCCGCCAGCATCAGCGCGCAGGCGAGGACGGCCTGCCGCAGATGGTCCACCGTGCCATCGCGCGGCAGCGCCAGCGCACCTGCGGTGGCCGCAGCGCACAAGGCAAGCGCCATGGCCCACTGCCACGGCCCCGGCAGAACCGCCCAGCCCGCAATTCCAAGGCCGAATGCCACAGCGAGCCACGGTCCACGCTCGAAAGGTCGCTCCGAAAGGAATTCATCCATGGTGCGGTGCACACTGGACAAGCGCCGCAAACTGTCCCAAGGCCGCGCCCAGCGAGCCTGACGGACTCCGTCCGGCCCGTTGGCGTTGGAGGCGGTGGCAAGGTCTGCGTTGGCAGGGACTTCCGCTTCTGGCGCCATGACCAGATGTTAGGAAGGATTGCGCCGGGAATGGCAAGCGCCACTGAGACCGTTTCTGCAGGATCGGGCATCGCCGCCCGCCACGGCGACAAGGTCGTTACCCGTTTCGCGCCCTCCCCCACCGGATACCTGCATATTGGCGGCGCGCGCACCGCGTTGTTCAACTGGCTGTTCGCCCGCCACCACGGCGGCACGTACCTGCTGCGCATCGAGGATACCGACCGCGCACGGTCCACCGACGCGGCGATCGACGCGATCTTTGACGGGCTGAACTGGCTGGGCCTTGGCGGCGACGAACCGGCCTTGTTCCAGTTCGCCCGCAGCGAGCGCCACGCCGAAGTGGCGCACAAGATGCTGGAAGCGGGGCACGCCTATCGCTGTTATCTGACGCAGGAAGAACTGGCCGCCCGCCGCGAACAGGCGCAAGCCGAGCGCCGCCCGTTCCGCATCGTGAGCGAATGGCGCGATGCCGGGCCGGACAGCTGGCCGGCGGACAAGCCCTATGTCGTGCGCATCAAGGCGCCGCAGTCCGGCGAAACGATCATCCACGATCAAGTGCAAGGCGACGTGCGCTTTTCGAACGACGTCCTCGACGATTTCATTTTGCTCCGCTCCGACGGCACGCCGACCTACACGCACGACTTCGCGCTCAACGTGAAGGCGCTGGTCGGCAGCGAGTTCTGGGGCCTCTACAACATGGTCTGCGGCGGCCAGACCAGCCGCTTCGAAGTGGCCGGCGAAGTGTTGGAGGTCGCCCCCGGCGTCACCACCTGCCGGCCCTTGATGTCGCCGATGATCATGCCGACGCGCGGGCCCATGGAGATGTCGCCGCCGTTGATGGCCGCGCCGTAGCTCACGTCCTCGGCGGCGACCAGCGACTGGAGCATCGAGACGTCGAGCGTCGCGCCCTCGCCGGTGCGGCCGCGACGGACGAGCGCCGCCAGGATGGCGCCGAAGGCGTGCGTGCCTGCCAGCACGTCGGCGGCCTGGAGATAG
>JBDLVU010000173.1:0-5754 GCA_039804665.1 Pseudomonadota bacterium | reverse complement strand
GCAGCATCTTGGCGGCGATGGCGTGGAACGTGCCCAGCCAGGGCATCCCTTCCACCGCCGGGCCGATCAGCGCGCCAACGCGCTCGCGCATCTCGCGCGCGGCCTTGTTGGTGAAGGTCACGCACAGGATTTCGCTCGGCCAGGCCAGCCGGTTGCGCAACAGGTGCGCCAGCCGCGCGGTGAGGGCGGCGGTCTTGCCCGTGCCGGCGCCGGCCAGCATCAGAACCGGTCCCTCGGTGGTCATCACCGCCTCACGCTGGGGCGGGTTCAGGCCATCGAGCATCGTGCCGGCAACGGCGGCGGAATCATGATTCATCGGGCTATTCACCCGGAACAAGTAGTGAACTTTGCAGTCTGGCGCAACCCGTCGGGGCGCGTCGGCATATCGGAATTGCGCGTGGGCTGCGCAGGTGGGAAACCGAAATGCACCAATCGCGTTGTCATTACCACTTATGAACCACAGTATGTAATAATTTTAATCTGCGATTAATCCTTAAATATCCCTTATACTCTGGATAAAATCGTCTCGTCGTCTCAATGAGTCCTTCTATCTCTTGATGGATTTTAATGTCTCGTCTTGTCGTTTCGTGGGAACCATTTGTCGATTAATCTGGAACGCTTTGCGAGAGCAGGGCGTAGCGGTCTCACGCTTTTCGGGTTCAAGAACAGGAGACCATATGCGAACGTTTTTGTGCGCCAGCGTGCTTGCGCTGGCTGCGGCCGGTGTTCCCGCCGCCATCAATGCCCAGACCGCCACGGGCACTTCCACCACGACCACGGCAACCACGCCCGCCTTTTCCATGAGCGCGGACCAGCAATCCCAATATAGCGGGTGGGCCGCCGACCTGCGCACGAAGTATGACGGCTGGCCGTCTGTTCAGCAGGAGTACTTTTGGAGCCTTAACGCGGACCAGCAGAAGGGTTGGTGGGCGCTGACCGATGAACAGCGCGCCCAGATCTTTGGCATGACGCCCGATCAGCGCGCGCAGGTTTGGCCCTCGATCGTGGCGCAGGTGAGCGGCCACGCCACCCCGGCGTCCCCGGCGCAGCCCCATCCGGGAACCGGCACGCCCGCCACCCCGGCCACCCCGCCCAGCGGCGCGCAGACCGGCAGCCCTGACGTGGGGGCCGATACTGGCGTAAGCGGCGCGGGCACGGTTGATGCGGCCGCCGCCACGCCGGGCGCGGCCTATTCCGCCACCACGACGGCCGGATCGGTGCCGCCGCCGCCCGCTGCGGACATGAACAAGAAGTATCCCGTCTGCACACGCACGCTGAAGGACAGCTGCCGCAACCCCGGCGGCCGTTGATCGCGCCACAGGCGACAGCACGACAGAGGGCGTCCGGCGCAATCCGGGCGCCCTTCTTGTTGCCTCCGGTTCGCCTCGCTATGGCAGCGCGCGAGCGGGCCTGCGCCTGCCGGGGAGACATTGCCGCCAATGAGCCGCCATCCGATCCGCACCCACGCGCGCGTGCTTACCGCCAGCCTTGTCGGCACGGCGGTCGAATTCTACGATTTCTATGTCTATGCCACCGCCGCTGCGCTGGTGATCGGGCCGCTGTTCTTCCCGTCAGAATCGCAGGCTGCGCAGACGTTGCTGTCATTCATGACCTTCGGCCTTGCGTTCTTCGCCCGGCCGGTGGGCGCGGTGGCGTTTGGCCACTTTGGCGACCGCATCGGGCGCAAGTCCACGCTGGTCGCTTCGCTGCTGCTGATGGGCGGTTGCACGCTGCTGATCGCGTTCCTGCCGACGTATGCGATGGCCGGGTGGATCGCGCCGGCTCTGCTGTGCACGTTGCGCTTTGGCCAGGGATTTGGCCTTGGCGGCGAATGGGGCGGGGCTTCGCTGCTCGCGGTGGAAAACGCGCCGCCGGGCTGGGAGGCCCGCTTCGGCGCCGCGCCGCAGCTGGGGGCACCGCTCGGCTTTCTGTTCGCCAACGGCCTGTTCCTGCTGCTCGGCCTTTGTCTCAGCGAAGCGGATTTCACCGCATGGGGTTGGCGCATCCCGTTCCTGGCCAGCGCGCTGCTGGTCGGGCTTGGCCTGTGGATACGCCTGCGCATCGGTGAAACGCCAGCCTTCAAGGAAGCGCTGGAGCACGCCCCGCCGCCGCAAGTGCCCATCGGCCAGCTGATGAAGCACCACGCCGGCGCGGTCGTGGCGGGCACGGCGGGTGTCGTCGCATGCTTTGCGATCTTTTACCTTGCCACCACGTTCTCGCTGTCGTTCGCCACCACGAAGCTTGGCTATGCCAAGCAGGAATTCCTTGCCATCCAGCTCGGCGCCAACACCTTTCTGGCCATCGGCATCGCGGTGGCGGGTTGGTGGGCGGACCACGGCGGCGCGCGCCGCGTGCTGGGCACTGGCGCGGCGCTTACCGCCGCGCTGGGTCTGGCGTTCGGATCGGGGCTGGGGTCCGGTTCGCTGCCGCTGGTGTTCGCCACGCTGGCGGGCAGCCTGTTCATCATGGGGCTGGCCTATGGCCCGCTTGGGGGGTGGTTGCCCACGCTTTACCCCGTTTCGGTGCGTTACAGCGGCATCTCGGTCGCGTTCAACATGGGCGGCATCATCGGCGGCGCGCTCGCCCCGTTCGCAGCCAGCTGGCTGGCGACGCGGGGCGGCACGGCCTATGTCGGGCTGTTCCTGACGCTGGCCGGCGCATTGACGCTGGCCGGGGTGGTCTTCGCGCCTAGGCTGCCTTCTTCAGCAAGGTAATCAACGCCTTGCCCACTTTGCGCTGGGCATCCACTTCGCAACTGCGGATTTGCGGCACTTCGTTCGCGGCGGTTTCGAGGCACACCCACGTGGCATCGCCGATCCAGCCGAGGCGCACCATCCGGTCGATCGCCACTTCGCCCGCGCCGGTGCCATAGGGCGGATCGAGGAAGATCACGTCCAGCGGCGCCTTGGCCACGCCCAGCGTCAGCACGGACGTTGCCTTCACGTCGCAGCGCGGCTGCGCTTGCAAGGCGGCGATGTTGGCGCGGATCGCCCGGATCGCCGCCGGGTCCTGTTCCACGAACAGCGCGCTTGCCGCCCCGCGTGACAGCGCCTCAAGCCCCAACGCGCCCGATCCGGCAAACAGGTCGGCCACGGTCAGCCCGTCAAAGCTGCCCAGCCGGCTGACCAGCATGGAAAACAGCGTTTCGCGCGTGCGGTCGGCGGTGGGCCGGGTGGAATCGCCCTGCGGCGCGGCCAGCTTTCGCCCGCGCCATTCGCCCGCGATGATCCGCAGCATCAGCCACGCCCCCGCGGCTTGCGCGGACCCGAGCCGGGGCGCGTGGGACGGGCAGGGCGGTCGCTGCGGGGAGGACCATCGCTGCGGACCGGACGATCACCGCGCGCGGGGCCATCGCTGCGGACCGGACGATCACCGCGCGCGGGCGCATCGCTACGAACCGGCCGGTCGCCGCGCGGCGGCCCATCGCGGCGCGGCGGGCGCGCGGATTTGTGCTCCAGCCGTTCTTCCTCGCGCGGTTTGCGCGGCAGTGGCTTGCGATCGCGCGGTTGCCGCGGTTCGGGCGAGGCCGCTGGCGCGGGCGCCGCAACAACGCGCGGCTGATAGGCTTTGCCGGCGTGGGCGATCTGGTCGGACTTGAGCACTCCGGCGTGCAAAGCCTTGCGAAAGCGTTCCACCACGGCCTGCGGCACTTCCTCGGCCCCGCCGCGGGGCAGGTCGCCCAGATCGAACGGGCCGTAGCGCAGGCGCAGCAGGCGAGAAACTTCAAGGCCCAGATGCTCCAGAACCCGTCGCACTTCGCGGTTCTTGCCCTCGGTGAGGGTCAGTTCGATCCACTTGTTGTGGCCGGCGCTGCGTTCCAGATTGGCGTTGATGGGGCCATAGCGGATGCCATCGATCTCGATGCCTTCCATCAGCTCCTCCAGCCGCGCCTGCGTGATCGCGCCGAACGTGCGCGCGCGATACGTGCGGGGAACGCCGTTGACGGGCAGTTCCATCGCGCGCTTCAACTCGCCGTCGTTGGTCAGCAGCAGCAGGCCTTCGGTGTTGAGGTCGAGCCGCCCGACCGGCATCACCCGGCCCGATCCCGGCGGCAGCGCGTTGCGCAGCGCGGTGTAGATCGTCGGCCGCCCGGCGGGATCGCGCTCGGCGGTCAGCAGGCCCGAAGGCTTGTGGAACATGAACAGGCGCGGCGGCGGCGTGGCGGTGATGGGCGTGCCGTCAACGGTCACGCCCTTCAGGTTCATCAGCAGCGTGGCCGGCGTGGTGATTACCTCGCCGTTCAGCGCGATGCGGCCTTCCTCGATCATCCGCTCGATTTCGCGGCGCGATGCAACGCCGGCGCGGGCGAGCAGCTTGGCGATGCGGTCGCCTTCGGCGCGATCGCCCTCGCGGGGGCCGTGCTGCGCCTTGGCAGCGGTGTTATCGGAAGCAGCGGGCCGTCGCGGGCGGCCGCTTCCTGTCCTGGGGGGAAATGCCATGTTGCCGCCTTTAGCCGGGGATCGCGCCCGCGTCACCCCTAGGCAGGACGGACAGGGCCGTTAGAGTGCGCGGGCATATTCGCCCACCTCCGTTTCGTGTCGACACGAACGGGTGTGGTCACCAGTCAGGAAGCAGGGTTCCGCATGGCCTCCACCGCCGCAGAGAGTGACCAGAAGCCGCCGCGCCCCAAGGGCTGGCGCCTGCTGAAGATCGCGCTGCAAAAGCGCACATCGGCCACGATGCTCGGCTTCGGCTTTTCTTCAGGCCTGCCCTATGCGCTGCTGATCGGAACGCTGAACGCGTGGCTGGGTGAAGAGAAGATCGACCTTGCCACCATAGGCGTTCTGTCGTGGATCGGCCTGTCCTATTCGTTCAAGTTCCTGTGGTCCCCCCTGGTGGACCGGATGCCGCTGCCGGTGCTGGACCGGATCGGCCGACGCAAAAGCTGGATACTGCTGTGCCAGATCGTGCTGGTGCTGGCCTTTGCCGGCCTTGCCGCCACCAACCCGGCCAGCGCCATCGGCACGTTCGCGTTGTTTGCGTTCCTTGCCGCGCTCGCTTCCGCCACGCAGGACGTTGCCATCGATGCGTGGCGCATCGATGTGGCGGATGAAGAAACGCCGGTGGAGCTGCTCTCGTCGATTTACCAGTTCGGCTATCGCATCGCGTCGATTGTCGGCGGCGCGCTGGCGCTGTTTCTGGCCGCGCGGATGCCGTGGGCGGGGGTTTACCTGCTGATGGCCGGCCTGATCGGCCTTGTCGCGCTCGTCACCTTGCGCGCGCCCGATACGCCGCGCCCCGGCCACGCCGCCGCGCACGCCGCGCTGGCGGAACCGGGCGAACTCGCCCCGCAGGCGCGCTGGCTGGCGCTGGCCGTGGTCGGCGTCAGCTGGGCTTGGGCCATCGGCACCATCGTGCATTTCATGGCGGGCATGCTCAGCCCGCTCGCCCCGGGTGAAAAGCACGCCTCCGTGTCTGAATTCACCAAGGGGTATGCCCCGGCCATCGTGCTGGCCACGGTGGCGGTGCCATTGATCGTCGCTGCCATCACCAACTGGCTCAAGGCGCAGGGTCGTGGCGTGCTGAGCGCGCCGGACACGCGGGTGACCCCGCTGCGCACCGCCGCCAACCACCTTTATGTCGCGCTGGTCGGCCCGCTGGCGGAACTTTCCGCGCGGCTGCGCTGGGGCGTGCTGGTGGTGATCGGCATGATCCTGTCCTACACGCTGTGCTACAACATCTGGGGCAGCTTCGCCTTCCCGTTTTACCTCGAACACCTGCACTATTCGAAGGACGAGGTCGCCTTTGCCTCGA
>JBDLVU010000172.1:0-5755 GCA_039804665.1 Pseudomonadota bacterium | reverse complement strand
AGGTGAAACGGTGATCGACGACCTGGTGCAAGGGCCGATCACCGTGCAGAACGCCGAGATCGACGACTACGTGATCCTGCGCAGCGACGGCACACCGACTTATATGCTGGCGGTGGTAGTGGACGATCACGACATGGGCGTAACCCACGTGATCCGAGGCGATGACCACATCAACAACGCGTTTCGCCAGATCGTGATCATCCGCGCCATGCACGGCGTGGAAGGCGGCTGGCCCGATCCCGCCTATGCCCACATTCCGCTGATCCACGGGTCCGACGGGGCCAAGCTTTCCAAGCGCCACGGCGCGCTGGGCGTGGATGCCTATCGCGACGAGATGGGCCTGCTGCCCGAAGCGGTGTTCAACTACCTGCTGCGCCTGGGCTGGGGCCATGGCGACGAGGAAATCATCAGCCGCGAACAGGCGGTGGAATGGTTCGACATCGGCGATGTCAACAAGGGCGCATCGCGCTTTGACCTCAAGAAGCTGCTGAACCTGAACGGGCACTATATCCGCGAGGCCGACGATGCGCGGCTGGCCGCGCTGGTGGCGCCGAAACTGGCAGCGCTGGCCCCGGCATTCGACGCGGAAAAGGGCAGCGCGCTGCTGGAAAAGGCGATGCCCGTGCTGAAGGTGCGCGCGGCCGACCTGAACGAGTTGACCGCAGGCGCGGTGTTCCTGTTCGCGCAGCGTCCGCTGCCGCTGGACGCCAAGGCCGAAAGCCTGCTCACCCCCGACGCCCGCGCAATCCTGACGAAAGTCGCAGGCGCGCTGGACGGGGAAAGCGTCTGGACAAACGAGGCCCTTGAACTAAGGCTCAAGGCGATGGCCGAGGAGCTGGGAGTGGGCTTGGGCAAGATTGCCCAACCGTTGCGCGCCAGCCTGACGGGACAGGCTACCTCGCCAGGAATTTTCGACGTACTGACGCTGCTCGGACGCGACGAGTCGCTGGCACGCATTCGCGATCACGCGGCGTGAACCAGACGGGCAGCAAGGCATTATACGAACAACAGGAGGGCTTAGCGTGAGCGAAAACCAGGCAACCTTGAACGCCGACGGCAAGACCGTTGAGATGCCGGTCAAGAGCGGCACGATCGGTCCGGACGTGGTCGATATCCGCAAGCTCTATGGCCAGACGGGCATGTTCACCTATGACCCCGGCTTCACTTCGACCGCGAGCTGCGACAGCGCCATCACCTATATCGATGGCGACGAAGGCATCCTGCTGCATCGTGGCTATCCGATCGGGCAGCTGGCCGAACACTCCAGCTTCATGGAAGTGTGCTACCTGCTGCTGAACGGCGAACTGCCCAGCGGCGACGAACTGACCAAGTTCTCCACCACCATCACCCGCCACACGATGGTGCACGAACAGCTTTCCAGCTTCTTCAGCGGCTTCCGCCGCGATGCGCACCCGATGGCGGTGATGTGCGGCGTGGTGGGCGCGCTTTCGGCGTTCTATCACGACAGCACGGATATCGCCGATCCGGAACAGCGCCGCATCAGCGCGCATCGCCTGATCGCCAAGATGCCGACGATCGCCGCGATGGCCTACAAGTATTCGGTGGGCCAGCCCTTCGTCTATCCGCGCAACGACCTGTCGTATGCCGGCAACTTCCTGCGCATGACCTTTGGCGTGCCGGCGGAAGAATACGAAGTGATCCCGGCGGTTGAGAAGGCGATGGACCGCATCTTCATCCTGCATGCGGACCACGAACAGAACGCCTCGACCAGCACCGTGCGCCTTGCCGGTTCCTCGGGCGCGAACCCGTTTGCGTGCGTGGCGGCGGGCATCGCCTGCCTGTGGGGCCCGGCGCATGGCGGCGCCAACGAAGCGGCGCTGAACATGCTGCGCGAGATCGGCACGCCCGACAAGATCCCGCACTACATCGAGCGCGCCAAGGACAAGAACGATCCGTTCCGCCTGATGGGCTTTGGCCACCGCGTGTACAAGAACTATGACCCGCGCGCGACGGTGATGCAGAAGACCGTGCGCGAAGTGTTCGACGCGCTGAAGGTCAACGATCCGCTGTTCGAAACCGCGCTTCGTCTGGAAGAGATCGCGCTGAACGATCCCTACTTCGTGGAAAAGAAGCTGTTCCCGAACGTGGACTTCTATTCGGGCATCATCCTTTCGGCCATCGGGTTCCCGACCACGATGTTCACCGTGCTGTTCGCCCTTGCCCGCACCGTGGGCTGGGTGGCGCAGTGGAATGAAATGATCAGCGATCCAGGCCAGAAGATCGGGCGTCCGCGCCAGCTCTACACCGGGCCGACGGAACGCGATTACGTTCCGGTCAGCCAGCGCTGATAGACAACACATAGAAAAGGACAGGCGGCCATGCGGATTTTCCTTCGGATCATCGGCGTGGCCGCCTTTCTTATGGGACTGCTGTGGATCGGTCAGGGGGCCGGCCTGATCATGTGGCCCGCGTCAAGCTTCATGCTGGCGCAAAAGCAGTGGATGCTGTGGGGTGCCGGGCTTGCCCTGCTGGGCGCGTTGGCCGTGTGGCGCAGCGGGCGGCGGTCGTAGAGCCGGTCAGCGGCGGACGGCCACGCCGTCGCGCAAATCTGCCGGAAGGCTGAGCACGAAGCAGGCGCCTTCGCCCGGCGTGCTCGCCACGTTCAGGTCCCCGCCCATCGCACGCGCCAGACGGCGCGAGATGTAGAGGCCAAGGCCCGATCCGCCATCGCCGGTGCGGCCGAGCCGTTCAAACTTTTCAAACACGCGTTCGGCCTGATCGCCGGTAAGCCCCTCGCCTTCGTCGGCAACGGAAATCCATGCGGTGCCGCCTTCAGTGCCAGTGGCAAGCACCACGGCAGACCGGGCCGGTGCGTAGCGGATGGCGTTGCTGACAAGGTTCAGCAGCACTTGCAACACACGGCGGAATTCACCGATGGCAGGGGCCTGATCCGTTTCGGGCGGAACCTTGAGCACGATCTCGCGCTCCTGCGCGCGGACCGACAGGATGCCGGCGGCGCGCCGGGCGCAATCGGCAAGGTCGATGCGGTCGGGTGCGGGGCTGAAATCGGGCGCCTCGACCGCTTCGAGATCGGCAAGGTCCTCGACCAGGCCGAGCAGGTGACGGCCGGCTTCGGCGATATCGGCGGCGTAGGCGGCGTATTCATCGGGCAGCGGGCCGGCAAGCCGGGTGCGGATGGTTTCGGCGTTGGCGATGATGCGGCTGACCGGCTGGCGCAGCGCGGGCGCAAGATCGCGGCCCAGCAGGCTGTTCCACGCCGGCGTGGCCTGCGCCACGTCGATCGGTTCGTGCGGCAGGCGGTCGATGGTTTCAGGAATCGCGAGCAGTTCGAAGCCGCCACCGCCGGTGCGCGGCAGGATGCGCGCGCGCCAACTGCGGGTGGAGCCGGGCACAGTGAAGGCAGCATCATCGAGCAGACGCCAGTGCAGCGGCTGGCCGCGCGAACCGATCGCCCCGGCCTGCGTCAGCCGGACATGGTCGGTCCAGAAGCGACGCGGCCCCGGAATCGCGATGGCCTGCAACACCGCCTTGCCCAGCTGCGCCAGATCGGGCGCGCGGACTTGCGCAGCCAGCACGCGCTGTTCGGCATCGAGCAGCAAGTGCCCTTCGGCCAGCTGCCGCAGCAGGTCTTCGGGGGCCTGCGCATCAGGCGCTACGTCGTCATCGAGCCGCCAGTCCGATGCTTCCAGCCGGGTGCCGCCATCGGCGGGCATCGCGGAAATCCACGCGGAGATCGCCTTGCCATCGTCAATCGCGGTCACACGACGCGCAACCGCAAGGCCGGACTTGCGCACCTTACGCACCAGCGCGAGCAGACCCGGGACGGCGACAATGCCGGGGATTTCGCCGCCGCAGCGTTGCTGTAGGCCGGCCAGCGGCTCTTCAGCGGCGACAAGGCGGTCTTCGGCGTCGCAGCGGGCACGGATGATCGACGGCGCGTTCATCAATGCCCCGTCGCGGTGGCAAGGATCGCTGCGGCGGTATCAGGATGAAGCTGGAACAGGCCTTCGGGCAGCGTCACTTCGGGATGGATGGCGAGGACCTGTGCCGCCATCGCCTCGGGTCGCAGGCCGCAGGCGCACAGCGACAGCGCCAGGCGCGGGAGTTGCGCATCGGTGGTGGCAAGGATCGCGGCATCGCGCGGCTGGCCCGAACCGAGCGCGAGCGCGCTGAGGAACAGGGGCACGCCGGCGTGATCCACCGAGAGCGCCTGTGTCACGTTCTCGCCCAGCGCGCGCAGCACGCGGCGCAGCAGGCCGAGACGGCCGCGCTCTTCGTCGAAACGGGCACGCAAAGTGCGTTCGGCCACCAGCGCGTAACCATCGCCGCCGGCATCGTCGCCCACGAAAGTGCGCATGGTGACAAGCGCGATGTGGAACAGGTCGCCCGGCAGTTCGGCGAGCGGAAGCTGCATGCGGCGCTGCGCCTGCGTGAAGCGGGCCTGCGCCGCCAAGAGGCTCATCGCCGTGGCGGAAACTTCGGGATCGGGCGTGGCGATGCGCGCCTGCACCAGCGGCGGCAGCACCGGATCGAGCCCGAAGCGCGCCTGCAACCGTTCGGTCAGTTGCCATTCCAGCGCCAGCGCGTGGAAGTGGGCGAGGAAGGCGCCGTTGTCGGTGAGCAGGCGGGCAAGATCGTCGGCCGCGCGGTGCGCCCAGGCCTGCGGATCGGCATGACCGGCGGCATCGGCCAGCGCCACGACCAGCTGGCGCGCAACATCGTCGAACATGCCGCGCACGCGCGCCACGATCTGGTCGCTGAAGATGGAATTGTCGTCGTTGCGCAGCAGGTGGCGCAGGATCGGAGCGTTGCTGGCCATGGCGCGATCGGCCACGGCAAGATCTTCCCGCAACAGCGCTTCAATCGCGCTCGGCGCGCCGCCGGAGAATGCAGGTTGGGCCATGACCTGCTCCTACCCTTCGGTGGTTAATTCGGGGTTAGAGATACCACGCCCGATACGAACCATGATCAACGCGGTGCCCAGCAGGCCAAGAACCGCCAGACGCACGGTGGCATCGAACGGCAGCGCGACGCTGGCGGCAGCGAACGTCAGGCCGGTAACAAAGCGATCGCGCAACCACCATGTCCACCGACGCGGCGGCAGGACTTCGGGCAGCAGGTGAAGCAGCAGCAGCAGCGCCAGCGGGGCAAACCACGCAAGACCGGCAGGAACGCCGGGCACGACCGGAATTTCGCTGCGCCACGCGGCCAGCGTCAGCATACACGCATCGAGCCCCAGCATCCCGACGCGCGCGGCGGGCAGCCCTTCCTTGCGCGAAAGCAGCGAATCGCGTTCGATCCGCGCAAGCAGCCCGCCTGCGACGAGCAGCAACCATGCGAGCGCCAACGCCACGAAGCCGGTGCCGAACCAGTGGAACCACCCGGCGCCCAGCCCGATCAACGCCGTGAGCAAGGCGCCAAGCCCCACCACCCACGGCCGCGTTCCGGCATGCAGCAGCGCCGGACCGACCCGAAGCACCGCGAAGGCGGCGAGCCATTCGCCCGGCGAGCGCACGTCATTGGCGCAGCTGACGCGCCAGAGCAAGGGCAAGGAGAACGAGGACGAATCAGACGAGTCGGACTCTGATGACGGCAGCAATGGCGCCCCCAACACGACCGGCGCTGCTGGTTCCGCTTCGGGCAAGCGACGCGGTGGTCGTCGCCGTGGTGGTCAGAAGTCCGCAACTGCGGCTTCCGGCACCAAACTTTAAATCGGTGCACTTGACAATTTCTGGTTTTGTGATTTGCTCTGTTCTTTTTTTATTCGGGCATC
>JBDLVU010000171.1:0-5755 GCA_039804665.1 Pseudomonadota bacterium | reverse complement strand
CGGCTTCGGCCTTGGCGGCAGGAGCCGCCGATGCTGCGGGAGCCGCTTCACCTTCGCTGGTGAGCGTGGCGATCACGGTACCGACCTTCACGCCTTCGGTGCCTTCGGCCACGCGGATTTCGGCGATGGTGCCTTCGTCCACGGCTTCGAATTCCATCGTCGCCTTGTCGGTTTCGATCTCGGCAAGGATATCGCCGGACTTCACCTCGTCACCCGGCTTGACCAGCCACTTGGCGAGGGTGCCCTCCTCCATCGTGGGGGAGAGGGCGGGCATCTTCAGTTCGATGGCCATCTCAATACGTCTCCACCAGCACGTCGGTATAGAGTTCGAACGCTTCGGGCTCGGGCGAGCTTTCGGCGAAATCGGCAGACTCGGCCACCTGCTGGCGGATCTTCTTGTCGATGTCCTTGATCCGCTCTTCCGAAACGCCGCGCTTCAGCAGTTCCTGCTTGGCGCCTTCGATCGGATCGTGCTTTTCGCGCATTTCCTGCACTTCCTCGCGGCTGCGATACTTGGCAGGGTCGGACATGGAATGGCCGCGATAGCGGTAGGTGTTGAGTTCCATCAGCACAGGGCCGTTGCCCTGACGGACGAATTCCAGCGCGACTTCGGCAGCCTGGCGCACTTCCAGAACGTCCATGCCGTTCACATCCATGCCCGGAATGCGGAACGCGGTGCCGCGGCGGTAGAACTGCGTTTCAGCCGAACCGCGACGCACCGCGGTGCCCATGGCATAGCCGTTGTTTTCCACCACGAACACGATCGGCAGCTTCCACAGCGCGGCCATGTTGAAGGTTTCGTAGACCTGGCCCTGGTTGGCCGCGCCATCGCCGAAGTAGGCGAGGCACACGCCGCCGTCTTCCCGATACTTGTGCGCGAACGCAAGGCCCGCGCCGAGCGGCACTTGTGCGCCGACGATGCCGTGGCCGCCGTAGAACTTGTGGTCGGTGCTGAACATGTGCATCGAGCCGCCCTTGCCGCGCGAAATGCCGGCGGCGCGGCCGGTCAGCTCGGCCATGATCACCTTGGGGTCGATGCCGTAGGCGAGCATGTGGCCGTGGTCGCGATAGCCGGTGATGACGCTGTCGTGCCCTTCCTTGAGCGCCGACTGGAGCCCGACCGCGACAGCTTCCTGACCGATATAAAGGTGGCAGAAGCCGCCGATCAGGCCAAGGCCGTAAAGCTGGCCGGCCTTTTCCTCGAAGCGGCGGATCAGCACCATCTGTTCGTAGAACTTCAGCAGTTCCGCGTCGCTGGCGTCGAAGCGCTTGTTGTTGGCGTGCGCCTGCTGGAGGCTGCGCAGGGCGAAGGCGGCTTCGTCCTCTGCGGCGATGATGTCGGGCGCCGTGACCTGGGGAGGAGTGGCGGCGGCAGGCTTGCTGGCGCGCGGCTTGCGCGGCGCTGCGGGTTTGGCCAAGACTGGTTTCCTTTTTGGTTCGGGCAGCCTCTGTCCCGCACACGCGGGGACGTGGTTCTATTGACGCAGAACCAGGTCGTTCGCAACGCCGAACGGCGGTTACGCATGCCCTTCGGATACCTATTCGGCAGATTAACCCAAATAACCAATATCAGAAACCGTATCGGTTATAAGGCCACCGGACGAGGTATTAGCGCGTGCAGATGATGTGCGCCGGGCCCGCAGACGCGGCGAATCCGACGGCGATGATCATCGATGTGGTGGAGAAAGGGGAAGTGGTGCACCCGGAACGATTCGAACGTCCGACCCTCAGATTCGTAGTCTGATGCTCTATCCAGCTGAGCTACGGGTGCATGCCCTTCCCGAAGCAGCGAACTGCTTCGTGATCCCGTCAATCCCCTGTTGGGGGGAGTGGTGCACCCGGAACGATTCGAACGTCCGACCCTCAGATTCGTAGTCTGATGCTCTATCCAGCTGAGCTACGGGTGCTTGGGAGACGCGCCTTTAGGTGGGGCAAACGGGGTTGGCAAGCCCTTTCGTTACAGAAATGAGGATGGGCGTAAGCGCCTCGACCAACGGCACATCGAGCGGCGGCATCGCAAGCGCGGACAGCGCCGACGCATCGACCCACGCGATCTCCGCGCCCGGTTCAAGGCAGCGCGGTTCGCCCTGCCAGTGACGGGTCATATATAGCAGCAACAGGACGGCGGGCGGTCCTTCGCTGGCAGAAAAGGCAACCTCTGCAAGGTCTTGCGCGCCGATCACCAGCGCCAGCTCCTCGGCAATCTCGCGCACCAGCGCGGCGCGCGGCCCCTCGCCCGGCTCGATCTTCCCGCCGGGAAACTCCCACAGGCTGCCGTGCTGCTTGTGCGCCGGGCGGCGCTGCATCAGCACCCTGCCCGACGAATCGACCAGCGCCAGCGCGACAACGGGAATCGCGGCCGGAAGAACCGGTAGCGCGTTGTCGGAATTTTTTCCAAAGTCGTTGCTCATCCTAACCTTTTATTAGGCCTGACTGCGTAGACCGCAAGTTGCCGCAAAGCATGGGGACGTTTGGGATGCGGGCTACGCTACACAAGTTAATGGGGGACCAATCGGCAGCAACAGCTGTCGAATACGGTCTTCTTGTGGGCGTATTCTCGCTGGGCATCGTGTTCGGCATGAATGCGCTTACCAATCAAATCTTCAATTTGTGGCACGTGGTGGAAAGCAATAGTGTTCGGGCGATGAAAGGCCATTAACCGGACCTTAGGTTTTCATCCGTAAATCTACGAATGCTCGCTCCGGGGACAAAATGGAGCGGGACGGGAAGAAGAAGACCTTACAGGAGACTGACCATGAAGCTTTTCCGTGACCTGTTTGCCAACGAAGATGGTGCCACCGCGATCGAATACGGCCTGATCGCCGCCCTCATCGCCGTCGCCGCGATCACCGCCATGGGTTCGCTGGGCAACTCGCTGTCGAACACCTTCACGCTCGTGTCGAACGACATGAACAACGCCCAGGATGGCAAGTTCTAATCCTGGCAGCATTATTGCTGACAACGGAACGGGCGGGGATTTCCCCGCCCGTTTTCGTTTGTACGCAGCGTCCGGGCCAGTGTCAGTAGGTCACGATCTTTACGCGCTGCCCAGCCTTCAGCCGGGTGGTTGCCGAAAAGCCGTTGAGGACGAGGAAACGGTCGAGCGGGCGATCGGTATAGGCCATGCGGCTGGCCAGCCCCTGCAAAGTGTCGGATGATTTGACAGTCGTGACCACCAGCTTCCGCGGACGAACCTTGCCAGCTTCATCGGCGCTGATCCGGCGCATCGACTGGAACATCGTATCGAACTGCGCCAATTGGCCCGCCTGCGCGATCACGCTGAAGTGGAAGGCCTGCTCCGGCCCCCACGCATAGGCGAACACGATCACGTCGACCTGGTTTCCGCCGCTGGTTGTCCGCACGGTGCCATAGGCGGCGGGGATGCCGTTGACCGTGGTGGTGCGGACCGAATCGGGCGCCAGCTTGGCGCTGTCGCTGAGACCGGTGAACACGGAGCGGACATAGGCATCGAGATCGCCCTTGTAAGGCGCGGTCGCGAGTTCGCCCTTGCCCGACTGGCCCGAAATAGCGACCGAGCGCGTGCCGTTGACGAGATAGAAGCCCGCCGGCGCCGAAAACGCCATGCGGAATCCGGGGTGCACGAAGTTGCGCCCCTCGACCACGCCCTGCTTGGGATCATCGCCATAGACCAGCCCGTCAACACGCGTCAGGAACACGTCGCGGTTGAGCACGCCGCGTGCATTTGCACCAGCCTGGTACAACGCACCGCGCACGCGCGAGGCAGGATCGGGGTGCGTACTGGCCCATTCCGGCATCTTGTCGGTAGAACCTGACAGCTGCTGGTCCAGCGCGGTCTGTGCCGCCAGGCTTTGCAGCACGGTGGACATCGCGCGCGGATCATAGCCTGCACGGCGCAGGTAGGTGACGCCCAGATTATCCGCTTCGGTTTCCTGCCCGCGCGAATACTTGAGCGTCAGCAACTGGCTGCCGGTGGAGAAAATCTGCGCACCGAGTTGGCCGATGGCCGATTCGGCACCGAACACCGCGCCCGCCAGAACCTGACCCAGTACGCCGAGAATCGAGTTGCGCGTGGCGGCGCTCTGCCGCTTGGCCGCATGGCGCGCGGCGACATGGCCAACTTCGTGGCCGAGCACGCCAGCCAGTTCCGCCTCGTTGTTCATCAGCGCGACGAGTTGGCGCGTGACGTAGATATAACCTCCGGGAATGGCGAAGGCGTTGTTGACCGGCGAATTGAGCAGCGTGACGGTGAAATCTCCGCGCGCATTGGACAGGCCGGATTGCACCGCGATGGTCTTGCCCACCGATTCGACATAGGTCGCCTGAGGACCGGTGACCGCGCCGCCGAATTCCTGAAGCAGCTGCGGGTGCGACTTGGCCCCTTCCTGCTTGTCGGCTGCGCTGATCGCTTGCGCGGTGCTGGATTGCGCGCCGGCGGGCGCACTCGATTGTGCCGACATCAGCGCAAGCGCCGCCCCGGCAGACAGAAGACAGGTGCGCGCGCGCAGGCGAATCATGACGTTCTCCCCAAAACAGGCCGCGTGGTGATACGCGGATCGAACGCCATCTTGGCAATTTCGGTTCCAGCCCGCCAGCGCGAGCCGGACTTTACGCTCCGATGCGGAGGAAACGATCGGCGCGCATGGAGCGAAGGGCGTCGGGCGCCTTGCCCGCAAGCGCATCGAGTTCCTCGCCGATGACCTTGCCCAGCGCGAGCGCCGTGGCGGCCGGATCGCGATGCGCACCGCCGACAGGTTCGCGCACGATGCGATCGATCACGCCAAGCACCAGCAGGTCCTGCGCGGTAACCTTCATCGCTTCGGCCGCGTCGGGCGCCTTTTCGGCCGTGCGCCACAGGATCGAGGCGCAGCCTTCGGGCGAGATCACCGAATAGACCGCGTGTTCGAGCATCAGCACGCGTTCAGCGCTGGCGAGCGCGACAGCGCCGCCCGAACCGCCCTCACCCACGATCGTCGCCACCATCGGCACGCCGAGTGACAGGCAGGCTTCGGTAGAGCGGGCAATGGCTTCAGCTTGACCGCGTTCCTCTGCCTCGACCCCCGGAAACGCGCCCGAGGTATCGACCAGCGTGACGACGGGCAGGCCAAATCGGCTGGCCATTTCCATCAGACGCACCGCCTTGCGATACCCTTCGGGCTTGCCCATGCCAAAGTTGTGACGGATGCGGCTTTGCGTATCGTTGCCCTTTTCGTGGCCGATCAGCATGATCTTGCGCCCGTTCAGCGTCGCAAAACCACCAACGATGGCCTGATCCTCGCCATAAAGGCGATCCCCGCCCAGCGGCATGAAATCGGTGAAGGCCATTTCCACATAGTCGCGGAAGTGCGGACGCGCCGGGTGGCGGGCGACCTGCGTCTTCTGCCAGGGCGTCAGCGCCTTGTAGGTGCTGGCTAGCAGTTCGGCCGACTTGGTTTCGAGACGGCGGATCTCGGAGGTGATGTCCAGTTCACCGCTTTGCGCGGTGTCACGCAGTTCCGCGATGCGGGCTTCGAGCGCGGCGACCGGCTTTTCGAATTCGAGATAGGAAATCATGCAAACCCGCTACGGCCACAGGCGCTTTGGGTCAACTGCCCGGTGCGGTGCGCAGGGGATGGCGTTCATTGACCAGAGCAACGAGCCGTGCGGAATCGACGTGGGTATAGATCTGCGTGGTGGCGATGTCCGCATGGCCAAGCAGTGTTTGCAGCACGCGCAAGTCCGCCCCGCCTTCAAGGAGATGCGTGGCAAAGGCGTGGCGCAGCACGTGCGGGCTGAC
>JBDLVU010000170.1:0-5842 GCA_039804665.1 Pseudomonadota bacterium | reverse complement strand
GAAGTGGCGGATGCCTTCATCCTCCCGATCCGGCAGGTGCGCCCCGGCACCCTGTTTGGCGAAGGCCAGATCGAGCGGATCGAGAACGCCTGCCTGGCGTCGGAATCGGAACTCGTCATCGTCGATGGCGCGCTTTCGGCGATCCAGCAGCGCAATCTGGAAGACAAGCTGAAACGCAAGGTCATCGACCGGACCGGCCTGATCCTCGAAATCTTCGGGGAACGCGCCGCCACGGCCGAAGGGCGCTTGCAGGTCGAACTTGCCCACCTCGATTATCAGGCCGGGCGTCTGGTGCGGTCGTGGACTCACCTTGAACGCCAGCGCGGCGGTTTCGGCTTCCTTGGCGGCCCGGGTGAAACGCAGATCGAGGCGGACCGCCGCCTGATCCGCAACCGCATGGCCAGCATCCGGCGCGAACTGGACAAGGTGCGCCGCACGCGCGGGCTGCACCGCGAACGGCGCCAGCGTGCGCCTTGGCCGATCATTGCGCTCGTCGGTTATACCAATGCCGGGAAATCTACGCTTTTCAATCGGTTGACGGGTGCAGATGTGATGGCGGAAGACCTGCTTTTCGCTACCCTCGACCCCACCATGCGCGCCATTCGCCTGCCCGGTGTGGACAAGGCGATCCTGTCGGACACTGTCGGCTTCATCTCCGATCTGCCGACCCAGCTCGTCGCGGCGTTCCGCGCCACGCTGGAGGAAGTCACCGCCGCGGACGTCATCGTCCACGTGCGCGACATTTCCAATCCCGCCACCGCCCAGCAGAAGAAGGAAGTCGAGGAAATTCTCGCCGACCTTGGCGTACTGGGAGAGGATGCGGCCCCGGTGCCGATCATCGAGGCGTGGAACAAGTGGGACCTGCTCAGCCCCGATGATCGCGCCATGCGCCGCGATCTGATTGCGCACAACGTGCCCGATGTCACCGTCGTGCCGATCTCCGCGATGACCGGGGAAGGGACCGCCGACCTGCTGGAAACGCTGGGCGATCTCCTCACCGGCGGCGCACAGGTGATCGAACTGACCGTGCCGATGAGCGATGGGCAGAAACTGGCATGGTTGCATGCCCACGGCGAGGTTCTGGCCGAGCGGCAGGTGGAAGATGAAATGGGCGTTCCGGCAACCCGGTTGCAGGTGCGTCTGACTCCCCGGGAACTCGGTCGCCTGACCCGGCTTTGACCCCGGCGTAGCGGGCGCCAGATCGACCTTGACCTGTCTAGGTCGATCTAGACCCCCGCTCGGTCGCTTTCACTTTTTTCCAAAGTTCTTCCTGTTCGTCGAGCGACAGTGAGGGGAAGCTGCCGGCAGCAAGCGCTTCCATCCCCTTGAATCTACGCTCGAATTTTGCATTTGCCTGCCGCAGCGCTTCTTCCGCCGAAACTCCGTAGGATCGCACCACATTCACGGCGGAAAACAGCAAGTCCCCGGCTTCGTTGACTTTTTCGGCCTCGGTCACCGCTTCCGCCAATTCCTGCGCTTCCTCCGCCAACTTCGCGGCAGGCCCTTCGGTATCGGGCCAATCGAACCCCACGCGCGCGGCCCGCTTTTGCAGCTTTTCCGCGCGCATTAGGGCCGGCAGCGCCGCCGCGACGCCATCCAGCGCAGACTGCGCGCCTTTGGCTGCGCGTTCGTCGGCCTTCGTTTTTTCCCAGCGTTCTTCGCGGCTTACGTCGGTATGTTCATGGTTTCCAAAGATATGGGGGTGGCGTGCTTCCATCTTGTCGCAGATCGCCGTGGCAACATCCTCAAAGCTGAACAGGCCGGCTTCCTCGGCAATCCGCGCATGAAAAACCACCTGAAGCAGCAAATCGCCCAGTTCCTCGCGCAGCGCCGCCATGTCGGACCGCTCGATGGCGTCGGCAACTTCGTACGCTTCTTCAATGGTATAGGGGGCGATGGTGGCAAAGGTCTGGGCCTGATCCCAGTCGCAACCGCGCTGCGGATCGCGCAAGCGCGCCATAATGCGCAGCAGGCGTTCGGTTTGTGGAAGGGGAATGGTCTGGTCGGGCATCGAACGTCCGATCTGATGAATTGATAATAATGATTATGTTAAATGGCGCATGGCGCTTATCGAGGGAAATGCCGGAACAGCAGCGCGGCGGCGATGAAAATCACCAGCCATATCAACGCCATCACCATTCCCTTGCGCGATGCGAACTGCCGTGCGCGGCCCTGCGCGAGGATGATCGTCAGCGCCATGGCCAGGCCGATCAGGGCGACGATTACATCGCCGCTCACAGCGTCAGTTCCATCCCGTCGTAACCGGGTTCCACGTGCGGCGGCGTTTCGTCGCACAGCGCGCGGTAGTCCATCGACTTGTCGAGATGCGTCAGCACCGCATGGCCCGCACGACAAGCTTCGACGAGCTCCAGCGCCATGCCGAGATGCGCGTGCGTGGGATGCGGCTGGCGCCGCAAGGCATCGACCACCAGGATGTCTACGCGGTCGAACAGCGCGACCATGTCGCTCGTAATCGCGCTGAAGTCCGTGGCGTAACCGATGGATTTTCCGCCTTGTTCGAAACGGAATGCCGTGGACTGCGCGGGTCCGTGCGGCATCTGGCAATGGCTGACGCCGATGCCGGAAATCATCCGCACGCGGTCCAGATTGTCGAGATTGCAGATCGTCGGATAGCCGTGCTGCCCGGCGAAGACATAGCCGAAGCGCTGGCGCAGCCGCCGCACGGTTTCATCGGCGGCAAAGCCCGGAATCGGCGCGCCCCGGCCCATCCGCAAGGGCCGCAGATCGTCGATGCCGTGCGTATGGTCGGCATGATCGTGGGTCCACACGACACCGTCGATCCGGTCGATTTCCGTCGCCAGCAGCTGATGCCGCAAGTCGGTCGGCGTATCGACCAGCAGGCGCGAACCGTCTTCGCCTTCGACGACGATAGCCACACGCGTGCGCCGGTTGCGCGGTTCCGAAGGGTCGCACTGGCCCCAGTCATTGCCGATGCGCGGCACGCCGGTGGACGTGCCCGATCCCAGAACAACCAGCTTCACGCCGCTGCCTTTGTGAACAACCGGAAGAAGTTGCCTGAGGTAACTTCAGACAATTTCTCAGGTGTAGTGTCGCGCAAGGCCGCCACGAAGCGCAGCGTATCGGACACGAACGCAGGTTCGCACACCTTGCCGCGGTGCGGCACCGGCGCGAGGAACGGCGCATCGGTTTCCACCAGCAGGCGATCATCGGGCACTTCGGCGGCAAACGCCTGCAAGTCCCTAGCGTTCTTGAAGGTGACGATGCCCGAAATCGAGATCGTGAGGCCCAGTTCGATCATCTGACGCCCAAACCCGGCGCTGGCGGTGAAGCAGTGGATCAAGGCCGGGAAGGCCCCCTTCCCCATTTCCTCCCCAATGATCCGCGCGGTATCATCTTCGGCATCGCGGGTGTGAATTACCAGCGGCAGGCCGGTTTCGCGCGCCACGCCGATGTGCATGCGGAACAGGTCCTGCTGCACCTGCCGGTCCGAGTGGTCGTAGTAGTAGTCGAGCCCGGTTTCGCCGATGCCGATCACCTTGGCATCCGCAGTCGCTGCGAGCAGCGCAGCGGCGCCGAGATCCGCATGGTCGTCGGCTTCGTGCGGGTGGATGCCCACCGTGGCCCAGACATCGGGTTCACGGTGCGCGGTGGCCACTACATCGGCCCATTCGCGTTCGCGCGTCGAGATGTTGAGGAAGCCCGAAACACCGGCGGCGCGGGCGCGCGCCAGCACGTCGGCCTGACCCTCCACCAGTCCCTTGTAGTTCAGATGGCAGTGTGAATCGATCAGCATCAGGCGGCGTCTTCCTCGGGCAGTTCGAGGCGCGGAAACGCGGGCTGCGGGGCGCCCAGCCGTTCGCCGGTAGCAATGCGCGCCATGTACCAATCGGCCTTGTTCAGATCGACGATGCGGCGTTCATCGGCCGGAATGCCGATCTGGTCCAGCACGCGGTGGGCGGCCGAGGGCACGACCGGCAGGATGGCGATGGTCAGGTCACGGATGGCCATGAACAGACAAAGCAGCACGGCGCGCATCCGTTCCGGATCGGTCTTGCGCAGCGCCCACGGCGCCTGTTCGTCGACATAGGCATTGCACGCGAACACGGCGCGCATCCACGCCTCGATCCCGGCGGAAAAGTTCAGCGCCTCGAATTCGCGCGGCAGGTCCACGGTGCAGGCCTCGTGCACGGTGGCGAGCAGCACGTCATCGGCCTCGGTCGTCGAGAAGGCCGCAAGTTCACCATCCATATTCTTGAATATCATGGACAAGGTGCGCTGAACGAGGTTGCCGTAACTGTTGGCGAGTTCGGCGTTGCAACGGGTCACGATGGCTTCGGCCGACCACGATCCGTCCTGCCCGAAGGCCACTTCGCGCATGAAGAAATAGCGCACGGTGTCCACGCCGAAGCGGGTGGCGAGATCGACCGGATCGGTGACGTTGCCGAGCGACTTGGATTCCTTTTGCCCGCGATTGAGCAGGAAGCCGTGGCCGAAAACGCTTTTGGGCACGGGCAGGCCGGCGCTCATCAGGAAGGCGGGCCAATAGATCGTGTGGAAGCGGACGATGTCCTTGCCGATCAGGTGGAGGTCAGCCGGCCAGAACTTGGCAAATTCAGCGGTTTCCTCGGGCCAGCCGAGCCCGGTGATGTAGTTGGTGAGCGCATCGACCCACACGTACATCACATGGTCTTCGCTGCCCGGCACCTTGATGCCCCAGTCGAAGCTGGTGCGCGAAACCGAAAGGTCGCGCAGGCCCTGTTCGACGAAGGCCACCATTTCATTGCGGCGGCTTTCAGGCCGGATGAAGTCGGGGTTGGATTGATAGAGCGCCAGCAGCTTGTCGCCATAAGCGGACAGGCGGAAGAACCACGATTCCTCAACCGTCCATTCGACAGGCGTCCCCTGGGGCGAAAGCTTCTGCCCCCCTTCCCCGGCGACCAGTTCGCTTTCGTCGTAATAGGCTTCGTCGCGGACCGAGTACCAGCCTTCGTAACGGCTGAGATAGAGGTCCCCGTTTGCCTCCATACGTCGCCACAGCTCTTGCGTGGTGGCGTGGTGCGCAGGTTCGGTGGTGCGTTGGAACTTGTCGTAATCGATATGAAGGGTGTCGCACATATCAATGAAATGCTGAGTCATTTCATCTGCAAGTTGCTTGGGCGTGATGCCCAGATCCCGCGCCTTTTGCGCCATCTTCAGACCGTGTTCGTCGGTGCCCGTCTGGAGCCGTACCTCGTGCCCCTGCGACTTCATGAAGCGGGCGATGACGTCGGCCGCGATCGCTTCATAGGCATGGCCGATGTGCGGCTTGCCATTGGGATACGAAATGGCGGTGGTGATATAGTAGGGGTCGCCCATTGCGGCGGGATTCCTTCGGGATGGCGCTAGCTTGCGCTCTCCCTAGTGCGCGCGACCGATGCCAGCAAGGCACCGATTTCCATGAGCAGGAGCGAAGGGTCGAAGTTGTACGTCGGCGCCTGCGCGGCGATGCCGGTCAGGCGCGCATGAGCCTCGACCACGCGCAGGCGGGTGGCGTCGTCAGCGGTGGCGAGCGTGCCGACGAGAAGCATCCGCGCTGCTTCGAGCAGGGCAAGCAGGCGTTCGCGGTCCGGCCGCTGGCCGAGCGCGGTGGACAGATCGGCGCGGAGGACGAAATCGGGATCGCCTTCGGCAACGAGGCGCTTCATCGCCAGCCATGCCTTGCCGAGATCGTGTTCCGCGAAGGAAAGCGCGGCGCCGGGAGAGCCGGCGCTGACGACCAGCGCGGCTTCGCGCGTGGCGGGGTCCAGCCCCGGGGCCCCGCGATCAAGCGCGCGGGCAAGATCGGCCGCTTCGAGCGGATGGAACCGCATGACGAGGCAGC
>JBDLVU010000169.1:0-5870 GCA_039804665.1 Pseudomonadota bacterium | reverse complement strand
CCTGAATTGCGCAAGGCGATTGCGCCCCGCCCCGTGCAGGGGCTGGAAACGCTCGACGGGCAGTTCGGCGTGTTCGACACCCTGCCTTCCCACGCGCAGACGGTGCTGCTGGAACAGGTTGCGGTGGAAGCGGCCGACAACGCCGACGACGACCGCGACATGATGGCGCTGTGGCTGCGCGGCGACGAACTGGGCATGGCGCGCGAAGGCTCCACCGGATTTCTGGCCGACGCCACGATCCGCGATGCGCTGCTGACCGGGCGCAACCGCCACTGGGCGAACGAGATCGACGCCATGCTCAAATCGGGCGCGCGGCCCTTCATCGCGGTGGGCGCGGCGCACGTGGCGGGCAGCGATGGCCTGCCACGGATGCTGACCGCGCGCGGGTGGACGGTAAAGCGGGTCGATTGACCGGCGTTCCTCCGGAAAACCTTGCGTTTCGCGCCAAACCGGCTATGGGCCGCCGCTTCCCGTTCATGGTCATCCCTGGAGGCGTGGCGGGAAGAACACGTTCAACATATGCATTTCGGAAGGTACAGTCCATGAGCGCAACGCTTACGCTGACGGCCGAGACGCGCGATCGGGTTGGCAAGGGAGCCTCCCGTGCGCTGCGTCGTGAAGGTCGCACGCCCGCCGTCATTTACGGCGAGAACAAGGAACCCATCGCGATCCACGTCGAAGAAAAGGCGCTGGTCAAGGCGCTGGGCACCGGCCACTTCTTCAACTCGGTCGTCGAAGTGACCGTGGGCGGTGAAACCGTTCGCACGCTCGCCAAGGACGTTGCCTTCCACCCGGTCAGCGACCGCCCGGAACACGCCGACTTCTTCCGCATCTCGGCCGATCACGCCGTGCACGTCAACGTGCCCGTGATCTTCGCCAACGAAGACTTGTCGCCCGGCCTCAAGAAGGGCGGCGTGCTGAACATCGTCCGTCACGAGCTGGACCTGGTCTGCGCGCCGGATGCGATCCCCGATGACGTCGTCGTCGACGTTTCGGGCTTCGACGTGGGCGATTCGATCCACTTCAGCGCCGTGAGCCTGCCGGCCGGCGTGAAGAGCGCGATCACCGACCGCGACTTCACCATCGCCACGATCGTCGCTCCGTCGGCGCTCAAGAGCGAAGAAGGCGAAACCAAGGAAGGCTGATCGCCTTTCACGGTTGGAAAAAGCAGCCCCTCCTGCCCGGTGCAGGAGGGGTTCTTTTTTTGGGCAGCATGCTCTGGCATGGGCGTGCCGAAAGTTCAGGAGCCATTGCGCCATGCAAGTCTGGGTCGGCCTCGGCAATCCGGGGCCTCAATATGCGATGCACCGCCACAACGTGGGCTTCATGGCGCTCGACACGATTGCCGAAGTCCACGCGTTTGGCCCGGTGCAGAAGAAGTTCCAGGGCTGGGTGCAGGAAGGCCGCATCGGCACGCAGAAGGTGCTGCTGCTCAAGCCCGCCACCTTCATGAACGAAAGCGGCCGTTCGGTGGGCGAGGCGCTGCGCTTCTACAAGCTGGGCACCGATGCCCTCACCGTGTTCCACGACGAGCTGGACCTTGCGCCTTTCAAGGTGAAGGTGAAGCAGGGCGGCGGCACCGCCGGGCACAATGGCCTGCGCTCCATAGACAAGCACCTCGGCCCCGATTTCCGCCGCGTGCGCATCGGCATCGGCCATCCGGGGCACAAGGACCGGGTGACCGGCCACGTTCTCGGCCCCTTTGCCAAGGTCGAGCATGACGATCTGGCCGACATGCTGGGCGCCATTGCAGCCGAAGCAGACTGGCTCGCCAAAGGCGATGACGTGCGCTTCATGAACGATATCGCGCTGCGCCTGAACGACTGATTGGTTAACGCAAATCAGTCGGCGAACTTTACACCACTCGCCGCCATTCCCCGCCATTAACCACGCATAACCGCCAGATTCCGTACTTGGCACGAAGTCTGCAAAGCCTTGGGTCAACCAAGTTTGTCGTTACCGGTTAATTTCAAGGGGACCATCCATGAAGCGCATCGCCATCCTCGCTGCCGCCACGCTCGGCTCGCTCGCCCTCGCCGCTCCGGCGCAGGCCTGGACGCTGACCCACACGCACTCCTGCAACTGCGGCGACGCGACCGGCGCCGCCATGTGCACCTCGACCTCGTCGACCTCGACCGGTGGCACCACTACGTCGACCTCGACCAGCACGGGCGGCACCACCACCTCGACCGGTGGCACCACCACCACCACCTCGTCTTCGACCGGCGGCACTGCGGTTCCCGAGCCCGGCATGCTGGGCATGATGGGCCTCGGCTTCATCGGCCTTGCCGCTGCGCGTCGCCGCCGCCGCTGATCGCCAAAGCCGATCGCCATGCAAAAGGGGCACTGCCGGTGACCGGCAGCGCCCCTTTTCGCGTCCGCGATCAGCGGGTTCAGCCCGGCATCGCGGAAACACGCGCCAGATCGCCGCGAAACACCTTGTTGCGCGGATCGAGTTCCACCGCCTGCTGCATCAACCGCGCCGCCGTGTCACGCTCCTTGCCGGCATTCAGCCGGACCAGCCCGGCAATGTGCAGCATGTCGGGATTGCGGGGTTCGATCAGCAAGGCCTTGTCCGCCAGCACGATTGCATCGGCATGACGGCCGGCGTTGCTGCTGGCAAAGGCGATGCGCTTGAGCACTTCGGCATCGCCGTCATAGCCCGGAATGCCGCGATAGGCATCGATCGCCGCCGCCCATTCGCCCCGTGCAATCGCCGCCTGCCCTGTTCCGGCCAGCCGCTGCCATTCGCGCAACTGCGGCGAATGCAGCCGCGCCTCGTAGCCCGCCGCCGCCGGATCGCGCGCAGCGTTGCCCGCGCTCACGGCAAGGTCCAGTTCGCGCTCGCCCGCCAGCACGCTGTCGGCCAGCGGACGCACGGTGCGGAACGCGGTCGCCCCGTCGCCGGTCGCCAACTGCGCCTCGGCAAGCATGATCCGCGCATAAGGGTTCTGCGGCGATAGCGAGAGCGCCTTGGCAAACATCGCCCGCGCCTGTTCGGGATGATCCAGCCGCAGCAAAGCCTCGGCATAGGCCAGCCCTTCGAACGAGCGCGGATCGAGCGAACTTTCGCGCGGGGCCAGCGCCGTGCGCACCTTGTCCCATTCGCCCTTTTCGGCGGCGATCTGCACCACCATCGCGGCCACGCGCGCGTCCTTGGGGGCGATCTTCTCCGCCTTGGCCACCAGCGCGGCGGCATCGTTCACCTTGCCGCGCATATCGGCCAGCGTGGCCAGCGACAGCAGCGGCTCCACCCGCGCGGCAAAGCGCTCGCTCGCACGAGTCCAGCTGGCCGCCGCGTCGTCCTGCCGCCCCTGCCGCAGGGCAAGATCGCCCGCCAGCATCAGCGTGTCGAGCCGGTCCGGCCCCAGCTTGCGCATTGCGTCCAGCGCCTGCGCGGCGCCGGCATTGTCCTGCGCGTCCAGCAGAAAGCGCGTGTAGTCGCGGGCCAGCAGGAAATCGGCGCCCGCCGCCATGCCCTTGCGAAAGGCATCGAGCGCGGCGGCCGGCTCGTCGCTCGCAATGTGCGCCGCCGCGCGCAGGCGCCAGGCCCCCGGTGCCGCGTCGCTGCCCAGCAGCTCGAACACCTGCCGCGCCTGCCCGCGCAGCAGTGCCGCCTCCGCCAGCATCCGCGCCACGTCGGGACCGCTCGCGCCCGTCTGCTTCAGCCGCGTCAGCGTGCCTTGCGCGCCGTCGCCATCGCCCAGCTGCAACTGCGCGCGAGCCAGCAGCGCCAGCAGGTCCTTGTTCGATCCGTCCGCCTCCAGCGCGGCCAGCGCATTTGCACGCGCGCCGGCAAAGTCCTCGCCGGCGAACGCCTGCCGCGCGGCAGCGGCACGATCGGTAGGATCGCCACCGCAGGCGGAGAGTGCGAACAAGGCGGGCAGCACCAGCCCGGTCATGATGGTGGAGCGCTTCATGGCGCCACCCTGCCACGAAGGACTGAAGTTTCGGTGAAAGCGCCGCTGATCACGCCCTGTCCGGATCGGACCAAAAACGTCGGAATGCATTACAATCGCTTAAGGCGTTAACGGTCCGATGTGGCGGAAATCCGGGATTGGCACGCCCGTTGCGTAGTTCGTGGGCAGGGGAAATTAACCAAGGGGTATGGCAATGCGGTTCACCACCACGCTCGCCGGCATCGCAGCGGTTCTGACCGTTGCCACCGCCGGTCCGGCTCTTGCGGATTCGATGACGTTTGCATCCAGCGACATCGGCAAGACCGTGACTCTGAACTACGACGGCTTCACCGGCACTCCGTCCAGCCCGACGACCTACAGCGGCCTGACCGGGTCCACCACGTTCACGCTGACCGGCGTTTCGGGCAACGACTACACGTTCGATTATGCGGTCGCGAACACCAGCTCGGCTCCGGTCACGGATTCGCGCATTTCCAGCTTCGCGTTCGACACCGACCCGTCGATCAGCAGCGCCAATTCGACCGGGGCATTTTCGTACACCACGCTGAATTCGAACTATCCGAACGGTATCGGCACGGTCGACGTGTGCTTCAAGGATGCGCTCACCGGTAGCTGCGCCGGCGGCGGCAGTGGCGGCCTGACCATCGGCCAGTCGGGCACCGGCAGCTTCACGCTCAGCTTCTCCACCGCGCCCAGCGCGCTGACGCTCAGCAACTTCTTCGTGCGCTACCAGTCGATCACCGGCATCAGCGGCGTCAGCTCGGCCAGCGGTTCGGGCACGATCACCTCGTCCTCGACCACCAGCTCGACCACGACCTCCACCAGCACGGGCGGCACGCCGGTGCCTGAGCCGGGCATGCTCGGCCTGTTCGGTGCAGGCCTGATCGGGCTTGCGCTGGCTCGCCGCCGCGCACCTGCGCTGCGCCAGACGCTTCGCGCGGCCTGAACGCTCGTCCGCGCCGGAAACGGCACGGCGTAAAGGGGAGCCTGCGGGATGGCGCAGGCTCCCCTTCCTTATTCCATCATCCGTCCCTGCTCAGGACTTCTCGGCCTGCGCCAGATGCTGGCGGATCGTGGCGTTCTGCGGCGCCTTGGCGGCTGCCGCGCGCAGCAGTTGCCGCGCCCTGCCCTTGTCGCCGCCGGTCTCCACCAGCAGCCAGCCGAGCGTATCCATGACCGAGGGGTTCTCCGGCGCCACCTTGTACGCGCGCTGGGCATAGTCCAGCGCCTTCGCCTTGTTGCCGATCTGGCTGTTGGCCCAGGCAAGGTTGTTCAGCACCAGCGGGTTCTTGCCGTCGGTAACCGCCATGATCTGTTCGTAGGCCTTGATCGCATTGCCCCAATTGCCCGCGCGCATCGCTGCATCGCCTGCGGTCAGCGCCGCGCCCAGTGCACGCGGCGAAGGAAAGCGCGCCCGCGCCTCATACGTCGCCACGTCAGGGTCTCCGGCCTCGCTGGCCGCGCGGGCCAGCAGGCGCAAGTCGTCCGCGCTCGCGTCCTTGCTGCGGGCGAGCGCCTTCAGCGTCTGCACCGCGCCCGCCGCATCATGCCCCGCAAGTTGCGCCTTGGCCATTTCGCGCCGCACCAGCAGGTTCTCCGGATGGCGCGACAGCAGCGGCGCCAATCGCGCGCGCGCCTGTTCGGGCTGCCCCAGCGCGGTCAGCGCCTGCGCATACAGCACCACGGCGTCGTCGCGCTTGCCCAGCTTGTCCTCGCTGGCCTGCAAGGTTTCGCGCACGGTGTTCCATTGCCCGCGCGCGGCGGCAGAGCGCGCCTTGAGATAGGCGACCGTCCCGTCAGGATCGCTGTCGGGCAGGCTGGCGATCACAGCGTCCATCTCGTCGGCGCGGCCCATGTCGCCCAGCACGCCGGCCTTGCCAGTCAATGCCGCCAGATTGCCGGGATAGGCCTTGGCCGCCTTGTCGTACGATGCCAGCGCGCGGCCCAGAT
>JBDLVU010000168.1:0-5872 GCA_039804665.1 Pseudomonadota bacterium | reverse complement strand
TGCTGCCAAAACGTAGTGCGCTCTATGCCCACGCAGGCGTGGGAGTCCAGTGTGAGCGTGATGTTGTTCACCTGCGCCAAGTGCGTGGTCAGCCAGTCGGCCAGGCGCTGCATATCGGCGTGCGCCCCCGGCACTGGCAGGGCGGCACCGTCAATATCCATAAAGTCGTTTTGCGGGTCGATTACCAGCAGCTGGATGTTGCGGGCCATGATCTCGGTCGAAGGCACCGAAGGCCCATTGGCCATGGGCCTGCTGGCGGTGTGGATAACCGAAACACCGCAATCGATGGCGTCCAGATAGGCCTTGGCCGACAGGCCAAGCAGGTTGTTCGAGTGGAATTCGAGCGGCTTGCCCCCGGCGGCCTGAACCAGCGCGGGTACGAGCTGCTGGATGCGATCCTTTTCGAGTACCCCTGCGGTATCATAGAGCAGGATGGAATCGACGTGCGGGCTTTCCGCCAGTTTCTTCGCGTTCGAGACGAAGAATTCATCGGTGTGCACGGGCGAGAGCGCGAACATGATCGCGCCCGCCACCGAAGCGCCGTTGGCTTCCTTGGCGACTTTGGCCAGCCGGAGCATATTGTCCATGCCGAACAGTACGTCATAGATCCAGAACGAGCGGACGCCGTGCGCGCAAAGGCGCTGCACCCAAAGGTCCATCAGCACGGGCGGCGTGATGCCGAACGTGACGTTGGCATTGGCGCGAAGGCCCGCGCGCAAGGGCGTGTTGGGCATCGAGGCGACCAGCAGGTCCAGCCCCTCCCAATAGTTTTCCTGGCAATAGCGCGTCAGCACATCGAGCATGCCGCCGCCGGTGAGATCGATGGTGCTGAACCCGGTCTGGTCGATCAGCGGCGCGACCGGCAGCGCCATGCCCGCGCGCATCCGCAGGCCCCACAGGCTCTGCTGTCCATCGCGCATGGTTTCGTCGAGAAATTCGATGTGGGCCATTCCCACGCACTCCCTGCTATCGGCCCGCGGCGTTGCGCGGGCGAAAAAATCAATCGGCTTCGACGAGGAACAGCAACTGGCCGCCTTCGACCAGCACGCCATCCTCTACGCAGACCTTGCGGATGGTGCCGCGCAGGCCCGCCTTCACCGAGGTGAACAGCTTCATCACTTCGAGCAAACATATCTCGGTTTCGCCATCGACCGGCTGGCCGACTTCGACAAAAGGGGCCGCGCCCGGCTTTGGCGAGCGGTAGAACGTGCCGAGATTGGGCGCGCGCACTTCGCTCCAGCCGGGATTGATGGTGGCTGGTGGAGAGGCAGCCGGTGCGGATGCGGCCGGTTTGGCCGGAGCCGGAGCAGCCGCCACGAGTTGGGCGGCCGCTTGCGGGCTGCCGAGCGCAGGCGCTGCCGGGTCATTCGACAGCAGGACGCTGACGCCCGGCGCTTCGACGCGCAGCTCCTTCCATCCGCCCGAGGCGAACAGGTCTGCCAGCCGGGCAATGTCGTTGGGGATGCCCTCGCGCATGGCTCAGGCCGCTGCCTGCTGCGATGCTTCGCCGCCTTCAAGCATCCGCAGGGTTTCAGCGAGGACGCGTTCGTTGTGCCAAGTGGAGCAGCCGAACGTGTGTTCGATCACCTTGGCGCGGCGCAGGAAGCGGTGCAGCCCGAGTTCCCATGTGAAGCCCATGCCGCCGTGTACCTGGATCGCTTCATTGCAGACGGTGCGGGCAACTTCGCCCGCATAAGCCTTGGCCATGGACACGGCGCGCGCGCGGTCCGGTGCGTCTTCAGACAAGGCCCAGACCGCGTAATACGTGGCCGAACGGGCGGCATCGACCGCGACGGCCATATCGGCGCAGCGGTGCTTGATCGACTGGAACGAGCCAATGGCCTGTCCGAACTGTTCGCGCGTGCGGGCATAGTCGACCGCGGTCGCCAGCATATGCCCGGCGATGCCGGTGAGCAGGCACGACAGCAGCGCCGCGCCGCCATCGAACAGGCGGTCCACCGCGCGGCCCGGCGATGCCGGTCCGACAAGGGCATCTGGCCCGAGCACCACGCCATCGAAGGTGACGGCGGCGAGCGCGCAGGTGGGGTCGATATCTTCGTGCAGGCGAACCGATACCCCGGCGGCATCGGCGGCGACGAGATAGATCGCCGGGCCGGTTCCCGATTGGACGAGCACTGCGAAAAGATCGGCGCGGGCGCCTTCGGCAACGAGCACCTTGCTGCCGTTCAGCACGCCGCCGGAGACGCTGGCCTGCGCGCTTTCCGGCGCATCGTCGGCGCCCTGCTCGGCCATGGCCACGGCCACGCGCAGTTCGCCCGCCGCGATGCGGGGCAAGTATTCGTGTTGCTGTGCCGCCGTGCCGTGGCGCACCAGCAGATCAGTGACCAGCAGCGCCTCGACCGCAGCGGGCGGTGCAAGGTGGGCGCCCATCGCTTCGACCGACAGGGCCAGATCGATCGCGCCCAGCCCGGCCCCGCCGTGTTCTTCGGGAACCATCATGGCGAACAGGCCCAGCTCGGCCAGCGCATCCCACGCGGGCAAGGCGCCGTCACCTGAAAGATCGGGCGCGAGCAGCGCGGTGTGGTCCGCCAGCAGCCGCGCGACGGTGTCTCCAAGGCTGGTCTGCTGCTCATCGAAGGCAAAGTTCATGGTCGGAGTTCCTTGGGTCCGTCCGGGATCAACGCGGCAGGCCGAGCACGCGCTCGCCGATGATGTTGCGCTGAATTTCCGAGGAGCCGGAATAGATGGTGAAAGCCTTGGACTGCAGCCAGCTGAGCTGGAACCGCCCCAGCGCGGCGGCGGCGGGGTCGTTGCCCGACAGCGGCGCGATCGGGCCGAGCGCATCCATGGCCACTTCGTACATAGTTTGCGCCGCATGGCTCCAATAGAGCTTGATCATCGAGGCATCGGACCCGCGGTCGCCGCCATCGAGATAGCGGCTGAACGCGCGCAGGGCATTGAGGCGCACGATGTCGAGCTCTGTAATCGCACGGGCGAGGCGCTGGCGGATCGCGGGATTATCGATGGCGGCGCGGTTGCCCTGCATGGTGTGCATGAGCGTGACCAGCAGCTTGTCCAGCTCCTGCTTGAAGCGCACCTGCCGGCCCAGCGAATCTTCGGGGCCGCGCTCGTAGGCCAGCGTGGTCATCGCAATCTTCCAGCCGCCGTTGAGATCGCCTACGATGTTTTCGACCGGCACCTCGACGTTGTCGAAGAAGGTTTCGTTGAATTCGGATTCGCCGGAGATCTGCCGCAGCGGGCGAATGGTGATGCCGGGGCTGGCCATGTCGATCAGCAGGAACGACAGGCCCTTGTGCTTGGCCACATCGGGATCGGTGCGGACCAGCGCGAAGCACCACTGAGCGTATTGCGCGTAGCTGGTCCAGATTTTCTGGCCATTGACGATGAACTTGTCGCCCTTGAGTTCGGCGCGCGTGCGGACAGCGGCGAGATCGGACCCGGCGCCCGGCTCGGAGAAGCCCTGGCACCAGACTTCGGCGGACGAGATGATCTCGGGCAGGAAGCGCATTTTCTGGGCTTCGGTGCCGTGCGCGAGGATGGTGGTGCCGGCCAGATTGTGGCCGATGATGTTGATCCCCTCGGGCGCGCCGGCGCGGGCCATTTCCTCGGCAAAGATGCCGCGTTCGATCAGCGTGGCGCCGCGTCCGCCGTATTCCTTGGGCCAGTTGATCCCGCTCCAGCCGCCGTTGTGAAGCTTGCGCTCCCAATCGAGGCGGAACATCGCGCGTTCGTGCTCGTCCTTCGGCTCGAACACCGTTTCGCCCCAGCCCTTGGGCAGAGCATCGGCCAGCCAGGCGCGGAGTTCGGTGCGGAACTCGCTTTCAGCAGGGCTATAGTTGAAGTCCATGGCGCCTACTCCTGTCAGTCCTGCGCGGAAGCTGCGCGCTGTGCCGCACCGGCGAAATCTGGCGTGCGCTTTTCGCGGAATGCGGCAACGCCTTCGAGGTATTCGGGCGTGAGATAGGCGATGGTCTGCGAATAGGCCTCGAATTCCAGCATCTGTTCGAACGACGCGGTTTGCGACATGTTCAGCAGGCGCTTGCTCATGGCCATGGCGGTGGGCGAGCCGGCGGCGATCTGCTTTGCCATGGCGCGCGCTTCGTCCATCAGATCATCATGGGGCACGACCTTGTTGGCGATGCCGAGGACCAGCGCCTCGTCTGCCAGAACCTTGCGCGCGGTGAAGCACAGTTCCTTGGCCTTGTTAATGCCGACAGCGCGCGACAGGAAGAACATGCCGCCAAGATCGGGCATGAGGCCGACTTTGGCAAAGGCCTGGATGAAGCTGGCCTTTTCGCTGGCGATGATGATGTCGCACGACAAAGCGATGTTAGCGCCCGCACCGGCGGCGGGGCCGTTGACCGCCGCGATGACCGGCTTTTCCAGCTTGTACAGCGGTTCAAGCACGTCTTTCAGGATCCAGCGGTGGCGCGCGCGGCGTTGCAGCGGGGTGAGGCTGTCCTTGCTCGCCTTCAGGTCTGCGCCCGCGCAAAAGCCGCGTCCGGCGCCCGTCAGGATCACCACGGACACGTTCGTGTCAGCCGCGATCCGGGGGATGAGATCCTGAAGTTCGCTGTACAGGCGGTCGGTCGTCGCGTTCATCGCGTCGGGCCGGTTGAGGGTGACCGTCGCGATACGATCGCTCACTTCGTAGATGATGTCTTCGTAACTCATGGCAGCCCCTCTCAATTTTCTTCGTCGGTTGGCGGTTCATGCGCCAGATCGCCATCGGTACTGTCCGGAATGGCGAACCATTGTTCGGGCATGCGCCCCGGGATGCGGAAATCGTGCGCTGGCACGACAATGTCGCTGTTATCGAGCACGCGGCGCATCGCCGCCTGCCACGTCCGCTCGCTTTCGCTGCGGATGTTGCCGGTGAGGAACGCATCCGACAGCGAGCGCTGCGGGTGGCTGGTCGCGCGCGCATCGGCGGGGAACCAGTAGCGGTAATGATCGCCAAGATCGGAAACGAGCGCCGCGCGGCCCTTTTCCGTGGTGACAACCACCACCTGCATCCCTTCGGTATGGCTGGGCACGCTGAGCAGGCGGATGCCCGGCAGCAGGTCCGTATCGCCATCGACCAGCCGCAACTGCGCGGGTCGCTTGCGCGCCAGCAGGTTCGCTTGCGTGGACTTCCAGTAAAAGATCCGCTGCGAAGGCACTGGATCGATCGCCGCCATCAGTTCGGCGCGCTGCACCACCACGCAAGCATCGGGAAACAGATCGAGGTTATCCGCGTGATCGAAGTGCAGGTGCGTGCAGATAACCGTGTCGATATCCTGCGGCGCCAGCCCCTCGCCCGCCAGCGCGGTGATGAGGCTGGCATGGCCGCCGCCCTTGCCCGATACCCGCAGACGGGCATGGATGGTGTGGATATCGGCCATGCCGCTATCGACCAGCACATTGACCGGCTTGCCCGCCACTTCTCCGCGCAACAGCCAAACGTGCACGGGATCGCGCATCAGGCCGCCGCCATGGGGCAGGTAAAGCTCCCCGATGCGGAGCGAAGTGACGGTCCAGTTGGTCACGCTTCGATCACCTCGAACCGTTCGATGTCAGACACCGCGCCCTTGCGTTCGCCCTTGGTCCAGATCGCGCGGACACGGGTGCCCGGCTTGATCTTTTCCTTGGCGCTTTCAAGATCGTCGATCTCGATGATGTGGATCATCTTGGTCGATGCGCCGTCCAGCACGATTTCTGCGTAGGCATAGGGGACGGGCCGGGTCTGGCCGAACACTTCCATGTTGATCAGCGAACAGGCGCGGATCGTGCCCGTATCGGCGCAAGGCTTCCACGTGCCGGTGCGCTTGTGCGTGATATCGTCGACTTCGCGCGGGGGGAGCAGGGCTTCGTCGGCAGACGAACCGCGCACGCCCATGACCACGCCGTT
>JBDLVU010000167.1:0-5885 GCA_039804665.1 Pseudomonadota bacterium | reverse complement strand
CGTCGACGAGTGCGAGTCATGGTTGAAGTCGATCGAAACCAGCGGCTCGTCAGTGTAGCCCAGCACGCCCTTCAGCGCGCCTTCGGCAGCAGCCTTGAGCAGGCCGTTGACTTCTTCCACGCTCGTGTCGCGCTTCGGCGTGAAGGTCAGGTCCACCACCGAAACGTTCGGGGTCGGCACGCGGATCGACGAACCGTCGAGCTTGCCCTTCAGATCGGGCAGCACTTCGCCCACGGCCACGGCCGCGCCGGTGCTGGTGGGGATCATGTTCATCGCGGCGGCGCGGGCGCGGCGCGGGTCGCTGTGGATCTGGTCGAGGATCTTCTGGTCGTTGGTGTACGAGTGGATCGTCGTCATCAGGCCGCGTTCGATGCCGATCGATTCATGCAGCACCTTCGCCATCGGGGCGAGGCAGTTGGTGGTGCACGAAGCGTTGGACACGATCTTGTGATCGGCGGTCAGCTTGTCATGGTTCACGCCGAACACGACCGTGAGGTCGACGTTCTTGGCGGGCGCCGAGATCAGCACGCGCTTGGCACCGGCGTCGATGTGCTTCTGGCCGCCATCGCGGTTGGTGAAGAAGCCGGTGCATTCAAACGCGATGTCGATGCCGTTGGCGGCGTGCGGCAGGTTGGCCGGGTCGCGCTCGGCAGTCACCTGGATGCGCTTGCCGTTGACGATCAGGTCGTTGCCATCGACCGACACGTCACCCGAAAAGGCGCCGTGCACGCTGTCGCGCTTGAACAGCAGGGCGTTGGCCTTGGCATCGGCCAGGTCGTTGATGGAGACGAGTTCAAGGCCGCAATCGGGCCGTTCGAGAATGGCACGGGCCACATTGCGCCCGATACGTCCGAAACCGTTGATCGCAACCTTGATCGCCATATCAAAAACTCCCTTTAAATCACGAAAGTCGTTCGAGAATCTGCGGCACAATCTTGTCCGCAGTCAGCCCGAAATGATCGTAAAGCACGTCTGCCGGGGCAGAGGCGCCGAAGCTGTCGATGCCGATGGTCAGGCCATCGCCGACATACTTCTGCCAGCCGAAGGTGACGCCAGCCTCGATCGAGACCTTGAGCGCATCGGCGGGCAGCAGGTCGGCGCGATAGGCCGCGTCCTGCGCGTCGAACAGTTCCCAGCAGGGGAACGAGACGACATCGGCGCCGATACCCTGTGCTTCAAGCGCGGCGGCGGCCTTGGTCGCAATTTCGACTTCCGAACCGCTCGCCAGCAGCACGACCTTGCGCGCCGCGGTCGCGGAAACGAGGCGATAGGCGCCCTTGGCCGAACGGTTGCCCGCGCGGGTCCAGCCTTCATCGCCTGCGCCACGCAGCTGCGGCAGATTCTGCCGCGACAGCGCCAGCACCGAAGGCGTGGCCGTGGTTTCAAGCGCCAGCGCCCAGCATTCGGCCGTTTCGATCACGTCGGCCGGGCGATAGACGTTGAGGTTCGGGATCATGCGCATCGACATGACGTGTTCGACCGGCTGGTGGGTCGGCCCGTCTTCGCCCAGCCCGATCGAATCGTGCGTGAGGACATAGACGACCTGCGCGTGCTGCAGCGCGGACATGCGGATGGCGTTGCGGCAATAATCCGAAAACACCAGGAACGTGCCGCCATAGGGCACCACGCCGCCGTGAAGCGCCATGCCGTTCATCGCAGCGGCCATGCCGAATTCGCGGATGCCGTAATAGACGTGGCGGCCGGCGTAATCGTCCGCGCCGAAGGGCGTGGTCGACTTGGTCTTGGTGAGGTTCGAGCCGGTCAGGTCGGCGCTGCCGCCGATGAGGTGCGGCAGTTGCTCAGTCAGCGGGCCAAGCGCCATTTCCGAAGCCTTGCGCGTCGCGACCTTTTGCGGCGCGGCGACGAGGCCAGCGATGTAGCTTTCCAGCGCCGGCGATGCGAGATCGGCCACGCCCGCCAGACGGGCTTCGAAATCGGCGCGGGCGGCGGAGGCGGCAAGGCGCGATGCCCAAGCCGCGTGGGCCTGCTTGCCCCCCTCACCCGTCGAACGCCAGTTGGCGAGAATGTCAGCCGGAACTTCGAACGGCGCGGCGGTCCAGCCAAGATATTCGCGTGCGGCGGCGATTTCGTCGGCGCCGAGCGGTGCCCCGTGGACGGCGTGGCCGCCCTGCTTGTTGGGCGCGCCCTTGCCGATCACGGTGCGGCAGGCGACCAGCGACGGGCGCGGATCGGCGGCGGCTTCGGCCAGCGCGCGGGCGATATCGGCAAAGTCATGGCCGTCACAGGTGACGGTGTGCCAGCCGGTGGCGGCGTAGCGGGCGAGGATGTCCTCGCTGGTCGACAGCGACGTGTCGCCGTCGATGGTGATCTTGTTGTCGTCCCACAGGACATTGAGGCGGCCGAGCTTCAGCGTGCCGGCAAGGCCGATGGCTTCGTGGTTGACGCCTTCCATCAGGCAGCCGTCGCCCGCGATCACCCAGGTCTTGTGATCGACGAGGTCGTCACCGAACTGCGCATTGAGGTGGCGTTCGGCCATCGCCATGCCCACGGCCATGGCGATGCCCTGCCCCAGCGGGCCGGTGGTGCATTCCACGCCGTCGATCAGGAAGTTTTCCGGGTGGCCGGCGCAGACCGAGCCGAGCTGGCGGAAATCGCGGATGTCCTTCATCGTCGGGCTTTCATAGCCCGAGAGATGGAGCAGCGCGTAGATGAGCATCGAGCCGTGGCCGGCCGAAAGGACGAAGCGATCGCGGTCCGCCCACTTGGGCGCCGAAGGATCGAACTTCAGGAACTGCGACCACAGAACCGTGGCAACGTCCGCCATGCCCATCGGCATGCCGGGGTGGCCGGAGTTCGCCGCCTGGACCGCGTCCATGGCGAGCGCACGGATCGCATTGGCCATGGGAGCCAGTGCGGTGGGATCGCGAGTCATAACCTGAAATGCCCTTCCAAAGCGCCAAGACGCGCCAATGCCGGTGATTCGGAGCGGGGTCTCATTGACCCCCGCATCCCCCACCGTCAAGGCTGGCGCCGGTGTGATCCGGCCATGCATTGCATTGCGTGGGCAATGCATGACCCCGAATCGCCGCATTCGTATGCACAGGCAGACTTGCGCGGGCAAGCGCAAAGCTGGGGATCGCGTCACGCGCCGACTTGCGCCCTGCTTTTGTTATGGTAGCGCAAGGGCATGGCACATGAAGCTCTGGACTCGGCGCTCGACCGGATCGAGCAGGCGCTGGCGCGGCTGGAAGGCGCAGTAACCACGCGCGAGGCGCAAGTGGCCGAACTGGGCGATATCAAGGTACGCCACCGCAAGCTGAAGGACACGGTCACGCAGGAGCTGCGACAGCTGGACCTGCTGCTGGCGAACTTGCCGCAATGAGGTTGAAGGCATGAGCAACGTCAACCTCCAGATCGGCGGGCGCACGTTCACCGTTTCGGCCTCGGACGGCGAGGAAGCGCACATCGAAATGCTTGGCCGCATGATCGACGAGCGCGTGCGCAAGGTCGGCGCCGCAGGACAGGGCGAAGCACGGATGATGCTGTTCGCCGCGCTGGTGCTGGCCGATGAACTGCACGAGGAACACCGCAAGGGGCCAGTCCCTGCCGCCGCCCCTGCCCCGTCCGAACTGCCCGCGGCATTGATGGATCGCGTGGCCGCTTTGGCCGAGCGGGTGGAAAAGCTTGCCGCACACCTTGAGGAAGCGGTCGCGAGCGCCTAGATCAGGGGCGACGGGTACTGCCCGGTACGAGCCGCATGAACATCCCTGAGGCTATAAGCAATCCAAGGGGGCTGTCCCTATGCCGGACCCTGGTCTGGCGTACATGGTCCCCACCTGACGTGAAGGCGTCAGAGGATTTTCCGAGCAAACGACCCACGGTGGTCCCGTCACCCACCTTCCCAGACCCGATCCGGAGCACACGCGCGTGGAGTTGAAGGCTGAGCTGCGCAAGCGACTGCGGGCCGAACGACGCGCCCACGTGGCCGCGCTTGATCCGCGCGTCCGGGCGCTGGTGATGATGCGGCCGCCGGGACCGTTGCTGACACTGATCCCCCAAGGCGCGCGCATCGGGCTTTACGTGAACGGGCCGGACGAGACGCCGACCGGCGGCTATGCGCGGTTCCTGCACGAGGCGGGCCACACCATCGCGATGCCATGGTTTGCAGGGCGAGATGCCGCGATGACCTTTCGCCGCTGGGAATCGCCGCATCTGGCCGAATTGCTCGAACAAGGCCCCTTCTGCGCGCAGCCGATGGCGGACGCCGAGGAGATCGTGCCCGACGTGCTGTTCGTTCCGCTGGTGGGCTTTACGGCGCAAGGCGCGCGACTGGGTCAAGGCGGCGGGCACTATGACCGCTGGCTGGAGGCACATCCGAACGTGCCGGCCATCGGCATGGCGTGGGACTGCCAGCTGGTGGACAGCGTGCCACACGAAGCGCATGACCGGCCGCTGGCAGCGGTGGTCACGCCCACGCGCCTTTATGGACCATTCGAGGGAAGCCTTTCGTGAACAACAACAAGCCGACCTGGCGCAAGCCCGTGGGCATTCTGGCGCTGATGACGGGGGTGGCTGTCTATGCTGTGATCGTGGCGGGGCTTTCAGGGCCGATCTCCGGCCTGCCGGTGCTGGTGCAGACGCCGATCTACATCGTGCTGGGCACCATATGGCTGCTGCCGCTGAAGCGCTTCCTGATCTGGATGGAAACCGGCCGCTGGGGGTGATCGGGAACGGCTTGGCGCGGGCGCCTGTTTGATTTAACCGTACGGTTGAATTGCTGCAGGGAGAACCGCGATGCCAAGCCCCACCGAAACCGTCGAAGCCTTTTGCGCACAGTGGTCGAAGTCTGGCGGCTTTGCCGAATCGATCCGCAGTCATTTCACGGATGCGACCGTCTATGAAAACGTCGGCCTGACCCACACCACCGGTATCGCGGAAGCGCTGGCGATGGTGGAGCAATTTGAACAGGGCATGGGCCTTGCGACGATCGATGTCGACATGCTCGCGATCGTGGAACAGGGCGGCCGCGTGCTGACCGAGCGGGTGGACCACATGGTCAACGCCAAGGGCGAACGCTTCACCTCGATCCGCCTGATGGGCATCTTCGAAGTGCAGGATGGCAAGATTGCCGGCTGGCGCGACTATTTCGACGCATCGCCGTTCAAGGCCGCATGAACGGTCTGGCCTGAAACGCAAAAAGGCGCCCGAGGGCGCCTTTTCAATTTTTGACGTGGCGCGAGTGACGGGACTTGAACCCGCGACCCTCGGCGTGACAGGCCGATACTCTAACCAACTGAGCTACACCCGCGTTTCCGCTTGGGAGCCGCGCAACTATGCCAGCGACGCGCGCCTGTCAACAAAGTGAAGCGACATTTTTTGCATCCATGCAGCCGCACACGGAGAAACATGGTTTGCAGCCATTAACCACGTTTTAGCAGGACCTGTGCGAGACGGGAACCAAGGGGGCGCGCGGTGCGTCTGGGTGGGACTTGATACGCATGAACGGGACTCTTGCGACAATGGCTGCCGGAATCGCGATCGTTGCTCCGCTGGCGGCTCAGGCCGAGCCGGTGCAACTGGCGAGCGACGTGTTCGTGGAGCGCTTCCAGCCGGCCGCCGACGGCCGCATGTCGCGCGTGCTGGAACGCGCCGAGCGGCTGCAACCGGGCGACCGGGTGGTGTTCGTGGTCAACTGGACGGCCACCCGGGGCCGCGACTTCACCGTGACCAATCCCCTGCCCCGCGCGGTTTCGTTTCAGAGCAGCGCAGGCGGCGACGAGGAAGTCTCGGTAGACGGCGGCCACAGCTGGGGCACGCTCGACCAGCTGACGGTGCGTGACGGCGATGGCCGCGTGCGCCACGCCGTGCCCGAGGACGTGACGCACTTGCGCTGGCGCGTGCCGGGCGCGATGGCGGCGCTGGGC
>JBDLVU010000166.1:0-5942 GCA_039804665.1 Pseudomonadota bacterium | reverse complement strand
ATGTCCGGCGGCCAGATGCGCTGCCCCATCGTGTTTCGCGGTCCCAACGGCGCGGCCAGCCGCGTCGGCGCGCAGCATTCGCAGAACTACGGCCCGTGGTACGCGGCAGTCCCCGGCCTTGTGGTCATCGCGCCGTATGACAGCGCCGATGCCAAGGGCTTGCTCAAGGCCGCGATCCGCAGTCAGGACCCGGTCGTGTTCCTTGAAAACGAACTGGTCTATGGCAAGAGCTTCGACGTGCCGCAGATGGACGATTTCGTGCTGCCCATCGGCAAGGCGCGGATCGTGCGGCAGGGCAAGGACGTGACCATCGTGTCCTATTCCATCGGCGTCGGCTTCGCGCTTGAGGCTGCCGAGACGCTCGCCGCCGAAGGCATCGACGCCGAAGTGATCGACCTGCGCACGCTGCGTCCGCTCGACAAGGAAACGGTGCTGGCTTCGCTTGCTAAGACCAACCGCATGGTCGTGGCCGAAGAAGGCTTCCCGGTTTGCTCGATCGCGTCGGAAATCATCGCCATCGCGATGGAAGAGGGCTTCGATCACCTCGATGCCCCGGTCCTGCGCGTGTGCGACGAAGACGTGCCGCTGCCTTATGCCGCCGCGCTGGAAAAGCAGGCGCTGATCGACGCGGGCAAGATCGCCGCCGCCGTGCGCAAGGTCTGCTATCGCTGATCGGCATGGGCCAACGCCAAAAAGGGAAGGGGGCCGCAAGGCCCCCTTTTCGTTTGAAGCGCCCCCTCGGTCCTGTCTCAAGCCTTGACGAATACCGCCCGCTTGAATGTGAACCGGAACGTCTTGAGCGTCGGAAACAGCATCACCGGCACGGCATAGACCATGCTGACGGTATATTCCTTGGCCCCGCTGATCCGCTGGGTTGAGGGCGTCGACACTGTTACCGCCAGCCGCGATGCCTTGAGATAATAGGGTTTGCTGGTCGCGGCGGCGATAGCATTAGCCTGAATGGTGGTAGTGGTCGGCGGGTTGCCCGACTGGTCCTGCGTCGTCACCACCCGTTGCAGGTCGGCGATTGCGCCCGCCATGCCGTTATAGGCCTGGATCGCGGCGGCGAACTGGAACACGCACAGCATCATCAGAAGGAACATCGGACCAACCGCGGCAAATTCCACGGCGGTCGATCCCGTCCGGTCGGTCCGGATGCGTTGCAGCAAGGCTTTCATGACAACTGGATGGTCCGCTTGATCTTCATGGTGATCGCCTTGCCAACCCCCAGTTTCCGCCAATAGGGCGAATAGGAATCGGTCACGCTTACCTGCAGGAACTTGGCGATCTCACCAGTCACCGGGCAATAGCCGGGAAGCGAAACGTACGTCGCGTCCACCCCGCAACGGTAGACCGTGGCGATCGTCACGGCCGATGTCGAAAGCCCGGTGGTGTTGGCCACCACGGTCTTGATCGCGGCGATCTTGGTGTCGTTGTCGGGGTTCGATGTCAGCACGATCTGGCCCGCTTCGGCCACCGCTGCCTGCAATTGTGCCTGTCGGGCTACGATCCGGCTCACTTCCACCGCGCCCAGGCCCATCAGCATCAGCAACGGCGCGAGCAGTGCAAACTCCAGCACCACCGCGGCATCGCGGGCGCGGCCCAACCGCTCCAGCCAGGGCACATGCCGCGTCATTACGATACCAGCACCACCTTGGGCGCGTCGGTGCCGACCTGCGTTGTCGTGGTCAGGCCCGGCGGGCAGAAGTTGGTCATGTTGGTGTTGCCCTGGATCGAGATCATGTTGGCGGTGATCTGCAGGCAGCGCGATGTGACGCCGGCAGTGCCGCCAAAATTGATCGTGCTCTTTGGCAGGTAGATCGTGCCGTTGATGATCGACGAGGAGTTGCCGTTCAGCGTGGAGGTGTTGCTGCCACTGGTGGTGCGATCCTCCATGATCAGCATCCCTTCCAGCGATGCGGCTTGCGTGGCGGTGAGGCCCGCCGTCTGCAACTGGGTGGATGTCATCGCCGTCAGGTTCAGCGCCGCGCCGCCGTTGATCTTGAAGTTCGCGCCATTGCGCAGCACGATCAGCACCCCGTTCGCGGTCACGAGGTCCTGCGACCGGATGGTGAAAGTGCCGGTGTCGATCACATAGATCCCGGGGTTCATCACCGTGTTGCAGCTGGTGGAAATCGATGTGTACGTGCCGGGATTGATCGTCGCCTGCGTGGTGCTGCCCGATTTGACGCAGCTATAGGTGCTGCCCTTGGCGGTGTTGTTGGGCGCCACCAGTGACCTGAAAGGGTCCGACAGGGTCGTCATGTATTCCTTGATGACGTCGTCGGTGTTGGTGTTGAACCAGTCGTCGATGCCGCCGGCGGACATCAGGTAGTTCACGTCGATCGTCGGGCTGCCCGAAACGTTGATCGCGTTCGAAGCATTGGATAGCGCGGCAAGGCCGCAGCCCGATTTCAGGATGGCGCTACCGCCGATGGTGATCGCGCCGTCCGCCGTGGCATTGGTGGCAATCATGCAACTGGTGTAGCTTGCGCCCGCCGTATAGGCGGCCTGCGCGGCGGCATAGACCGTGGTCGACCTGCCGACTACAAAACCGAAGAAGGGCAGGCGCTTCGAGGCCGTCACCTTCACCGAAATGGCATTGGCGGTGCCGCCGTTGTAGTTGACCAGCGCCACCGCCGGTGTGCCGGCAAAGCCGCGCGTTGCGGCAAGGTTGGCGGTGAATTCCTGCTGGGCGTGGGTGGAATAGGCGGTCTTGCTGATGCCCTTGGCATAGGACCAAGCCGCGCCGATGGCCGCTTGATCCACCGCATACTGCAGTTCGCGCTTCCACATGTACCATTGCGCGGTATCGATGCCGAACCCCGCCGCCGATATCAGCACCGGCGCGGCGACGGCCATCAGCACGGTGGCATTGCCCCCGCGCCCTCTGGCGATCCGTTCGAAAAGCGACCTGCTCGTTGCCGTCATTGTTCAATCGAACCTTGCTAATGGCCTCCAAACCCGCGATCCCGCACGGGTCGGAAACGGCTTCGTAACGCCCCGTTGGTTTTTTCCTTGTCTCCGATCTTGGTTAATACTGAGTTAGGTATACACGGAAAATTAAAGAGCATTTTCAGAGCACGCATGCCGCATCCCGATCCGATTGCAGACTGGCTGACACCGCCCGAGCGCCTTGCCCTTGCATATGCTCCGGCGCAGATGCGCCCGTTGTGGGCGGGCTTCCTCGCGCTCGACAGGCGGCTTGCCGATGCCGCGCGTGAAGGGCGCGATGCCATCATGATCCAGCTGCGCCTTGCGTGGTGGCGCGATCGCTTTGCGCAACCGGCTGCGGAATGGCCCGCGGGCGAACCGTTGCTGGCGCTGCTCCATGCGTGGGATGCGGATCGGCTTGCGCTGGCGGCGCTGGTCGATGGGTGGGAGGCGCGCAATGTCGGGCAGGACGGCGGCGCCGAACTCGCGCGCGCGCGCGTCGATGCCGTCGCTACGCTGGCCCGCCGATCGGGCTTTGTCGGCGACGACGGCGAAGTGCGCCGGGCCGCCGCGGAATGGCTCGGTCACGCGCCCGCGGGCCCAACGCCGCGCCTGCCGCGCGCGCTGCGTCCGCTGGCGATCCTGCGCGGGCTGGCCCTGCGTGAAGGGGACAGCGCCGTGCGCCAGATGCTGGCGGCGCTGCGCCTTGGCTTGCTCGGGCGGTAGTTGCGCCAAAACGGTGGGGCTTGGGCCTCGCCATTATCGTGCGTCTCCTTAGGATATTCCCGCAGGAGATCTCGCCATGAACCGCATCCTCGTGGGCGCATTGGGCGCGCTGTTGCTGGTCGCCGCCGGGATTTTCTGGTGGCAGGGCCATGCCACAGAAGCCGCTGCTCCGCCGCCACCCCGCCTTGCACTCGCCGCGTCCACCGCCGACGCGGAAGAGGAACTGCCTGAATCCGACGCCGGCGACGCCGTCGGCCCGGACCTGCCGCACGCCAGCGAACAGTCGAAGGAACAGCGTCGCTTCGATCGGTTGGACAAGGACCGGGATGACCGCATTACCCGCGCCGAAATGCTCGGCCCCCGGGTGAAGGATTTCCGCAAGCTCGATCTCGACGGCAACAACCTGCTGACCTTCGAGGAGTGGGCCGTGGCGACCTCGAACAAGTTCAAGGGCGCCGATGCCAATGGCGACGGCTGGCTCAGCCATGCCGAATATGCGACCACCAAACAGAAGCCGAAAAAGCCCGCCTGCAAGTGCCGCTAGGGCCGCCGGTGCCGCGCGCAGAGCGGGGCAGATCGGCCTAGACCCCCCTTAGGTCGCTCCAGGTCGATCTCAACTTTGCAGCCACCCGGCAAGGTCCGCCTTGGCCCGTTCGGTATAGGCTTCCTTGCGCACCTTCTTCTTCACGGATGCGTCAACCGGCGGAAAGAGCCCGAAATTCACGTTCATCGGCTGATAGCTCTCGGCCTCTGCATCGCCGGTGATATGCGCCAGCAGCGCCCCCATGGCCGTGGTCCGGGGCGGTGCGGCCCATTCCTTGCCCAGCACCTGCGCGGCGGTCATCAGGCCGGCCAGCATCCCCACCGCGCCGGATTCCACATAGCCTTCGCAACCGGTGATCTGCCCGGCAAAGCGGATATGCGGCGCCGATTTCAGCCGCAGTTGCCGGTCGAGAAGTGTGGGCGAATTGAGGAAAGTGTTGCGGTGCAGGCCGCCCAGCCGCGCGAATTCGGCGTTTTCAAGGCCCGGAATAGTCCTGAAAACACGGACTTGCTCGGCATGTTTTAGCTTCGTTTGGAAGCCGACCATGTTCCACAGCGTGCCCAGCTTGTTGTCCTGCCGCAGCTGGACGACGGCATAAGGCCAGCGCCCGTTGGGATGTTCCGGGGTGGCCCAGTGGGGGTTGTCCAGCCCGACCGGCTTCATCGGCCCGAAACGCAGCGTTTCCTCGCCGCGCGATGCCATCACCTCGATCGGCATGCAGCCGTCGAAATAGGGGGTGTTGGCCTCCCATTCCTTGAACTCGGTCTTGTCCCCGGCCAGCAATTCTTCCCTGAAAGCAAGGTACTGCTCGCGATTCATCGGACAGTTTATGTAGTCGCGCCCATCGCCGCCCAACGCCAGCGAGGCCTCTGCCCCCTTGTCCCAGCGCGAGGCCATCCACGCCACGTCCATATCGATAGATTCGTTATAGACGATCGGCGCGATGGCGTCGAAAAAGGCGAGGCTGTCTGCCCCCGTTGCGGCGCCGATGCTGGTGGCAAGGGCCGGCGCGGTCAGCGGGCCGCTGGCGACGATGGTCAGGCCGGATTCAGGAAGAACATCAACACGTTCGCGCACGATCTCAAGCGTCGGCTGCGCCGCCAGCGCGGCCTCGACCTCGGCCGAAAACACATCGCGGTCTACCGCCAGCGCCGATCCTGCCGGCACGCGTGCCTTTTCCGCCGCCGCCATCAGCAGGCTGTCGCACGCGCGCATTTCGTGATGCAGCAGGCCCACCGCGTTCTTTGCGCTGTCGTCGGACCGGAACGAGTTGGAGCAGACCAGTTCTGCCAGCCCGTCGCCCTGATGCGCTGGCGTCCGCTCTCCGGTGCCGCGCATTTCGGAAAGCTTTACGTGAACGCCGCGCCGCGCCAGTTGCCAAGCCGCTTCGCTGCCGGCCATGCCGCCGCCGATGATGTGTACCTGATATGCCATGGTGTCCGCATTGGCATTGCATCCCCGCCGCGACAACCCCAAGGTAAGCCGGACGAAGGGGAAGGGGACCGATGCCCAAGCGTGCACTGGCGGACAAGCGGCCGTGGCTGGTGGTCAGCCTGCTGTTCGGGATCAGCTATTGGTTTTGGGCGCAAGGCCTTGTTCTGCCGAAGTTTCCCGGCCTCTTCGCCATCGTGTGGAAGGGCGCTGGAGTCGCCCTGCTGGCGGCCTATGCCTGGGCGCACCACCCATCGCGCGATGCGCATAAGGTGGCGGCAATCATGGCGCTGGGCGCGGCGGGCGA
>JBDLVU010000165.1:0-8694 GCA_039804665.1 Pseudomonadota bacterium | reverse complement strand
ATCAGGTTGGTCATGGGATTGGGGCTGGGCGCTGCCTTGTCGAGCGCATCGGCGGCCTTTTCACCGGCCGCTTCGGTCTTGCTCTTCTTGCGCCGTAGCAGCCCCATGCGTTTCTTTCCGTTTACTTGCGCTTCCCGAAGTCCACCGTCACCACGTTGGACCCATCGTCGCTGCCCTCAACGGCAGGGCGTTCGTCGGGTTCCCCGTCGGGGCCCAGCGAATCGTTCTCGGCATCTTCCAGCGGCTCCTCGTCCAGATCGCCGCTCGCCTGAAACTGGAGCCCGAAATCGACCGCCGGATCGACAAAGGCGGTGATCGCGCTGAACGGGATCACCAGCGTGGCGGGCACCTGGTTGAAGGTGAGGCCCACGGTGAAGCCATCCTCGGTCACCCTCAGGTCCCAGAACTTGTTCTGGAGCACGATGGTCATCTCGTCGGGGAAGCGCTGCTTCAGCCGGTCCGGGATGGAAACGCCCACGCCATTGGTCTTGAAGGTGATGTAGAAGTGGTGATTGCCGGGCAGGTGCCCGCCCGAAGCCTCCACCTGGCCCAGCACGCGGCCGACCACGGCGCGCAGCGCCTCCTGCACGATTTCGTCATAGGGGATCAGGCTGTCGGGGGCTTCGGTCATGGCGCCCACCGTTGGCCTTGCCGGCCCCTGCGGTCAAGAGGGGAGGGCGCTTGAAACATTGATTCCGCGCCCAAGCGGCCTATAGGCAACGGCCATGCGTACCGGCTCCATCACCCGCAAGACCGCCGAGACCGACATTGCCGTGTCGGTCAACCTTGACGGCACCGGCATCTATTCCGTCGACACCGGGATCGGCTTTCTCGATCACATGATCGAGCAGTTCAGCCGCCACTCGCTGATCGACATCGAATGTCGCGTAAAGGGCGACCTGCACGTGGACCAGCATCACACGACCGAGGACAGCGCCATCGCGCTGGGGCAGGCGATTTCGCAGGCGCTTGGCGACAAGAAGGGCATCACCCGCTACGGCACCGCCTATTCCCCGATGGACGAGGCGCTGGCTCGCGTGGCGCTGGATATTTCCGGCCGCCCGATCCTTGTGTGGAAGGCTGCCTTCACCCAGCCGCGCCTTGGCGAGATGGATACCGAGCTGTTCGAACACTGGTTCCAGTCGATTTCGCAGGCTGCCGGCATCACGCTGCACATCGAATGCCTTTATGGTTCGAACAACCACCACGTGATCGAAGGCATCTACAAGGGCTTTGCCCGCGCCATGCGCGAAGCGGTCGCCATCGATCCGCGCAAGGCCGATGCGGTGCCTTCCACCAAGGGGATGCTCGGTGGCTGAAGTCCTTGCGCTGGTCGATTACGGCGCGGGGAATCTGCGCTCGGTCGCCAACGCGCTGAAGGCGGCCGGGGCCGAAAGCGTTTCCGTGACCGCCGATCCCGAAGTGGTGCGCGCGGCCGACCGCATCGTGCTGCCCGGCGTCGGCGCCTTCCGCTCCTGCGCCGAAGCCCTTCGCGCCGTGCCGGGGCTGGTAGAGGCGATGGAAGAGCGCGTGATGGTGGGCGGCGCGCCGTTCCTTGGCATTTGCGTGGGCATGCAGCTGCTGGCCGACCGCGGCATCGAATTTGGCGTGACCGAAGGGCTCGGCTGGATCGGCGGAGAGGTCCGCCCGATCGAACGGACCGACCCCGCGATCAAGGTCCCGCACATGGGCTGGAACGACGTCGAACCCGGCCACCATCCCAGCATCATCGAAGGCGGCGAGGCCTATTTCCTCCATTCCTACCACTTCGTGCCCGAAGAGGGCGCGAGCGTGGCGGCAATGAGCGACCACGGCGGTTCGCTGGTGGCGGCGGTGGCGCGCGACACCATCCTTGGCGTTCAGTTCCACCCGGAAAAAAGCCAGGACTATGGCCTGTCGCTTCTCACCCGGTTCCTCGCGTGGAAGCCCTGACCCACCGCAGCGACGGGAACGTATAGCCGCGCCACGCCTTCCTTCGCCTGTGAAGGAGGGCCTCGCCGTTGTCATCGTTTCCCCACGACCAGCTCGTCATCACCCCGCACGTCATCGATCTCTCGCGCTCGCCGCTCGCCGGGCAGTTCGAGGCCGAGACGTATGTCCTCGGCGCTTTCAACCCGGGCATGACGGTCCTGCCGAACGGCAACGTGCTGCTGATGGTTCGCGTGGCCGAAGCGCTGCGCACGCCTGTGCGCGATGGCAAGGTCCACGCGATCCGCTGGCAGGATGGTGGCTATGTGCTCGATGGCTGGCTGCTGGAACTCGCCGACACCGCCGACCCGCGCAAGTTCCTGCTGCATGGCGGCGGGTGGAAGGTCATGGCGCTCACGTCGCTGTCATGGCTGCTGCCGGTGGAAATGACCCCGGACGGGCTGGAGATCGTGGCCGTCCACTATGACAAGGCCATCGCGCCGCAGGGTTCGTACCAGTGCTACGGGATAGAGGACGCGCGCATCTCGCGCATCGGCGGGCGCTATTGGATGACCACCTGTTCGGTCAGCCCTGAGCGCCATTCGACCACGCTCTACACTTCGGAAAACGCGCTCGACTGGACCTTCGAAGGGATCGTGCTCGATCACCAGAACAAGGACATGTTGCTGTTCGAAGGGTTGGTTGACGGCAAGTACTGGGCACAGACGCGGCCCTTGGGTGACCTGTATTTCGCCTATCCCCCCGGCAGCGAGTGGCGCCCCGGCCCTTCCATCAACCTCGCCACCTCGCCCGACGGCTTGCACTGGAAGCCGCACATCGTGCCCCACATCCGTCCCCACGCCGGCACCGTCACCACCGCGCGCATGGGCGGCGGCGCCCCGCCGATCCTTACCGAAGTGGACGGGCGGCGCGGCTGGCTCAGCCTGTGGCACGGGGTGGAGCCCAAGGAGATTGTCGGCGTCTATCGCACTTACTGGACGCTGCTCGATGCCGATGATCCGACGCGGGCGCTGGCCACGTGCCAGGTGCCCCTGCTGGAGCCCGACGCAGACCTAACCCGTCCGCTCGAAGATCTGCTCTACCTGCGTGATGTGGTCTTCACTACCGGCGTGATCGACGCGGGCGACCGCTTCATCATCGCCTCGGGCGAGGCCGATCTCGCCTGCCGGATCACGCATGTGCCCAAGGAGGCCTTTCGTTCCGCCTGAAGCGCTGCTAGGCGCCACGCCATGATCGTATTTCCCGCCATCGACCTCAAAGGTGGACAGGTCGTCCGCCTTGCCGAAGGAGACATGGATCGCGCGACCGTTTACGGCGACGATCCCGCCCATCAGGCCGCGCTGTTTGCACAGGCGGGCAGCCAGTTCCTCCACGTGGTGGACCTGGACGGCTCCTTCGCCGGCCGCGCCGAAAACCGCGAGGCGGTGGAAGGCATCCTGCGCAGCTTCACTGGTCATGTGCAGCTTGGCGGCGGCATCCGCACGCGCGAAGCGGTGCAGGGCTGGTTCGACCTCGGCGTCAGCCGTGTCGTCATGGGCACCGCCGCGCTGAAGGACCCGCAGTTCGTCAAGGACATGGCGAAGGAATTCCCCGGCGGCATCGTCGTGGCGGTTGACGCGCGCGACGGCATGGTCGCCACCGAAGGCTGGGCCGATGTGTCGGACGTCGCCGTGGTCGACCTCGCCCGCCGCTTCGAGGACGCGGGCGTCGCCAGCCTGCTGTTCACCGACATCGGCCGCGACGGCCTTCTGAAAGGCGTGAACATCGAAGCGACCGTCGACCTCGCCCGCCGCGTGGACATCCCCGTCATCGCCAGCGGCGGCGTGAAGGGCATCGACGACATCCGGATGCTCAAGATCCACGAAGTCGACGGCATCGAAGGCGTCATAACCGGCCGCGCCCTGTTCGAAGGCAAGCTGGACCTCGCCGCCGCGATCGCGATGGCGGAGGCTGCCTGACATGACCGTCCGCGTCCGCGTGATCCCCTGTCTTGATGTGCGCGATGGGCGCGTGGTCAAGGGCGTGAACTTCGTGGACCTGCGCGATGCGGGCGATCCGGTGGAGCAGGCGCGCGCCTATGACAAGGCCGGCGCGGACGAGCTGTGCTTCCTTGATATTTCGGCCAGCCACGAAGGGCGCGGTACGCTTCTGGATGTGGTGGCGCGCACGGCCGAGGTCTGCTTCATGCCGCTGACCGTGGGCGGCGGCGTGCGCAGTGCCGAGGATGCACGCGCGCTGCTGCTGGCGGGCGCGGACAAGGTTGCGGTCAATTCCGCCGCCGTCGCCCGGCCCGAACTGGTGCGGGACATTGCCGAGAAGTTCGGCGCGCAATGCGTGGTCGGCTCGGTCGATGCGCGCCGGGTTGCGCCCGGCAAGTGGGAAATCTTCACCCACGGCGGGCGCAAGCCCACCGGCATCGACGCGCTGGCCCATGCCGAAAACCTTGCCAAACTGGGCGCGGGCGAATTGCTCGTCACCTCGATGGATGGCGACGGCACGCAAAAGGGCTATGACCTTGACCTCACCCGCGCGATTGCCGATGCGGTGTCGGTGCCGGTCATCGCCAGCGGCGGCGTCGGCACGCTCGATCATCTGGTCGAAGGCGTCACCAAGGGGCACGCCAGCGCGGTGCTCGCTGCCTCGATCTTCCACTTCGGCACGCACTCCATTGCCGAAGCGCACGCCGCCCTGCGCGCCGCCGGCCTGCCCGCGCGCGCCTGAGTCGGGACTCTTTACAACTCCCGCTTTCCGCGTCCGCCGTTAACCCTTGTAAGCGCCGCAAATCCAACATTCCCGATCCGTGGCACAACCCTTGCATTAACTTTGGCAGGGGAAACTACGTAGGATCGCCGAGTGCCACGCTTCATCGTTCCAACGCTGCTCCTTCTCGTCGCATCGGCCACGCCCGCCTTCGCGCAAGTCGCGGGGACGGCGGTGGATGAACCGGCCAACCTTGCCCTGTTCGGCCTCGGCCTCGTTGGCCTGATCGTCGGCCGCCATGCGGCTCGCAAAAGGGACTAGGGCGTAAGGACTGACTTTCCCGGCTTGACCGGCGCGCGGGCGCGTTCCATGCCGCGCCGCATGGACGACACTGCAATTCTCGCCCGCCTCGAAGCCGTGATCGCCGAGCGCCGCGCCGGTGATCCTTCCGCCAGCTACGTGGCAAAGCTCAATGCCAGAGGCGTGGGCAAAATCGCGCAAAAGGTTGGCGAAGAGGCGACCGAAGTCGTCATCGCCGCGCTTTCGGGTGACAAGGCCGAACTGGTGGGTGAAGCCGCCGACCTGATTTTCCACCTTCTCGTGCTGCTTTCGGCAAAGGGCGTCGCCCTGTCCGACGTGACCGCCGAACTGCAACGCCGCGAAGGCACCTCCGGTATTGTTGAAAAAGCGAACAGGAGCGCGTGATCATGGCCGTGGACGCTACCCAGCACTATGACGACCAGAACATTTTCGCGAAGATCCTGCGCGGGGAAATCCCCTGCAAGAAGGTTTACGAAGATCAGTTCGCGCTTGCCTTCCACGATATCAATCCGCAGGCACCCACGCACATTCTGGTGATCCCCAAGGGGGCTTACGTCAGCTGGGACGATTTCTCGGCAAAGGCGTCGGAAGCCGAAATCGCCGGTTTCGTCCGTGCCGTCGGCACCGTGGCGCGCGATGCCGGGCTGGTCGCGCCGGGGTATCGCCTGCTCGCCAACGCCGGCACCGACAGCCATCAGGAAGTGCCGCACCTGCACGTCCACCTGTTCGCCGGGCGGCCGCTGGGGCCGATGCTGGCGCGTTGAGGCATTAACCCGGCAAACCGGCCTTGCGCGCCGAGTCGCGCGCGGGTTAGGGTAGGCGCCCATGCTTCGCGCAGATCCCCTCTCAGGCCGGTTCGAGGCCACGCGGCACCTGTTTGCGGTGCGCGTCTATTATGAGGACACCGACCTGTCGGGTGTCGTCTATCACGCCAACTATCTGCGCTGGTTCGAACGCGCCCGGTCCGACATGCTTGCGCTATGTGAAGCCGGCGAAGCTCGACGATACCGTGACCGTGATCACCGAAGTCGCCGCGATCAGCCCCGCCACCTGCCGCCTGCTTCAGCGGGCGTTCAGGGATGGCGACCTTCTTTGCACGGCGGAGGTGCGCGTCGCCTTCGTTGCTCCCAACGGCCGCCCGCGCCGCCAGCCGCCCGCATGGGTGGAGGCGTTCCGCGCCGTGGCCCCAACGAACCTTGAGAACAAAGGGCCTGTCCCAGCATGATCATCCAGATGCTTGCCGCCGGCGCCGCGGGCGCACCCACCCGACTGAATCCCGTCGACCTGTTCCTGCATGCCGATATCGTGGTGCAGATCGTCATGGGTGGGCTGGGGCTCGCTTCGGTCTGGGTGTGGACGATCATCGTTGGCTTCTCGCTGCGCATGGCGGGCGTCGCGCGCGCCTGTGCCCAGTATGAACAGGCCTTTTGGGATGCGCGCGATATCGATGCCTTTCAAAAGGAATGGGTGAACAAGGACGTGCCGAGCGCCCATGTCGTCAACGCCGCGCTGGGCGAATGGCGCCGGTCCACCGCGTCCAAGTCCGTCGACCGCGAAGGTACGCGCCAGCGTCTGAATGCGGCGATGGAAGGCGCGGTGACGGGCGAAACCGATCGCCTTGCCAACCGGCTGAACTTCCTTGCCACCGTCGGCTCTGTCGCGCCGTTTGTCGGCCTGTTCGGCACGGTGTGGGGCATCATGGACAGCTTCTTCAACATCGGCGCGCAGGCCAATTCGTCGCTTGCGGTGGTCGCGCCCGGCATTTCCGAGGCGCTGTTCGCCACGGCCATCGGCCTGTTCGCGGCCATCCCGGCGGTGATCGCCTACAACCGCTTCTCGCACCGCGTGAACCGCTTTGAATCGCGCCTGTTCCGCTTTGCCGATCGCTTCCATGCCTCGCTCAGCCGCGAACTGGAGGCCTGAGGCATGGCGATGAACCTGGCCTCTGGCGGGGGCGGGCGGCGCGGCCGGCGCGGGCGTGCGCGCGGCGCGGCGATGTCGGAAATCAACGTCACCCCGCTGGTGGACGTGATGCTGGTGCTGCTGATCATCTTCATGGTTACGGCGCCCATGCTCACCGCCGGCGTGCCGATAGACCTGCCGGATTCCCGGGCCGAGGCTCTGAAGGAAGACCAGCACGAGATCACCGTCAGCATGGACGGCGAAGGCCGCCTGTTCCTTGACGATCAGGAACTCGCCCCCGGTGAACTCGGCGAACGGCTGGCCAATGTCGACAAGGGGGGGAACGCCCCGCTGGTTGTCCTGCGGGCGGATCGCACGCTCGACTACGGCCGGGTGGTCGCCGTGATGGGTGAACTGAACGCGGCGGGCTTCAAGTCGATCTCGCTGGTCACCAACGGTTCAGCCCCGGCGCAATAGCCCGATGCCGATGCGCGATCTTTCCAACCCCGGCCTTACGCGCGAAGAGGGCCTCGCCCTCGGCATTGCCGTGCTGGCGCATGTCGCGCTGATTGCCGCGCTCACCTTCCGTCCGCCGGGCAAGGACGTCCAGCCCCCGCCACAGCGGATGACGGTGACTTTCGCCGACGAAATCGCTGACAAGTCGCTCTCGCCCGAACCCAACGCGCAGTCCGCGCCCGACGTGGCGCCCGATCTGGGCGAACCGCAGCCGCAGCCCGAAGCGGTTCCGCAGCCACAACCGCTGCCCGAACCGCCCAAGCCGCAACCGGTCGCCCAACCCAAACCGCAACCGGCCCCGCCGCCGCCAAAGCCCGCGCCGCGCCCGGTTCCGCAACCGCAGCCCAAGCCGCAACCTGCGCCCGCGAAGCCGACGCCGGCCCGGCCAGCGCCAGCGAAGCCTGCCCCGGCCAAGGCGCAACCGGCAAAGCCCGTGCCCGCTGCCAAGCCGTCGGACGAACGCCCGCGCCGCCGTCCCGACGCGCCCACCGGCGGCAGCCGCGTCGGCAACGATTTTCTCAAGGGCATTCCCGGCAGCACCAATCCCGGCACTTCGCGCAATCCCCCGGCCGAGGCGGTCGGGCCGGTGCCGGTCGCCTCGCTCGTCTCGGGCATCGCGCGGCAGATCAAGCCGCACTGGACCGCGCCGCAGGGCGTAGACAGCGAAAAGCTGGTGACCGTGCTGGCCTGGACACTCAATCCCGATGGCTCGCTGGCGGGGCGGCCCACCGTCGTCTCGCAAAGCGGGATCACCGATGCCAACCGCGCGCAGGCACCGCGCCATGCCGAAATGGCGATCCGTGCCGTGCAATTGGCCGCGCCCTTCAACCTGCCCGCGCAGTACTACTCCAGCTGGAAGCGCGTGGCGCAGTTCCGCTTTGACAGGAAGTTGTCGCAATGATCATCCGCAAGGTCGTCCTTCTTCTCGGCATCGCCGCCCTGCCGGCTACCGCGTTCGCGCAGACGCAGATCCTGCCGGCATCGAAGACCCCGCAGGCTGCTTCCGCGCCGCAGGCGGATGCCGGCGGTCTGACCGGCTCGGTCACCGATGAAAGCGAATGGCAGGACCTCGGCATCGCCATTCCCGCGTTCCCCACCGACCGCCCTGTGCCCACGGCGGCGGATGGCGGCAACACCGACGCGTTGGGGCGCAATTTGGCACGCGTGGTCTTCAACGATCTGAAGAACAACGGCCTGTTCAAGCCGACCGGCCCGGATGCGCTGCCCGGGATCGCCTATGCCGAAGTCGTCGCGCCCGCGTTCGGTGGCTGGCGCGCGCGCTCCACCGAAATGCTGGTGCAGGGCTTCGTCAAGGGCGGGGCCGAC
>JBDLVU010000164.1:0-5957 GCA_039804665.1 Pseudomonadota bacterium | reverse complement strand
AGCTGCACGGCCCCGCCGCCTTTGAAGGCATGCGCAAGGCCGGGCGGCTGGCCGCCGAAATCCTCGATGCGCTGGCCCCGCTGGTGGTGCCCGGCGCGCGCACCGACATGCTCGACGATGTCGTCCGCCAGATGACGCTGGACGGCGGCGCGATTCCCGCCACGCTCGGCTATCGCGGCTATGCACATTCCTGCTGCATCTCGATCAATCATGTCGTCTGCCACGGCATCCCTTCGGAAAAGACGCTGAAGGACGGCGACATCGTCAATATCGACGTAACCCCGCTCCTGGATGGCTGGCACGGCGATTCCAGCCGCATGTACCTTGTCGGCGATGTGCCGCTGAAGGCGAAGCGGCTGGTCGACGTGACTTACGAATGCATGATGATCGGCATCGAGCAGGCAAAGCCCGGCGCGCGGCTTGGCGATATCGGCGCCGCGATTCAGGCCCATGCCGAAAAGCAGCGCTATGGTGTGGTGCGCGAATTCTGCGGCCACGGGCTTGGCCGCCTGTTCCACGATGCGCCCGAAGTGATCCACGCCGCGCGCGCGGGCACCGGGCCTGAACTGAAGGCGGGCATGTTCTTCACCATCGAACCGATGATCAACCTCGGCAAGCCGGCGGTGAAGATCCTCGACGATGGCTGGACGGCGGTGACGCGCGACCGTTCGCTGTCGGCGCAGTTCGAACATTCGATCGGCATTACCGAGGACGGTTGCGAAATCTTCACCCTCAGCCCCAAGGGCCTGCACAAGCCGCCCTACTGAGGCACCGCGTGCCTAAAAATAAGGCAGCTGATGCGCAAATTTTGTGCATTAATTGTTCGCGCACGCGCAACAAGCGCAATGCGCCCCGCGTGAATTCGTTTCTCTTCTTGCCCACCCCCCGCATTTCCCGCTTTCGCTGGCAATCCTGATCGCCTAGTGCATCGCAGCAGAGCGTGGCACGATTCTTGGATAGCGTTGCCACAAGGGACAATCGCCGGCCTGATCCTCGGAACAGGTCGGCCCGTGCGGGGTCTGATCGAGTGAAGAAGGTCGAAGCGATCATCAAGCCCTTCAAGCTGGACGAAGTGAAGGAGGCGCTGCATGAAATCGGCGTTTCCGGCATCACCGTCACCGAAGCCAAGGGCTTTGGCCGGCAGAAGGGCCACACCGAACTTTACCGCGGCGCCGAATACGTCGTCGATTTCCTGCCCAAGGTGAAGCTGGAGGTCGTCATCGGCGACGCGCTGGTGGACCGTGTGGTCGAAGCGATCGCTTCCGCCGCGCAGACGGGCCGCATCGGCGACGGCAAGATCTTCGTGATCCCGGTGGAAAGCGCGCTGCGCATCCGCACCGGCGAACGCGACGACGACGCAATCTGAAGCTTGACGCTGCCGGCGCACTCCGTTCGCGGAAGGCACCGGCACGGCAATCGGGGGGTGGCCTCGGGACGGGCGGCCTTCCAATCCTATCCACCCCTGGAATGCCCCGCCGGCGCATGACCGGAACGGGGTCAATTTAGAAGGACCAGCGATGGCAAGTGCAAAGGACATCCTCGCCCGTATCAAGGACGAGGAAATCGAATGGGTCGATCTGCGTTTCACCGACCCCAAGGGCAAGTGGCAGCACCTGACCATGGTTGCGTCGGTCCTCGGCGAGGATGAACTGGAAGACGGCCTGATGTTCGACGGTTCGTCGATCGAAGGCTGGAAGGCCATCAACGAATCCGACATGATCCTCAAGCCCGACCTCGACGCGGTCTATATCGATCCGTTCTCGGCCACGTCGATGATGATCATCTGCTGCGACATCGTCGAACCCTCGACCGGCGAACTCTACGCCCGCGATCCGCGTTCGACCGCCAAGCGCGCCGAAGCATTCGTGAAGTCGGCCGGTTTCGGCGACACCGTGTACGTCGGTCCGGAAGCCGAGTTCTTCCTGTTCGACGACGTGAAGTTCTACGATGGCTATGATGGCAACGGCTTCCGCATCGACGACGTGGAACTGCCGACCAACACCAACAAGGACTACGAAGGCGGCAACCTGGGCCATCGCCCCGGCGTGAAGGGCGGCTATTTCCCCGTTGCCCCGATCGACAGCTGCGTCGACATCCGTGGCGAGATGGTTTCGACCATGCTCGAAATGGGCCTGCCGTGCGACAAGCACCACCACGAAGTGGCCGCCGCGCAGCACGAACTCGGCCTGACCTTCGGCACGCTCGTGCAGACGGCTGACCGCATGCAGGTCTACAAGTACGTCGTGCAGCAGGTTGCGCACGCCTATGGCAAGTCGGCCACGTTCATGCCGAAGCCGATCAAGGGCGACAACGGCTCGGGCATGCACACCCACATCTCGATCTGGGACGGTGGCAAGCCCCTGTTCGCCGGCAACGGCTATGCCGGCCTGTCGGACATGTGCCTGTACTTCATCGGCGGCGTCATCAAGCACGCCAAGGCGCTGAACGCGTTCACCAACCCGACCACCAACAGCTACAAGCGTCTGGTGCCGGGCTATGAAGCCCCCGTGCTGCTGGCCTATTCGGCCCGCAACCGTTCGGCTTCGTGCCGCATTCCGTACGGTGCCGGTTCGAAGGCAAAGCGCGTGGAATTCCGCTTCCCCGACGCGATGGCCAACCCCTACCTGTGCTACGCCGCGCTGCTCATGGCGGGCCTCGACGGGATCAAGAACAAGATCCACCCGGGCGAAGCCATGGACAAGAACCTGTACGATCTGCCGCCGGCAGAACTCGCCCAGGTCCCGACCGTGTGCGGCAGCCTGCGCGAAGCGCTGGAATCGCTCGAAGCCGATTATGACTTCCTGCTTCAGGGTGGCGTGTTCACCAAGGACCAGATCGAAGCCTACATCGAACTGAAGTGGCCGGAAGTGCTGCGTTGGGAAACCACGCCGTCGGCCGTCGAGTTCGACATGTACTATTCGGCCTGATCCCTCCGATCAGCGAAATGTACGAAGGGGCGTCCGGGAAACCGGGCGCCCTTTTCGTTGCCCGGGGCGAGAGGGGCATTACCAACGCGTCGGGCGGTGATTTTATCCACAATCTTCGCACATGCGGGATGAACGGTTTGGACTCCACGGCGAAGCGAGCCGCGCCCGGGTTCTCGAATCCCCCGAAATCCTTAGGAAGGCTCGCATGCTTCGTGTCGCGCTTTCCAGCCTCCTCGCCCTTCTCGCTTTCGTCGCGCTTCCTGCCCAGGCCGAGGCCCGGCTGCAGTGCGTGACCTACGCGCGCCAGATCGGTGACGTGCAGCTGTCGGGCAACGCGCGCGAATGGTGGGGCAAGGCCCAAGGCACCTATGCCCGCGGCGAAACCCCGCGCTCCGGTGCGGTTCTCGCTTTCCGCGGCACCTCGGCCATGCCCTATGGCCACGTTGCCGTCGTCTCGAAGGTCGTCGATGCCCGCCACATCCTGATCAACCACGCCAACTGGTCGCGCCCCGGCATGATCGAACGCGGCGTGATGGCGGTGGACGTGTCTGCGGCCGGCGACTGGAGCGAGGTCCGCGTGTGGTACGGCCCCACCGGTTCGCTGGGCCTGCGCCCGTCACCGGCTTTCGGCTTCATCTACCCGGCCACCGTCACCGCCGAAGCAGACAACGGCAAGGCCAACGGCTGATCCCCACTGGATTGCCCAAACGAAAACGGCGCCCCACCGGGCGCCGTTTTCGTTTGGGGCCAGCCTTCGCCGCCCTCAACCCACCAGCCGCAGCGCCCCTCCGGCTGCTTCCTCGCGCTGGATCAGCGCCAACGCCTCTTCCGGCGGCATCGCCATCCAGAACAGGTGGCCCTGCACCAGCTCACAGCCGGCCGCCTGCACCAGCCTGCGCTGGCTTTCGGTCTCCACGCCTTCGGCCACCACCTTCATCCGCAGCGTGTGGCCCAGCGAGACGATCGCACACAGGATCGAATGGGCATCCATGTCGCCTTCGATGTTCTGCACGAACGAACGGTCGATCTTGATGCGGTCGAACTGGAACGACCGCAGATACGACAGTGACGAATAGCCGATGCCGAAATCGTCGAGAGCGATGCGGAAGCCCATGCGGTTCAGTTCGCGCAGCACGCGCACCACGTGGTCCGACCGGTCGAGCATCACGCCTTCGGTCACTTCCAGCACCACGCGTCGCGGGTCGATTGCCGTTTCGGCCACGATCGCCGCCATCGTCGGCAGGAAATCGGCAGCCATGATCTGCAAGGGCGAAAGGTTGACCGAAATGTCGCACGCCGGCCAATCGCGGCATTCGCTGAACACGCGGCGCAGCATCCAGTTGCCCAGCGGCACCATCAGGCCACCCTGCTCTGCGATCGGCACGAACAGGCCCGGCCGAATGTCGCCGCGTTCCGGATGGGCCCAGCGCAGCAACGCCTCGAACCCGCGCACGTCGCCGGTGCCAATGGCGCAGATCGGCTGGAACGCCACCGAAAGCTCGTCACGCATGATGGCGCGGCGCAGTTCCGTCTCCATCTCGCGCCGCAGCTTGACCGAGGCGTCCATGTCGCGCGTGAAGCGGCGATAGCGCGAACGGCCGCGTTGCTTGGCACGATACAGCGCGATATCGGCACGGCGCAGCAGCTCGCCCGGGTCCTCGCTCTGCTCCGGCCCCCACGAGATGCCGCAGCTACAACTCACTTCCAGCGTATTGCCCGAAATCAGGAACGGCTCGCGCATAAGCGCCATCACTTGCAGGCCCAGCGCGTCGGCCGCCAGCAGTCCGCCCTCCGCGCGCCGCAACAGCACGAACTCGTCCCCGCCAAAGCGCGCAATAAAGTCGCCCGAAGGCAGCCCCCGGCGCAACCGCACCGCCACCTGCCGCACCAGTTCATCGCCCACGTGGTGGCCCAGCGTGTCGTTCACCACCTTGAAGCTGTCGATGTCGATATAAGCCACGAACACATCGCCCGCGCGCTTGCCCGAAATACAGTCTGCCAGTTCGCCGCGCAGCCGCTGCATGTAGTGCACGCGGTTGGGCAAGCCTGACATCGCATCGTGCAGCGCGTTGTGCTGGGCCTGCGCCTCGCTTGCCAGCAGTTCGCGCGCAGTGTGGCGGCTGCGGCGCAACAGGATCGTGCCGCCCGCCACCACGCCGATGAAGAACAGGATCCACGTGCCCAGCAAGGGCGCCGTCCGGCGGATGATGGTCGGCCCTGGCACCTTGGCAATCCAGCGCAAGTCACCGATGCGCGTGCCGTCGGGCGCTATCACCGGCAGGGCATTGTAATCCCCGCCCGCCCCGTGCCCGGTCACGAAGCCGAGCCCCGACAACAGCAGGTCGTCGCCAAAGCGGGCGAGCGTGCCGGCATCCAGCCTGCGCAGCGCCACGACGTAATTGGGCGCGCGGGTCAGCAGTCCCGGCGTATGATCGGGCACGATCGCTGCCACGGTCATGATTGCCACGCCCGTTCCGTGCGGCACGAAACCCCCGGCCCAGTGGCTGATCAGTTCGCCCTGCGCATCGACCGGCCAGGGGCCGATACCGGTTTGCACCGTGCGCACAGGCCGTCCCAGTTCGTGCCCCTTGCCGCGCGATTGCGCGATCAGCCGCACGATCAGCGGACGCAAGGCGTGATGGCCCGCCCCGCCGTCAACAGCCTTGCCATCGCGCCACGCGCCGATCAGCGCGCCGTCCGGCGCCACCAGAAAGGTTTCCTGAAGGCCATAGCTCGCGTTGAAAAACCGTCCGAATTCCCCATCGGCCCATGCGCGGTCAAATCCAACGCCGGCATTGCGTGCAGCCTCGTCCCAGCTCAGCTGCGATTTCTGAAGGCCCATCGTGTCGAGCACGGCGCGGTGCAGATAACGGCGCACCAGTTCCTGCTCATCGGATTGGGCAATGTCGTCGGCCACGCGCGTGGAATGGGTAAATGCGCCCAGCAACGCGCCCGAAAATGCCAGCAGGGCGAGGAAGGTCGCCAGCGCGATCCACCCCGTCCGCAGACCTCGGGCCATGCGGCGTGCGG
>JBDLVU010000163.1:0-5957 GCA_039804665.1 Pseudomonadota bacterium | reverse complement strand
CACTGCCCAGACGCGGCATTCGCAGCTGTCGGAGCGGATGGCCGGGTTCCGTTCCGTGCTGGAAGCAGCGAATCTGTCAGCCGATCTGGCCATGCTACGGTCAGCCAAGTCCGGCCTACAGGCAGGAACCGATGCGGTGGAGGCGCTATTGGCGAGTGGGACAATCTTCGATGCCATCGTTGCTTCGTCTGACCTGGTCGCGCTTGGTGCTATCGAGGCGCTGAATCTGCATGGCCTTCGCGTGCCACAAGACGTGGCCGTGGTTGGCTATGACGATAGCGAGGTGGCACGGCTGATACGGCCACGATTGACCACGATGCGGCAGGATACGATCCTGGCGGGTGACCTGTTGGTGAGCAAGCTGCTGCGCGCGATGGACGGCTATCAGATCAGGTCTGAACGGTTGCCGACCGAACTTGTGGTGCGCGATTCCTGCGGTGGGGGCGGCGGTCCGGACTGACGCGAGACGGCGAGCGCGAAGCCTATAACCACGCCATAGGCGATGGCCGGGACGATAAGCGAGCGGGCCAGCCCGAATCTGTCCCCGATGATGCCGGCGGCGATCGACAGCACCGCCCCCCCGGCGGTTGCAGTGGCGAGAAGGCCCGACACTGCCGTGGCTGGGGCCTCGGATCGCTCGATCGTGAGCGCGAAGATGACAGGGAACATGATGGCGTTGCACAGGCCAACCGACAGGAGTGCATAACCGGGAAGCGGGCCACTTGCGATGGCCGCCAGTGTGCAGGCGGCCAGTGCAGGTATTGCGGCCACACCAAGGGCGCGCGCTGCCGATACCCGGGCGAGTAGCCAGCTGCCGGCGATGCGCCCCGCGAATGCGCCGCCCCAATAGAGCCAGGCGACATGCTGGCCGGCGTCGGCCAGACTCAATGCGAGGGTGTCGGGCCGGTGCAGGAAAGGGATCAGCAGGCTGCCGATCACTCCTTCCGCCCCCACGTACATCGCAATGGAAATGGCACCCGCCACCGCCCATCGCGAACGCAGCGCCGCGACGATTGACGCACTGGCAGGGCGGGGAAGGGGCTTGCTCGCGCGCAGGGCGAACGCCGCGCCGACGAATAGTACCAGCGCCAGCACGGCCGCGATGCCATACGCCCGTGCGGCCCCCACGGCCACGGCGGTGCCCGAATGTCCGGCGCCGAGCGCGACCAGCGAACCCAGCATCACGCCGCTCAGCACGCCCGAGGAATTGAATGCTTGCGCCGCCGTCAGCCGCGCGGGGGCGGTGGCGGGAGAGCCGGCGTGAATGGCCAGGATGTTGGCGGAAACCTGTAGCGCGGCGATGCCCAGCGCGACCACCGCCAGCGCCGCGATCAAGGCGGCATAGCTGGGCGGCCAGCCTGACGGCGGGACCATGGCCACGCAGACTGAAAGGCAGCCCAGCACGATGAGGGCAAGGCTCGCGAGCACCATGATGCGAGAGCCGAGTCGTTCCAGCAGATGCGCCTGGGCCAGCGATGACAGGCTGCCGACGCAGGCGATCCATTGAACCGCCAGCGCGGGGGAAAGGCCAAGGCCAAAGACGACCGGTACCGCCGGGACGAGCGTGGTCGCTAGCGCCCCGGCTACACCCATGATGAAGAACAGGGCAAAGGCCAGCACTGACGCTGAATGGCGCGATATTGGCGCGCTTGCATTCTTTTGCTCATGATTCCCGGTCATCTAGAGTATACTGCCCTGCCTTCGGGCGGCATGACAGTCACAAGAAATTTGCATATGCAAAAATATAGAAGGAGGATGGCAAAGGTTTGCTGACGGCGTATTTCCACGGTCATCAAGGCTGGGAGCCACGTTCGGACATCCACGGCCTTTAACAGGGAGAGGAATGCCTCATGAATGCACGGAAGACTCTCGTCTGCTCCACGGCCATCGTTGCCTTGTTGAGCGGCAGCGCTGCACTGGCCCAAACCGCAGGTTCGCCCGCAGATCCCAACGCCGCGCCGCCGCCGGCGGACGACGCCATCGTCGTTACCGGCATTCGCGCCAGCCTCCAGCGTTCGCAGGAAGTGAAGCAGAACAGCACTTCGGTGATCGAAGCGCTGGCGGCTGAAGACATCGGCAAGCTGCCGCAATCCTCGGTTGCCGACTCGCTCGGTCGTCTTGCCGGTCTGGCGGGTGAACGTCGCGCCGGCCGGGTCAGTGGCATCTCGGTGCGCGGCTTCCGTGAAGACTTCGTGGGCACCACCATGAACGGCCGCGAACTGATCGGCATCGGCGACAACCGTGGCGTGGAATACGATCTCTATCCGTCCGAAATCATCGACAGCGCGGTGGTGTACAAGACCCCCAGCGCAGACCTCAGCGCCATGGGCGTGGGCGGCACGGTGGACCTGCGCACCATCCACCCGCTGGAGCACAAGCGCTCGCTGGTGCTTAACGGCACCTTCGAAAAGAACGGCCAGAAGTCGAAGAACCCCGACTTCAAGGATCAGGGCTATCGCGTCGCCCTGTCGTTCAGCGACAAGTTTGCCAACGACACCATCGGCATCGCGCTGACCGCCGCCACGACCTCGTCACCCACGCAGGACAAGTTCTTCAGCGTGTGGGGTTATGACAAGGGCGCGATCACGTCGGGTCCGGATGCGGGCAAGTATGTGCCGGCTGGCATCGACATCTCGTCGCGCTCGCGCGTGCTGAAGCGCAAGACAGTGGCCGGCGTGCTGGAATGGAAGCCTTCCGACACCTTCACCGCCACGCTTGACGGCCTTTATATCGACTTCTCCGACCGCGGAATTTCGCGCGGGTTCATCGAAGCGCTGCCCGTTGCCGCCGATGGCAGCACGGTCATCAGCTCGAACGACACCGCCGTGACCTCGGCCCGTACCACCGGGTTCAACTCGGTCGTGCGCACCGACCCGCTGGACAAGCGCGGCAAGCTGAAGACCTTCGGCGGCAATTTCAAGTTCGAACCCTCGCACGACCTGCATATGACGCTCGACGTCTCGCATGCTGAAAGCAGCAAGCGCGACACGCGTGGTGAAAGCTATTCGGGTCTTGGCCGCGCGAACCTGACCACGCAGGGACCGGCCAACCAGCGCACCTACACCTATTCGGGCAACGGCCTGAGCTTTGCGGACAACTCGCAGTCGTATGATGATTACGACGTCGTGCGCCTTGCCGGGCCGCAGTCGTGGGGTGGCGGTCTGGCGCCGATCACTGACCTGACGCAGTCCGCCGTGATCGGCCGCAATGGCGAGCCGATCGGCTTTGCCCAGGCGCAGGACGGCTTCGTCAACACCGGTATCTTCGACGAAAAGCTCAATTCGCTGCGTTTCGAAGTGCAGAAGGACTTTGACGGATCGTTCATCCGCCACGTCAACCTTGGCGTGCGCTATTCCGACCACAAGAAGTCCAAGGTCAATCAGGGCTACTTCCTGACCGCGCAGACCTATCCGCTCGATGGCGCCGTTCCGGAAGAGGCGCGCCGTGGTACGGCGGACCTGAACTGGGTGGGCATGGGCAATGTCGTTGCCTATGACGCGCTCAGCCTGATCAACAACGGCTTCTACACCAAGTACGACGCCGGCAGCCTTGAACCCGATCGTCTGGGCGATACCTACGCCATCCACGAAAAGATCTGGCAGCCCTTCATCCGCGCCGATTTCGAATCCGAATTCAGCGGCGTGCGCATGTTCGGCAACGTGGGCGTGCAGGGCGTGTTCACCCGCCAGCGTGGGTCGGGCTACAACTCGCTGATCGGGGCGGACTTCCGCGACATCGCTATCCCGGTCAACAGTGGCGCCAACTACAGCCGCGCGCTGCCGAGCCTCAACCTGAACTTCGATCTGGGCGGTGGGCATACCTTGCGCTTCGCCGCGTCGAAGGTGATCAGCCGTCCGCGCATCGACTACCTGAACCCTGGTTCGTCGGTGAAGTTCCGCAACAACATCGCCAACGTCACGAACACCGACCCCAGCCTTGGGCCGTGGGTTTCCACTTCGGGCAATGCACAGCTGCGCCCGTATGAAGCCAACCAGTTCGACGCGAGCTATGAATACTACTTCGCGCCGGACGGCTTCATCTCGGTGGCCGGTTTCTACAAGAGCCTGGTGAACTGGAACGTTGCCACCACCACCGTGCGCGATTTCAGCCAGTTCTATATCCCCACCTACCACTATGGCACCGACGAAAATGGCGTGAAGCATCCGCCGGCCACTTTCATGGGCCTTAACACCACCTACACCGGTGGTCTGAAGGGCAGCGTGAAGGGCGTGGAACTGCAGGCAAGCGTGCCGTTCGGCCGCCTTGTTCAAGCGCTCGATGGCTTCGGCATTGTCGGCGGCGCGGCCTTCACCGATGGCAAGCTGGACAACGGCACGCCCGTTCCCGGTCTGTCAAAGCGGGTCTATCAGCTGACCGGCTACTTCGAGAAGGGCGGCTTCTCGGCCCGCGCATCGATGAACAAGCGCTCGTCTTATCTGTCGGAAGACCGTGGTGGTTCCAACACCATCTCGCCGGTCAACCGGGCGGGCGAGACGCTGGTGGATGCGCAGATCGGGTTCGATTTCAAGAACACCGGGCTGGACTATCTCAAGGGCCTGAAGGTCTCTGTCCAGGCGCAGAACCTGACCAACCAGAAGGACGTCTATACCGACTCCGCCAGTGGTCTGGTGACGCGCGTTGAAACCTTCGGCCGCAACTTCCTGCTTAACATGACCTACTCGTTCTTCTGAACCTGAAGGCATGATAGATCTCCTCGCCGGTCCCCCATCCGGCGAGGAGATCCCCACTTGACCCATTCGGCCATCGCAACCGCAAAGGACGCGGACATGACCCGACCCATCCGCAAGGTCGTCATTCTTGGAGGCGGCACCGCCGGCTGGATGACCGCCGCGCTGCTGGCCAAGGTGCTGGGCCCGGTGATCGAGATCGAACTGGTCGAATCGGATGATATCGGCATTATCGGCGTGGGCGAGGCGACGATCCCCCCGATCCAGCAGGTCAACGCCGTGCTGGGCATTTCTGAGGCCGATTTCCTGCGCGAGACGCGGGCCACCATCAAGCTGGCGATCCGTTTCGAAAACTGGGGCGCCATCGGGGACTCCTATTATCACACGTTTGGCGTGTCAGGCCGCAACACCGCGTTCTGTTCGTTCCACCATTTCTGGGCGCGCGCGCAAAAGCTGGGCTTTGGCGGCAGCTATTGGGACTACGATCTCAACTGTCTGAGCGCGCAGGCAGGCAAGTTCGCGCCGACACGGGGCAACGATCCCATCTGGGACATGCCCTATGCCTATCATTTCGATTCCGGCCTCTATGGCCAGTTCCTGCGCCGCTATTCGGAAAATCTGGGCGTGGTGCGGACAGAGGGCATGGTGGCCGACGTGCAGCGCGCTGCCGGCATTGGCGACATCATGGCGCTGGTCCTGCGCGACGGACGCACCGTGGCAGGCGACCTGTTCATCGATTGTTCGGGCAGCCGCGGCGTGCTGATCCAGCAGCATCTTGGCACGGGGTATGAAGACTGGAGCCACTGGCTGCCGTGCGACCGCGCAATGGCGGTGCCATCCGAACGCTTTGAACAGACCTTGCCGTTTACCCGAGCCATTGCGCACGGGGCGGGTTGGCAATGGCGCATTCCTTTGCAGCATCGCAACGGCAACGGCCTTGTCTATTCGAGCCGTCATTACACCGATGATCAGGCCGCTGACATATTGCTGGCCAACCTTGATTCAAAGGCGCTGGCCGATCCCAGGGTCATCGCCTTTCGCACTGGCCGCGCCCGGCGCCAGTGGAACCGCAACGTCGTGGCCGTGGGCCTGTCCAGTGGCTTCCTAGAACCGCTGGAATCGACCAGCATCTACCTGATCCAATCGGCCATCACGCGGTTGATGCACCTGTTCCCGCACCACGGCATCACGCCCGAGCTGACCGCGGAATACAACCGCCAGTCGCAGATCGAGATGGAGCTGATCCGCGATTTCATCATCCTGCATTAC
>JBDLVU010000162.1:0-5995 GCA_039804665.1 Pseudomonadota bacterium | reverse complement strand
CAGCGCATGGCCGACGATGTCCGACCCTTCGAATTCGGCGCGCGTCTTTGACAGGATGCGCGCCACGTCCAGCGCCACGTTGCCCATGCCGATGACCACGGCGGTGCCGCCCGAAAGATCGGGGGCGAGGCCGGCAAACTCGGGATGGCCGTTGTACCACCCGACGAACGCCGCGCTGCCGAATACGTTGCCCAGCCCCTCGCCCGGCAGGTCCAGCGCGCGATCGCGCGGCGCGCCGGTAGCCAGCACCACGGCGTCGTAAAGGTCCTGCAATTCCGCGATGGTCACGTCCTGCCCCACGGTCACGTTGCCCACGAAGCGCACGTTTTCCGAAAGCGCGGTCGCTTCATAACGCCGCGAAACGCCCTTGATCGACTGGTGATCGGGCGCCACCCCGGTGCGGATCAGGCCATAGGGAACGGGCAGGCGGTCGAAGATATCGACCCGGACATCATCCCCCCAAAGCTTCTGTGCGGCTTCGGCGGTGTAATAGCCCGCAGGGCCGGAACCAATGATCGCGATATGCCGCATGCGCTCTCCCCGCGCGTGGTTGTTCGCCGATGCTACCGCGCGCCCGCCAAAAGGAAAGCGGCTACGCGCATCCACGCAAATTGGCTGTGGGGAATGGCAGGGGAGGCGGTGGCGGTGGTGGGCACGCTAGGAGGCCGCTTTTGCCATCCCCATCACGCTGCGCTACCAACGCCCCATGCGCGCCACCTGCCAATGCGGACAGCTTACCGCTGAAATCCCCGGCCCAAGCGACCAGATCGTCGCGTGCCATTGCCATGCCTGCCAGCGCCGCAGCGGATCGCCGTTCGGCCTTGTCGCCTATTACCCCGCCGCCGACGTTTCCATCACCGGCGAAGCGCGCGAATACACGCGGGCCACCGACAGCGGATCGACCTTCACCAACGCGTTCTGTCCCACTTGCGGCACCACCGTGTTTTGCCGCGCGGGGATCAAGCCCGCCGTGATCGGCATTCCCGTTGGCACGCTGGCCGATCCGGCTTACCCCGCCCCGGTCCGTTCGGTATGGGAACAGGCAAAGCATTCGTGGGTCGCCATTCCGGGCAACATTCCCCACTTCCCGCAGGGACGCAGTTGAGAGACGCCATGACCATCGAAGTCCATCAGTTCCCCTGCCTGTCCGACAACTATGGCTATCTGGTCCACGATAGCGCCAGCGGCGAGACGGTGTGCATCGATACGCCGGATGCCGAGGCCTACCTTGCCGAAGCGGCAAAGAAGGGCTGGCGCATAACCCATATCTGGAACACCCACTGGCACCCCGATCATGCCGGCGGGAACGAAGCGATCAAGGCGCAGACCGGCTGCCTTGTCGTGGCGCCGGAAGTGGACGCGCCCAAAATTGCCGAAGTCGATCGCACCGTGATGGGCGGCGATCTCGTCGCGCTCGATGGCGTCGACGCGCAGGTGATCGACGTCGGCGGCCACACGATGGGCCATGTCGCGTACTACCTGCCGGCGGCCGGCATCGCGTTCGTGGGCGATGCCTTGTTCGCGCTCGGCTGTGGGCGGATGTTCGAAGGCACGCCCGATCAGTTCTGGGCCAGCCTTGCCCGGCTGAAGGCGCTGCCCGCCTCCACCACCATCTACTGCGCGCACGAATACACCGCCGGCAACGCGCGGTTTGCCGTCCATGTCGATCCCGACAACGCCGCGCTCGCCGCCTATGCGGCCGAGGTGGCAGAGCGCCGGGCCGCCGGCCTGCCCACCGTTCCGACAATTCTCGACCGGGAAATCGCCACCAACCCCTTTCTCCGGGCCGATGATCCTGCCATGCAGGCACGGTGGGGCGCGTCGGACGCGGTTGGCACGTTTGCGGCCTTGCGCGCGGCAAAGGATGCGTTCCACTGAACGGTCGCGATTGGGGGAAGAACACGGCCCATGCCTGAAAAGCGGATCACGCGCGTCACCTCGTTCGACGTTGCCGAAAAGGCCGGCGTCAGCCAGTCTACCGTCAGCCGCGCGCTGGCGGGCGATACATCGATCAGCGAACCCACGCGCAAACGGGTTGTCGAAGCTGCCGCCGCGCTGAACTATCAGGTGGACGAAAACGCCGCGCGCCTGCGCCGGGGGCGCACCGGCACGCTGGCGCTGGTGATGATCTGCCGCCCGGGCGAGGACCGCAAAGACCTGAACCCCTTCTATTTCGCGCTTTTGGGCAGCACCTGCGCCGCCGCCGCCGCGCGCGGATACGAAGTGCTCGTCGCCTTTCAGGACAGCCCGGAAAATTTCTGGGGCCATTACCAGGAACGCCGCAAGGCCGATGGCATGGTGGTGATCGGCACCAGCGAAAACACCGCCGCGTGGGACTATTTCGGCAGCCTGCCCGAAGGCAACTGCTGGGTCTGCTGGGGCGCGCCCAACGACGATTTCCCGTGGGTGCGCAGCGACAACCTTGCCGGGGCCACGCTGGCCACGCGCCACATGCTGGTGCGCGGCTATCGCGATATCGTGTGCATCGGCTCAGAAACATCGCCCCAGCGCCAGTTCAAGGAACGCTATGACGGCTATGCCGCCGCCATGCGCGATGCCGGAATGGAACCGTTCCTCCAGCGCATCGAACGCGGCCTGCCGCGTGAAGAACAGGGTCGCCGCGCCGCCGCCGCGCTGATCGACAGCGGGCGCAAGTTCGATGCCGTGTTCGGCGTCAGCGATGAAATCGCGCTGGGCGCGCTGAAGGAACTGACCAGCCGCGGCTACAAGGTGCCCGAGGATGTTGGCGTCGTCGGCTTCGACGGCGTGCGCGCCGGGCAATGGTCCACCCCGCCGCTGACCACGGTGGAATCGGACTTCGAGGTCGCCGGCTCGCTGCTGGTGGATCGCCTGATCGCCACTATCGGCGGTGAGGCTCCCTCCCCCCGCCGCGTGCCGGTGCGATTGGTGGTGCGCGGCTCCACGCGGGCCTGACCTCGACGCCCGGCACGAACGGGCGCTGAAAAACTCAGCGTTTCAGGTGCGCGTCAAGGAACTCGATCAGCACGCCCCAGCCCATCGTCACCGGGCGGGGCACCGTCGCGCCGCAATCTTCGGTGGTGGACTGGATCGTGGCGCCATAGCCCAGCCGGGGCTCGGTCAGCATCCCGGACCAGTTGCCATGCCCCGCCACCGGCAGGCTGATGAAGCTGGCGGTGCGGCAGCCCCGGGCCAGCGCATGAAACAGCGCCTCCCCCTGTGCATGCGGCACCAGCGCATCGGCGCCGCCGTGCACGATCAGCATCGGCGGGTCGGCGCGGCTGATATAGCGGATCGGGTTGGCCGCCTGCACCTGCGCCGGACACTTTGCGAGCGGACAGCCTACCAGCCGCGATTCGGGCGACGTAGCGGCACCGTGGCAGGCCGCGCGGCCAAAGGGGTTGCGCTCGGCCGGGCGGCACGGTTCCAGCGCCCAGTCGTCCATCGCGGCAAAGTCGGTGGGCGGATAGAACGCCACCGCGGCCTGCACCGCGCTGGATTGCCTGCCGTTGCCAAGGCTGCCCTCCAGTTGCGGCACATCGCCCGTCAGCGCGGCCATCGCGGCGGTCCAGCCGCCCGAACTTTCGCCCACGATGCCGATCCGGCCGCCTTCAAGCGCATACTGCGCGGCGTGGGCACGCAGCCAGCGGATCGCGGCCTTGATATCGTAGACCTGCCCCGGAAACCGCGCCTGCCCGCTGGTCCGCACCGCCACGCCCACCACGGCATAGCCGCGCGGATTGAGTTCGGCAGCCAGTACCTGCGCATCATCACGCCCGTTGTTGGCCAGCCACGCCGATCCGTGGGTAAAGATCACCAGCGGATGCGCCCTGCCATCGGCAGGCGGCAGATAGAGGTCCAGCTTGCGCGGATCGTTGGGGTGGGCGGCGATGACATAGCCGATGTCGGCATGGGTCGGCAGCGGCCCCGGCAGGCGCGATGGAGCACGCGGACCTTGTGCGCTGGCAGGCAGCGCCAGCATCAGTGCGAAAAGGGTGAGGAGGGTTCGCATCATCATTTCCAGCCTCGTTCCGGTGCCCGCCCGACCCGTGCCAGACAGGGTTAGAACGGCTCAGATCGATCTAGACCCCCCTTAGGTCGTTCTCAACTTCGCACAAAAAACCCCGCCGGTTGGGCGGGGTTTTTCGTTCAGCAGGTCAGGCGAACGTTCAGTTCACAAGCCCTGCGATCGCACCATCCACCAGCGCCTTGTCGGCGGCGGCACCGTGGTTCTGTGCGATAAGCTGGGTAGCAGCAGCGGTGGCAGCCGAAGCCGCCTTGGCGCGCAGATCGTCCACCGCAGTGCGTTCGGCAGCCGCGATCTTGTCGGCGGCCATCTTCTCGCGGCGGGCAATCACGTCCTTGGCGTCAGCAGCAGCCTTCGCAACGATCGCGTCGGCTTCGTGGCGCGCATGATCGAGCATGGCGGCCGCGTCCTTTTCGGCGTTGGCGATCTTGGTGGCGTATTCGGCGCGCAGCTTTTCGGCTTCGGCGCGGAGCACCTTGGCTTCTTCCAGCTGCTTGCGGATCGCGGCAATCTGGTTGTCCAGACCCCCGGTGATCGCGGCCGGAACCTTCTTGATCACCAGAATGATCAGGAACACGAGCATCGCGGCGGCAACCCACATGCCGGGGTTCAGACCCAGCGCGGCGGGTTCGACTTCGTGCGCTCCGCCGTGCGGCTGTTCGACGGTTGCGGTCGTGGTGGTGGCGTTAGCCATTGGCGAGCACTCCCTTGACCGCGCCCTGCGCCTGTTCGGCCGAAACCGTCAGGCCGGCAAGGCGGCTGGCGATGTCTTGCGCGGCCTGTGCGGCCACGCCTTCGATCTCACCCAGCGCGGCGGCGCGGGCCGAACCGATACGCGCTTCGGCAGCGGCAACGGTTTCGTCGATCCGGGCCGAAGCCGCGCCAAGCGCCGCTTCGGTGGACTTGGCGGCGTCACCCTTGGCCGAGGCGATCAACGCCTGGGCCTGGGCACGCTGCTGGTTGGCGGTGACGCGCCATGCCTCTTCTTCGGCATCGGCGGCGGCCCGGGCGGCTTCCGCCGCGGCAAGGTCGTCGGCGATCTGCTTGTCGCGCAGGTCAACCGTCCCGGTAACCTTGGGCAGGAGCCCGAGGCCGACCACGAAGAAGACCAGGCCGAAGCACACCAGCAGCCAGAAGACCTGACTGGAATAGGTGGTGGCAAGCTGTGCTATCTGAGGCATCGCGTTGGTCCGCGCTTCTTGCGGCCGGGACCGCAAAACATGCGGGCCCCGGCCGTATCATCAACAGTAGTCGGCCCGTTTATCCGGGCCGTTCGTTCAGGCGACGAAGATCAGGATCATCGCCACGACGAACGAAAGCAGGCCCAGAAGTTCGGCGGCCGCGAAGCCGATGAACAGGCGGCCCTGCTGGCCGTCGGCAGCGCCGGGGTTACGCAGCGCGCCTTCGAGGAACTTGGCGAAGACGTTGCCCACGCCCAGCGAGGCCAGACCGGCGCCGATGGCAGCGAGACCAGCGCCGAGAAGCTTTGCGCTCTGTGCGTCCATGATAAAAACTCCCTTTTCTCAGATCCGAAGTGGAATGGTTGGAATGATCAGTGAAGGTTTTCCGCGTCGTTCAGATAGACGCAGGTAAGCAAGGCAAACACGTAAGCCTGGATGCCGGCCACGAGCAGTTCAAGCGCGCAGATGCCGATCATCAGCAGGAAGCTGGGCAGCGCGGCGATGCCGAAGGTCAGCGCGCCGGCATTGGTGCCCGAGATCACGAAGCCCGACAGCACTTCCAGCAGGACGTGGCCGGCCATCATCGCGACGAACAGACGCAGGCCGAGCGAGAACGGACGCACCATGAACGAGATCAGCTCGATCGGGAAAATGATCGGGATCATCAGAACCGGCGTACCGTGCGGCACGAACAGCGAGAAGAAGTGCAGCTTGTGCTTGGCAAAGCCGACGATCAGCACGATCGCAAAGCTCATCACCGCAAGCACGCCGGTCACCGTGAAGTGGCTGGTGGCGGTGAAGGGGTGAA
>JBDLVU010000161.1:0-5996 GCA_039804665.1 Pseudomonadota bacterium | reverse complement strand
GTGCAACAGGTGGTGATCGACCCCGAGGGCGATTTCGTGACGCTGGCCGAACCGTTCGGCCACGTGGTGGTGGATGGCGCAGCCTATGATCAGGCCGAGATCGCCAAGCTTGCCGCGCGCATCCGTACGCATCGCGCGTCGGTTGTGCTGGCGCTGGACGGGCTGGAACTGGAAGCGCAGATGCGCTGCGCCGCCGTGTTCCTCAACACGCTGTTCGATGCCCCGCGCGATGAATGGTATCCCGTGCTGGTGGTGGTGGACGAGGCGCAGATGTTCGCGCCTGCCGCCGCCGGCGACGTATCCGACGAAGTGCGCCGGCTCAGCCTTGGCGCGATGACCAACCTGATGTGCCGGGGGCGAAAGCGCGGGCTGGCCGGGGTGATCGCCACGCAGCGTCTGGCCAAGCTGGCCAAGAACGTGGCGGCCGAGGCCAGCAACTTCCTGATGGGCCGCACCTTTCTGGACATCGACATGGCGCGCGCGGCCGACCTGCTGGGCATGGAGCGGCGGCAGGCCGAGCAGATCCGCGATCTGGCGCGCGGGCATTTCCTTGGCCTTGGCCCCGCCATCGCCCGCCGCCCGGTGGGCGTGCAGATTGCCGATGTGCGCACCCGGGCGCGCAACGTGGTGCAGGGGCTGATGCCGATGCCCACCGCCGCCGGATCGGACATGGAATCGCTGCTGATGGCAGAGCCGCTGGCGATGGAGCCGGTGCGCCGGGCCGAGCCGGAGCCGCTGGTGGTGGAAGCCGACGAACTGCTCGAACAGATCGAAGGCACGGTGCCGGTGTCCGAACAGGTCGATCCGCCCGCCGAGCCGAGCCTGTTCCAGCAGGAGGAAACCGCTGCGCAGGTGGCGGAAATCCTCACCGAGATGGTGGCCGAACCGGACTGCACCTTTCAACAGGCGGCGCAGCTTTTCCAGGATTTCACCGTGCGTTGCCGCATGGCGCGGATTGCCAACACCGGGATCGATCTTGCCGTGTTCCGCCGTCGTTTCGCCATGGCGGTAGCGGGCATTCCCGATGAAAGCGACGTGCGCTGGCGCGACGTGCTGCGCATCGCGCGCGACGTTCCCGACGATCTTCTCGCACCGTTCCTGACGCTTGCGGTGGCCGCCACCGAAGGCACCGCCTGCCCGGACGACGACCAGCTGGCGGTGATTTATGGCACGCGTTCGCCGGGGCGTATCCGTCGCCTGCTCGATCATCTGGAGCGCAGCGGGCTGATCGTGGTGCGCACCGATTATGGCGGGCGCCGGTCTGTGGGCATTCCCGAACTGGGCCTGACGACGGCTCCGGTTGCCGCCTGAGACGCAGTTTCGAAGTGCGAAACGGGCCATTTCCCTTTGCGAGCAATATCTAAAAGGCTTTGCTTTGGATTGTTCGCCTGCCTAAGGAAACGCTGTTAAGGCGCGCGAGGGTTGGTCCGAGCGGCAATGTTGTTTTGTCCGAAGGCGGGCCGGGGGTGCAATGACGACCGAATTGATGACACGGCAGGCGGTGACGCCCGAGCTGGTGCTCGACGGGCTCGATGGCGTGCTCGGCCTGCACATCGGCACCGCCAACACGCTGTTCGTGACGCGGCTGGAACGCCTGCTGGAATCGTTGAAAGTCACGCCCAAGCAGGTGGCGATCCTGTGGCTGGTCAATGCCAACCCGGGCGTGAAGCAGACCGACCTTTCGCGCTTCTTCAAGATCGAGCGGCCTACCGTGCACCAGTTCGTGCGCAACCTGACGCGCAACGGCTTTCTGGTGAACGAACCGTCGAAGCTGGATCGGCGCGCGGGCGGGCTGTGGATCACCGCCGAAGGCGAACTGGTCCTGGCGGAATCGCGCCGGATGATAGCCTCCAGCGAAGGCAGCCTCACCGAATGCCTGTCTGCGCAGGAGAAGGCGGAACTCTACCGCCTGCTGATGAAGGTCTATCTCTCGGCCGCCCAACAAGGGTGAGCCATTAAGCTGACGGACAGGCTGGAAGCTGTATGAAGGCAGCGAAAGTCAGGGGAGTTATCCATGAAGTTTGCCGGTTTGATGATTAGTGCCGCGGCCCTGGCCGCAATCGGTGCCGTTGCCACCACCGCATCGGCCGCAGGCCCCGATGCCGCCCACGGCAAGACCGTGTTCGCGCGTTGCGCCGCCTGCCACGATTTGAACACCGGCAAGACGCTGCTCGGTCCCTCGCTCAAGGGTATCGTCGGTCGCAAGTCTGGCTCCATGCCCAACTTCGCCTATTCGCCCGCGATGAAGAGTAAGGCCGTGACGTGGAACCCCGCCACGCTCGATGGCTTCCTGACCGCGCCGATGAAGTACGTGCCCGGTACGCGCATGCCGTTTGCCGGCATCCCCAGCGCGCAGGATCGCGCCGATTTGATTGCCTATCTGCAGCAGTCGGCACGCTGATTTCAGGCTTGCCGGGTCGCCGCACTTGAGCGGCGGCCCGGCAAGCCTTATCCCCGTTCCATGAACGAACGGTCCATCGATCCCCGCGCCTTGCGCACCTTTGGCGCGGTTTGCACCGCCGGATCGATCAGCGGCGCGGCCCGCGCGCTGAATATTTCCCAGCCATCTGTCTCCAACACGATCGCGCAGCTTGAGGCGCGGTTGGGCGTGGTGCTGTTCCACCGCACGCGCGGCGGCATCCAGCTGACCGCCGAAGGCCGCGCATTGCAGCGCCGTGCGCAAGGGCTGGAAGCGCTGCTGCTCCAGGCATCGCGCGAAGTGCAGATGGCACAGGCCGGAATTGAAGGGCCCTTGCGCATTGGCGGCACGCCCGGCGCATTGGTCAGCCTGCTGCCCGGCGCGATCGAGCTGATGGAGCGGCGGCAAGGCCGCTTCGCGCTGAACGTGGTGGAGCGGCCCGACCGCGACCTCGTGTCCATGCTGCGGCGCGGGGAAATCGAACTGGCGTTCGTGACCGCCGAAATCGAGACGCCGCCCGACGACATTGCCGAGCACACCTTTACCCGCGATCCTTTCGCGCTGATCGTGGGCCGGCGCAACGACGCGCTGCCGGTGCGGTTGTCGCTGCGCGAACTGCCCGATGCGCGCTGGGTCCTGCCCGAGGCGCAGGGCGCGTTTCGGCGGCAGGTGGATGCGCTGTTCGTGGCGGGGCAGGTGCCGGTGCCGGTCGATCCGATCCGCTGCGATTCGCTGCTGACGACCAAGGCGATCGTGCGCACCACCACCCGCGTGACGATCCTGCCACGGCAGGTGGCCGCCGCTGAACTTTCCACCGGCGTGCTGCGCGCCATCGAGATCGAGGAAGCGCGCTTTGAACGCAGCGTCGGCGTGCGACGGTTGCGAGATGTTCCGCTGTCCCCGCTGGCGGCGATGCTGCTGGAGGCGCTTGGGCAGCCCATAGCCTGACGCTATTCATACCCCAACAATCACTATTTTACGCGAATGGACCAGTCGGGATAGCGCCGCACGAAAGGACCTGCGCACGATCGCGCAGGATCCGGTTTCGGGAGAAGTCCATGCTTGACCGCCGCACCGTTCTTTCCGGCATCGCCGCCGGTTCCACGCTTGCCGCCGCACCCGCGCTGGCGCGCAAGGCGATGAAGCCGGTCGATCGCGCGTTTCCCAAGGGCTTCCTGTGGGGCGCTTCCACCGCGCCGCACCAGATCGAGGGCAACAACACCACTTCGGACCTGTGGTTCATCGAAAACCAGACGCCGACGATTTTTACGCAGCCTTCGGGCGATGCGGCGAACAGCTTCCTGATGTGGGAGCGCGACCTTGATCTGGCGCAGTCGATCGGCCTCAACACTTATCGCTTCGGCATCGAATGGGCGCGGATCGAGCCGGAGAAGGGCCGGTTCTCGCTGGCGATGATCGATCATTACGCCCGCGTGATCGCAGGCTGTCATGCACGCGGGCTTGAGCCGGTCGTGACCTTCAACCACTATACCGCGCCGCGCTGGTTCAGCGCCGAAGGCGGGTGGACCAACCCGGATGCCCCCGACCTGTTCGGCCGTTTTGCCGATCGCGCCGCGCGCGCGCTGGCCGATGGCATGCACGCCGCGATCACCTTCAACGAGCCCAACATCCTGCTCGTGCTCCGCATGCTTTTGCCGCAGCAGGTGTGGGACGTTCAGAAGCTGACGCTGGAAACCGCCGCGCGGCGGCTTGGCGTGCCCAAGTTCGTCTGCGCCAACGTGGCCGGGGTCGACGACGTTCCGGCTTTGCAGGCAGGGCTGCAAAAGGGGCACGCGGTGGCCCGGGCGGCGATCAAGGCCGCGCGCGGCAGCCTGCCCGTGGGGCTGTCGCTGGCCATGCTGGACGATCAGGCGGTGGGCCGCAATTCCATCCGCGACTGCATGCGCGAGGAGATGTACGGCGAATGGCTGCGCATTGCCCGGGGCGACGATTTTCTGGGCGTGCAGAACTATGAGCGCGCGCTGTGGGACGACAAGGGCAAGCTGCCCGCGCCCGCAGGCTCCATCACCAACTGGTCGGGCACCGAAGTCTGGGCGCCGTCGCTGGGCGGTGCGGTGCGTTATGCCCATGCGCAGACGGGTGTACCGATCCTTGTGTCCGAACACGGCGTGGGGACCGACGACGACACGGTGCGCGCGCGCCTGATCCCCGAAGCGCTGGCGGGCCTGCGCGCGGCGATGGCCGATGGCGTGCCGGTGCTGGGCTATTGCCACTGGTCGCTGGTCGACAACTTCGAATGGATCTTTGGCTACAAGCCGCACTTCGGGCTGGCCAGCTTCGATCCCGTCACGTTTGAACGCAAGGCGAAGCCGAGCGCGGCGGTGCTGGGGGCGATCGCGCGGGCGAACGCGCTTCCGGCCTAGTCCGCGATCACCAGATTGACGCCGGCGTCGCGGATGGCCTTTGCCATGCTGTCCGGAATGCCGGCGTCGGTGATGATGGTGTCCACCTCGTCCAGTTCGCACACGATGGTGCCGGACCGGTTCTCGAACTTCGAGGAATCGACCAGCAGGATCAGTTCCTCGGCGCGGTCGATCAGGCGGCGCTCGGCAGCGACCAGCACCACGTCGGCCTGCATCACCCCGTGCGCGCCGACGCTGGCCGCGCCCATGAACAGCTTGGGCGCATGGAAGCGCGGCATCGATTCCTCTCCCGCCGGGGCAAGGATGATGTTCTGTTCACGAAACAGCGTGCCCGAAGGCAGCAGGATGCGCGTGCCGGCCTGCGGCAACAGCGCGTTCACGATGTGCAGGGAATTGGTGAGCACCTGAAGGTCAAGCCCGGCAAGGTGCGGGCACATCTGCAACGTGGTGGTGCCGCCATCGATCATGATGCCTTCGCCGGGTTGGCAGCGCGCGGCTGCGACGCGGCCGATGGCCTGCTTTGCGCCAAGGTTTTCGGTGATCGACTGGTCGAACGGGGTGCCGAGCAGCGTTTGCGCCGGCCCCTGCGGCTTCTCGTCGTTTTCGGAAAGGCGGGCACCGCCGTGAACGCGCACGATATGGCCGTGGCCTTCGAGCCGCGACAAATCGCGGCGGATGGTGGCGGGCGAGGCGTCCAGCAGCCCTTCCAGATCGCGATAGCTGACAAAGCCGGTCGGGCGCATCGCCTCGATGATCAGCCTTTCACGCTCGGCGGCATGCATTCCGTGTGGACCCCCTTGTGCGCCGGGGATGCCCCGGCCGGCCGCGCTTATGCAAGCAAGGATGAACAAAATCCATCATTTGCTGCGCGGCCGACAGGGAAGATTGCGGGGAAGAGAAGGGGCGTCAACCAGCCGCAGCGCTCAGCATGTTGCCCGCGCCGATCACCACCGTGGAGCCGACCAGAAGGCCGATACCCGTCCACACCAGCGCGCGCGTACGCACCGATGCTCCCTTCCATTCCTTCAGCGCAAAGCCCCACAGCGTGGAGAACAGGATGATCGAGGCCATGTGCAGCGTCCACGATGAAAAGCCGTACTTGCCCATCTGGCTTTCGCCCATCGTGTAGAAGAAGAACTGGAAATACCACAGCGTGCCGCCGAGCGCGGCCAGCAGGTAGTTTGCCAGAACCG
>JBDLVU010000160.1:0-6113 GCA_039804665.1 Pseudomonadota bacterium | reverse complement strand
CAGCGCGATTTGCGCGAAGCAACCCCGCCCGGCGGTGGCCCCGGCGTGGGCGATTTTGCCGCATGGGTGCGCCGGATCGACCGGATCGACCGCAGCTGGCGCGATTAGGCGAAACGGGTTTCCCTGCGCTGCGCGGCACGATACAGCGGGCGGCAGCATGGCCCGCCTGACCGTCAACAACCAGCCGCTCGAATTCCGGCTTGAGGAAGACACGCCCCTGCTGTGGGCGCTGCGCGATGCCGCGAACCTCACCGGCGCAAAGTATGGCTGCGGCACGGGCGAATGCGGCGCGTGTCTGGTGATTGTGGACGGACAGGCGATGCCATCGTGCACGCTCTCGCTGGGCGAGGCCGAAGGGCGCAACGTGACCACGATCGAAGGGCTCTCGCCCGATCGCAGCCATCCGGTGCAGCAGGCGCTGGTGGCCGAACAGGCGATCCAGTGCGGGTTCTGCACGCCGGGGCTGGTGATGGCCGCTGCCGCGCTGCTGGCGCGCAACGTCAGCCCCACCGACGGCGACATCGCCGCCAGCCTGACCAACATCTGCCGCTGCGGCGTGCATCCCCGGCTGGTGCGCGCGGTGCAGCGCGCGGGGCGGATCATGCGCGGTGAAGAACGCGGCATTCCCGTGGCCGCCCCTGCCACATCCACCACACCCGGACTTTGAAGGACACCCGCGATGAAGGCGACGATCTGGCACAACCCCTCTTGCGGCACATCGCGCAACACGCTGGCGATGTTGCAGGAAGCGGGCGCGGATGTGACCGTGGTCGAATACCTGAAGACGCCGCCTTCGGCCGAAAAGCTGGCGCAGCTTTATCGTGACGCCGGGATCACCCCGCAGCAGGGCCTGCGCCTGCGCGGCACTGATGCCGAGGACCGCGGGCTTTCGCAGGCGGACAACGCCGTGGTGCTGGCGGCCATGGCGGCCGAGCCCAAGCTGATCGAACGGCCTCTGGTGGAAACCGACAAGGGCGTGCGGTTGTGCAGGCCAAAGGAAAAGGTGCTCGAAATCCTCTGATCCGGCGCGGTATTTACTCTTCCGCCGGTTCCGGGCGGTCGCCTCCGCCCCGCGCGCGGCGGCGGCTGGCGAGTTGGGCATGAATCCGTTCGGCAAGGGTCTGCGTGGCGCCGGGGGCATCGGGGCCATGGATCACGATGTCGGCGGGTTCGGCTTCGGCCTCCTCTGCGGCTGCTTCTGAAGCAGCGGCTGGCACGCCTTCGCCCGGTGGCAGTGCCACGGGGCCGGTCGGGTGCGGATATCCTTCGCAGGCGGGCACCTCGCGCGAACCCTTTTCGTCGTAAAGCCATGACGTGGCGCGGGTCGGTTCGCCGGTTTCGGGATCGACGTAGGGCTGCGTGAAGCAGGCCGACACCTGCTTGTTGGCGGTATCGTATTCCACCACGAAATTGTCCTGCCCGCAGGCCTGCGGGTTGCAGGCGCGCACCCGGATGCGCGCGCCGCCACGGCGGATGGGGCCATCGGCGCGCATCCGGGGCATCATTTCTGCGAGCCGGCCCTGCACATCGGGGCCGCCGACCAGTTCGTCCACGGCGGCGCGGAAGATGTCGTCTTCGAAGAAGGTCTTGTCGTCGATGCGGAAATCGAGCCCTTCGCCCACGAAACGGTCCAGCCCCTCGGCGGGTTTGGCATGGATCACCACGGGCGGCGGCGCCGGTGGCCGGGTGCGCGCGCCGAGCGTGTAGGACACGCCGTTCGAGACCACGAACAGCGTGGCCAGCCCGCCGGCCAGCACCAGCCGGGGGAGGCGCGGCAAGCTCGGGCGGGGCAGCTTGCGCGCCTTGCGCGGTGGGGGAGCGGCTGGTGCGGCATCCGCGATGGCGTCGTCGGCGGGTTCGATGCCGTCTTCGTCGGGCGGTGCGTCCGCCACCAGATCGTCGATGGATTCGCGGGCCGGCGCCCTTACTGGTGGGGCTGGTTCATCGAGTTCGCCGATCAGATCGTCTAGCGGATCGACAGCGGGCGGCGGAGGCGCGGTTTCGACCACGGCATCGAGAAGCGCGTCGAAATCGTCGGCAGGCGGGGTGGCAAGGTCTTCGAGCAGGGCGTCGAGATCGTCGGGTGCGCCGCTGGCGGGCGTGGCCGGATCATCCGGCAAGGCATCGATATCCGACGCTGGTTCCGCAGGCGCGGCCTCCGCTTCGCTGATGGGGGCGAGTTCGGCCAGAAGGTCGTCAAATGCGCTGTCTTCGGCGGGTGGTTCGGATGGCGGTTCGGGTTCGGCAAGATCGGCCAGCAGCGCGTCGAGGTCGGTTTCGGCAGGCGCTTCGGGCGGGGCGATCAGCGAATCGAGCAGGGCGTCAAGGTCCGCTTCGGGCGCGGGCACCGCGGGGGCGCTGGAAAATTCGCCGATCAGGTCGTCGATCCCCAGCGAACGGGCGCCGGCGGGGATGGCGGAGGCCTTGGTGCTGGAGCGCTTGCGGCTGGTGCTGACTTTCGCCGCGCTCCTGCTTGTGCCGCCTTGCGGTTTTCTTGCCATTCGGGTCCCGATTCCACGCCGTGTGCGCCGGCAAGCGGGCCGGCCTCAGCGGGACGGATTAACCATGCAGCCCTGCAAGGCGGGTGTGGGCGGGGCTAAGGATAATCCCTGATGCGGATCAGAACGGCAGGGCCTTGCCCGCCAGCATCAGGCTGAGCGTGCAGCCGAGCACGATCGAAACGCGCGCCAGTTCGGCAAGCGGCAGGACCGGAAGGGCGACGAGGCGGAGCGCATGAGCCATCATGATGCGGTTCATGCGCTGCCCCGCGTTAACGCGCGGTAAAGAGCCCGCAGATCGGGCCAGACCGGGTTAGACCCCCCTTAGGTCGGTTTAGGTCGATCTCGTTCCACCAGCCATTCATGCAGCGCCGCCAGGCAGTCCCTTGCCAGCAGTTTGCTGCGTTCCGGGCTCCATCCTTGCGCGGCGCAGGGCAGGTCGTCGTTGTCCTTGAACGGCATTTCCAGCGTCATCGCCACCGCGCCAAAGCGTTCGGCGACCTGATTGGTGGACATCTTGAGGTTGGCGCTACCCGGCCGCGCCTCGGGATAGCCGCGCCGGGTCTGGAAATCCGGGGTCCGGCGTTCAAGGATCGCGCGATAACGGCGATAGGCCGCGCCCTGTTCCTCGGTCCATGAAGGAATGCCCTCGAACCCGGCAAGGAACACGTGCGGGATGGCTTCGTCGCCGTGGACGTCCATCGCGAAGTGGACGCCGGTCGTATCCATCGCGTTGCGGATGGCGAGCACTTCGGGCGAACGGTCGGCGGTGGGTTCGTGCCATTCGCGGTTGAGGTTCACGCCCGCCGCATTGGTGCGCAGGTGCCCCCGGCACGACCCGTCCGGGTTGGCATTGGGCACGACATGGAAGGTGCAGCGCTGGCGCAGCGCCCGCCCGTGCGGGTCGGCGGGATCGGTCAGCAGGTCCAGCGCGCCTTCCATCCACCATTCGGCCATCGATTCGCCCGGATGCTGCCGGGCATAAAGCCACACCTGAAGCGGGCCTTCGCCCAAGGTCAGGCAGTCGATCGGCTGGCCATCGAGACTGTGGCCCAGCACGCGGTGACTGACGCCCTGATCTTGCGCGACTTGCGCCACCAGATCGTGGTGCCGCTCCATCGAATAAGGCGCGAAATAGGCGAAGAAGCACACGCCGGAATCGGGCGTGTGGCGGATGGTCAGGGTGCCGCCCTCTTCGGCCCGGTCATAGGCGGTTTCGGCGCGCCCCCAGAATTCGCGGTCTTCCGAAACTGCGGCGCGATAGCCGGGCCAGCCATCGGGATAGGCAGAGGCGCCAAGCCCGGTGATGCGCAGCGTGAGCGCCTTGCCCGCCGCGCCCGCCACGCGGAAGTGGAACCACTGGAAGAAGTCCGACTGGTGATCCTTGCGGATGCGCAAGGTGGCGGTTTCGCCGTCGATGGACAGGACTTCGATGTTGCCGCTGTCAAAGGCGGCGTCGATTGAGATGGTCATTTGACCACGATAGTCTCGCCCGACTTGCCGGGGAAGCCCGCGAAGAGCGCATGGGCAAGACGGGGGGCAGCGATATCCACGCCGGCGCGCTTGTCCTTGGCGTTTTCGGTGTTTTCGGCGCGGCCTTCCCACAGCGCGCGGCCGGTCGCGCGGTCCCGGATCGTCACCGACAGGCGGGTGAAGACGCGTTCCTTGGGCCCGCCGCCGAAGCTGAAGCCGACGCCAAGGCCGACGCCACTGTGCCAGCCGCCGGTCGATCCGCCAACGCCGACCGACACCGGGTTGCGCGTGCGCTCGCTGCGACTGGTTTGACGGTCGACGCGGACTTCGACGGTACGGTCCGCCGCGCCCGGCGTGGCCGCGCCAAGGCAGAGCGCGGCGACTTCGTGTTGCACGGCGGTAACCCAGCTGCGGGTTTCGAGGCTTTGCGGGTCCATGCCCTCGGCCGCCACGACTGCGGCGGCGCCTTGCGTGACGCCGAGGATCGATTCGGGCGTGTGGAAGCGGGTGACTTCCACCGGGGCGGCCAGCGCGGGCGCAGCGATCAGCGCGAGCGGGAGGATCAGGTGACGCATCGCCGCCTTATGCGCCGCGGCAGGCCCGCCCCGCAATGGCATAGGTTAAGTTCACTCGTCTGCCGGCGGCGCCGGGGGAGGGCCGTCGAGCGGGCCGGATTCGAGCGGGGTCACGCTCTGGCCTTCGGGAAACTTTGCAAACAGCGCGGCGGCGAGCCGGGCGGCGACGGCGCCGTTGTCCAGCCCGGCGTCATCTTCACGCGACTGGCCTTGCGCATGGCCTTCCCAAAGCACGCGATTGGTCGCCTTGTCGCGGATGCGCACGTCGAGGCGGGTGGACACGATCGCCTTGGCCGGCTTGGTCAGATCGATGGCCAGCGCCATGCCGAAGCCGGTGCCGCGATTGCTGATGGTGGTGCTCATCGCGCCCGATACGGGCTTGTGCGGGGCTTCTTCGGGTACGACGGTATCGTGGCTGACCGCCACCTGCACCACTTGCGCCGGATCGGCCGCGTTGGCGGTGTCATAGCCGTGGCGGGCGAGTTCATCGATCACCGCGGCTTCATAAACGGGCAGCTTCCATTCGGCTTCCGCTCCTTGCGCGGCGGAAACGACGATGCGCCCCTTGCCCAGCAGCGACGCGGCATCGGTGGCGCGGAAGGTTTCGACATCGATCTTCTTCGATGGCTGCGCGTGGGTGCGTTCGCCGCGGGAATCGCCGCGCCAGCTTTCCCGGCCCCAGGAATCATGGCCCCACGAATCATGCCCCCAACCGGACATCGACTGTGCCAGCGCCGGCGTGCCTGCCAGCAGGGCGATGGGAAGGAGGATGCGGACCCGATTCATGTGTGTGACGCCTTTCCGGCCGATATGCGGTGATCCCCGCGATGCGCTAGGCCGCGCGGCCTGTCACCCTCCTGAACGGAACTACGGGGGATTCCCTGCGCGGCGTATGCTGCTAGTGCGAAGGGACTACGGCAATTGGGGTGATTCGCATGGGCAGCAAGGTTCCCGTTCTCGTGACCGGCGGCGCCGGGTATATCGGCAGCCACGCCGTGCTGGCGCTGAAGGATGCCGGCTGGAAGGTGGCGGTGATCGACAACCTGACCACCGGCTTTCGCTTTGCCATTCCGGATGGGGTGCCGCTGTATGAAGGCGATATCGAGGATGGCGCGCTGGTGGCGCGGATCATCGCCGAACAGGGCATCGGCGCGATCATGCACTTCGCCGGGTCGATCATCGTGCCCGAATCGGTCGAGAACCCGCTGAAGTACTATCACAACAACACCGCCAAGAGCCGCGCGCTGATCGAGGCGGCGGTGAAGGGCGGCGTGAAGCACTTCATCTTCAGCTCCACCGCCGCGACCTATGGCACGCCGGAACGGGTGCCCGCCCGCGAAGACGATCCGACGCGGCCGATCAATCCCTATGGGATGTCGAAGCTGATGACAGAATATATGCTGCGGGACGTGGCGGCGGCGCATCTGATGAACTTCTGTGCCCTGCGCTATTTCAATGTTGCAGGGGCAGACCCCAAAGGCCGCACGGGCCAGTCGACCGCCGGTGCCACCCACCTGATCAAGGTTGCGGTCGAGGCGGCATTGGGCAAGCGGGATCAGGTTGCGGT
>JBDLVU010000159.1:0-6142 GCA_039804665.1 Pseudomonadota bacterium | reverse complement strand
GCCGCAGTTCCTCCAGCGCGCGCTGGACCTGTCGCTCAACCCCGAAGGCAGTGGCCCGCTCGAACGCCTGAACCCGCGCGAACGCCGCATCGCCCGCCTCGTCGCGCGCGGCATGCGCAACCGCGATATCGGGCAGGAACTGAACATCGGCGAAGGCACCGTCAAGGTGTACCTCCACGCCATCTACCAGAAGCTGGGCATCGACAACCGCACCGAACTTGCGCTGCTGGCCGTCAACGACCCCGGCGAGTAAGCAAGGCGCAAGGCGCACGAAAAAGGGGCGTGCCACCCGCGTGGCACGCCCCTTTTTTCAGGCTTTGCCGCGATCAGGCCGGCTCCAGCACCAGGCTGGCGGCGGCGGTGTTGCTGATCGGGATGTGATAGTTCCGCGTCACTTCGGCGAGGCTGATGTCACCCAGCGCACCGCGCGCGGCGATCCAGTTGAGGATTTCCACCCCTTGCGTGCCCGCAAGCTCGGCCACTTCTTCCACCGAATGGCCGGTCAGCGCATCGGGGTTGGCGGCAAGGTTGTCGAGGCAGAACTTGTCGTAGTCCGGGTTCATGAAGCCCGCGCGCTCACCCTCCAGCTGGTGCGAAAGGCCGCCCGTGCCCACGATCAGGATGCGCTCGGCCCCCTTCCATGACCGCAGCGCCCGGTTCACCGCGCGGCCCAGCGCGAGGCAGCGCTTGGGGCTGGGCAGCGGGAACTGCACTGTGTTGATCGAGATCGGCAGCAGCTTCACCGGCCACGCCTCCTGATCGGGATAGGCCAGTTCGAACGGGATCGACACGGCATGGTCCACCAGCATCTTCTGGCAGGTCGTCACATCGAATTCCGAGCCGATCAGCTCGTCGATCACGTGCCACGACAGTTCCGGGTGACCCTGAAACGGATTGTACACCGGCAGGCCCCAGCCCTCGTCGGCGTTTTCATAAGTCGCCGCCGCGCCCACCGCGAACGTGGGCATCGCATCGAGGAAGAAATTCAGCCCATGGTCGTTGCTGAACACCACCGCGACGTCCGGCTTCACTTCCTCGATCCATTTGCGCACCGAAGGGAAGCCATCGAAAAACGGCTTCCAGTAGTCCGATTGCTGGTCGCCCCGCGCAATGGCGCCGCCGATGGCGGGGACGTGGCTGGTGAAATAGGCTCCGACGATCTCGGCCATCATGCAATCTCCCGGCTGACATGGAGCCCGGCGATCGCCGGGTCGATATTGGCGCGCTGCGCAACAAGGAAGTCCTTGAAATCCTGCAACGGCTTGCCCGTCTGCATCGACCCCAGGTCCTGCACGTTCAGGCCAAAGATTCCCGCCAGCTTGGCAAGGTAATAGACGTTGCCGCCCGCGTTCAGCATGGCCAGCACATCGCGGTCGGCCACGGCCTTGCGCTGTTCGGGGGTCAGCCGGAACCTGGCGCAATAGGCGTCCTCGTCGGCCAGAAAGGCCTTGCGGTTGGCTTCCTCGTTGAAGGAAAAGCACATCGCGTTCAGCTCGAAGCCCTTGGCGGCGAGATCGCCGTCGAACAGCGCGGTGCCGGGAATCGCGCGACGCAGCGCGCGGGAGCTTTCGGATACCATCGGTTGTGCCTCTCTCCTGACTGACGGCTCGCCGGACGAGCGTTCAGGAGGACTCATATTTGTATGCAACACATACGACTTTGACGCAGGTCAAGTCGGCCGCAATTTTGTCGCGGCCGATCTTTCCACGCGGCCGGCATAAGGATGGTTACGTAACAGGATGGTACCGGATTGCCTGACGGGCGCCCGGCCGGGTAAATCCGACGCATGGCCATGACCAACGCCGAACGCCAGCGACGCTATCGCCAAAAGCTCAAGGCCCGCGCCTCGGGCGATGCCGTGGGCGATCAGGCTCGCATGGCGGTGGAGCGGGCCATTCAGGCGCTGTGGTCGTTCCATGAACGCCCCTCTCCCAGCGGGGTGCTATGGGCAGAGATCGACGGCTGCACCTCGCTCGCGCACTACCGGTCTGAACTCGAACGCGGCCCGGGCAACCTGCTGCAGGCATGCCGCGCCTTCCTCCCCGATTTCGCCGGCCTCACCGACGACGAAGCGCGTGCCATCGCCACCGTGATCGATCTGGCCGACGCGCTGCGCCTCGCGCCGCCGCGCCCCACGCTGGCATCCTTCGCCGCCTGATTTCCCGCGAATGGCCTTCGGGGTGGCGCAGCGAGCCCATGCCCCTACGGCATCCGCGTGCATTCACGCTTAACGCGCCGGTCATCACAGCGCTTGGCAATCCGGTAAGCATCCTTTCCTAAGTTTTGCATGGCAATAGGCCCCTCACCTTCCTAAGTACGCCCGAACCGGATAGAACCGGAGGGGTCGTGACGGATCCCATGGGCGCACGGAAGGGAATACAATGGACAAGACGCCCGCGGTGCGCAGGCTGGTGACGCGTCAGCGCACCATGCTGGAGCAACTCGGCTGGATGGCGGTCCTTCTTGCCGTGCCAACTGTCATGCGCGCGCTGTTCGACGATGGCGGGCTTGGCCTGCCCTTCCTCACCTACTGGCCCACGCTGCTCGTCGCCTCGCTTGTCCTCGATACCGGCTATGCGCTGGGCTTCGCGCTGATCGCCGCCTTTACCGCACAGCGCCTGTTCGGCGGCGGCGCGTGGTTCCACGAAGTGAACTCGGCGCGGGTCATCTTTTTCCTGCTGTTCGCGCTGTCCGCCTCGATGATCGTGTACATGGGCACGTTGCTGCGCGATGCGGTGCGCCGGCTCGATGCGGCAAACCGCCAGCAGGAAGGCTTCAACCGCGAACTGCGCCACCGCGTGCGCAATATGCTGGCGATCATCCAGGCGCTCGCCTCGCGCGGGCCGAAGGCGGAAAGCCCGCTCGATTTCTTCCGCGAATTCTCCACCCGGCTCGACAGCCTTGCCCGCGCCAGCGACCTGCTGCGCATCGGCACCGAGGCCGAAGGGCGCCTACCCGAACTGATCGAGCGGACCATCCAACCGTTCGACGGCGCGCAGCGCATCCACTTGCGCGGCGATCCTTGCGTGCTGCCCGATGAAAGCTGCATCCCGCTGATCATGGCGCTGCACGAACTGGCCACCAACGCCATCAAGCACGGCGCGCTCTCGCGCGATACCGGGCGGGTGGACATCAGTTGGTTCGTCGCGGTTGACGGGCGCAGTCTCTACATCCTGTGGAAGGAAAGCGGCGGCCCGCCGGTGCGCCCGCCCGCGCGCGAAGGAATCGGCACGCGCCTGCTGATGCGGCAACCCGGGCTCGAAGCGGTCGAACTGAATTTCGATCCCAAGGGCGTCTGGTGCGAAATCATGATCGCAGATGCACGCGCCCTGCCCCATGGGGACTTCGCAGAGAACGCCTAAATATCGGAAATAGCGCCAATAAAACTGGAACTTGCAACATTGACGCAACACACAACGTACTAAACCACCTGCCAGGTTGGATGTTAACCTTTTGTCACGCTCGCCGATGGCGCTTGCGGGGTGAAATCGGTTGGTCTAGCGCTGGTTCAACCGGGGGGGCGAGTGCTCGTGGATCGTCAGTTTTTGCATCTTTTTCTGCGACGTTACCGGGGTAATCTGATCCTTGTCGGCGCGGCGAGCCTTCTGCTCAACGTCCTCGTGTTCGCCGGTTCTGCGTACATGATGCTTGTTTACGATTCGGTTTTACCGAGCCGTAGTATCCCGACACTCATCGGCCTCTTCGCGATGCTGGTGCTGCTGTACGCATTCCAGTCCATATTCGATGCGATCCGCAGCGAGGCGTTGCTCGGCGTCGCCAATGGCGTGCACGACGATCTGTTCGAAGCCGTGCACTATGCCACCGTCACCCGGCCGCTGCGCCAGGGTGCGGACAAAGGCGACGGGCTTCAGTTCACCCGCGATCTGGATTCGATCCACACCTTCCTCGCCGGCAGCGGCCCGATCGCGCTGATCGACCTGCCGTGGGTCATCGTGTTCATGCTCGTGCTGTTCGCGCTGCACTGGTGGCTGGGTCTGACCGCGCTGCTCGGAACGGTGATCATGGCCGGGCTTGCGCTGTGGTCCAACCGCCGCACGCAAGACGGCTCGCGCGAGATTGCGAATATCACCGGCCGCCGCTCCGCCGCCGCGCTTTCGGAAATCCGCTTTGCCGAATCCGCGCTGGCGATGGGCATGCAGGAACGGCTCGTCGCCCGCACCGCCGGGTGGGAGGATGGCTTCATCCACGCCCAGTCGTACCTGTCGCGCACCGTCGCGCGGCTTGGCGGCGCCAGCAAGACCTTCCGCATGCTGCTGCAATCGCTGATCCTCACCGTCGGCGCGCTGCTGGTGATCGACAATCAGGCCAGCGGCGGCGTCATCCTCGCCTCCTCCGTTCTCTCTGGCCGTGCGCTGGCGCCGGTCGACATGGCCATCGCCAACTGGCGCGGCCTCGTCGCCGCGCGCACCGGCTGGGCGCGGCTGGTTCAGGCCATCGCCACCTTCCGCAAGCCGCCGGCCCGCTCGGTCGCGCTGGCGCGTCCTTCGGGCGAGCTTTCGCTGCGCGACGTGTGGATGGCCCCTCCGGGCACGCAGCGCTTCACCCTGTCGGGCGTCTCGCTGTCGCTCACCCCCGGTCAGGTTCTCGCCGTGATCGGGCCCAGCGCCGCGGGCAAGACCACGCTGGTGCGCGCCATCCTCGGCATCTGGAAGCCGGCGCGTGGCGAAATCCGCCTCGACGGCGCCACGCTCGACCAGTGGGATCCGGAAGTGCTGGGCGGCTACTTCGGCTACGTGCCGCAGACGGTCGATCTCGTCGATGGCACCATCGGCCAGAACATCGCCCGCTTCGATCCTGAAGCCACCTCCGAAGCGATCGTCGCCGCAGCCCGCGCCGCGGGCATGCATGAAGTGATCCTTGCCCTGCCCGATGGCTATGAAACCCCGGTCTCGGCCGGCGCGGTAGAGCTTTCGGCCGGCCAGCGGCAGCGCGTCGGGCTCGCACGCGCGCTCTATGGCGATCCCTTCCTGCTCGTGCTCGATGAAGCAAACTCGAACCTCGACGCCACCGGCGACGCGGCGCTGGCCACCGCCATCGCCGGCGTGCGGACACGGGGCGGCATCGTCATCATGATTACGCATCGCCCGGCCACGCTGGGTCCCGCCACCCATCTCGCGGTGATGAACGGCGGCCGCCTCACCGATTTCGGCGAACGCGACACCGTGCTCAAGCGGATGCAGGGCGAACCGCAGCGCGTCGCCAATGAAGAAGCGGCGCAGGGAGCCACCGCATGAACATGCCCGTGACCACGCCCAACGATCCCGCCCGCACCCTGCTTCCGGCGCTGTGGGAGGATCCCAAGGCAAAGTCCCCGCGCCTGCTGCAACGCCTGCTTGCTGCCATCGGCGGGCTCGCCCTCGTCCTGTTCGTCCTCGCCGCGGTCGTGCCCATCGGCGGCGCGGTGATCGGCGGCGGCCAGGTCGGCGTCGAATCCCGCGTCAAGCGTATCGCCCACCCCACCGGCGGCGTCATCTCGGCCATCCTCGTCCACAATGGCGAACACGTTGCCGAAGGGCAGTTGCTGATGCGCCTTGATGACAAGGTCACCGGCGCCGACGCCCAGTATTCCAATCTCACCGTCGAACAGCTGCTGGCGCAAAAGGCCCGGCTCGAAGCCGAACGCCTCGGCGCCGGCTCGGTCAGCTTCCCGCCCGAACTGACCGCCGCAAAGACCGACACCGCGCGCAAGGCGATGGTGGACGAACAGCACCTGTTTGCCATGCGCCAGACCGAAGAGGTGGACCTGCGCTCGCAGCTCGCCGCGCGCGTGTCGCAATACAACCAGGAAATCGTCGGCATCGAATCCCAGATCGCCGCCCTGCGCCAGCAGCGCCGCCTGATCGAGCCTGAACGGCAGGGCGTGAAGGACCTGTGGGACAAGCAGCTCGTCACCATCAACCGCCTCAACCAGCTTGAACGCACCGCCGTCGATATGGACGGCTCGATCGGCTCGCTTCAGGCGCAGATTGCGCAAGCCCGCGCCAAGATCACCGAGGCGCAGGAACAGTCGATCCAGCTCAGCCAGACCCGCCGCGTGCAGGCCGGGACCGAGCTGGCGCAAGTCAACACCGCGCTCAACCAGCAGCAGCTGCGCAGCGTCGCCGCCACCGACCAGCAGGAC
>JBDLVU010000158.1:0-6150 GCA_039804665.1 Pseudomonadota bacterium | reverse complement strand
GGCCGCCCCCACTGGATCGGCGGCATCCACCACGAAATCGTGCGCGCCCATCTGCAAGGCACGCTCGCGCTGGAACTCGGCAAGATCCTGCATCACCACGCGCCCCGCGCCATGGCGCCGCGCCCAGAACGCCACGGCCAGACCGATCGGCCCCGCGCCCAGCACCAGCACCCGGTCACCGATGCGCATCTTGCTCAGCACCACGCCATGCAGCGCCACCGCCAGCGGCTCCACGATCGCGCCATCGGCAAGGCTGGCGCTCTTGGGCAGGCGAATGCACTGGTTGGGCCGGGTCACCGCGTATTCGGCATAGCCTCCGCCCTGAAGCCCGAACCGTTCGCACCACTGCACCGCGCCGGTCTGGCAGGCATGACAATGCCCGCAGCTTTTCAGCGGGATTACGGAAACAAGATCGCCCTTGGCCAGCCCTTCCACGCCCCGGCCGAGCTCCACGACCTCGCCCGCGAATTCATGGCCGAGCACCGAACCGGGCCCCTGACCATAGGCTGGGTCCTCGGTCATGTGCAGGTCGGACCCGCAGATGCCGCAGCGGCCAACCTTGACCACAACGTCGCCTTCGCCCGGAACCGGATCGGCGATGGTCTCGATTTTCAGGGGCTTGTGAAGGCCCTGCATAACGGCTGCGCGCATGGGTAAATCCCTTTAGACCCCGGTTAGGTCGCTTTAGGTCGATCTCAACTTTTCAGCTATTCCTGCCAGGCAGGCTCCTCTCCCTTGGCCACCTTTGACGAGTTGCCGAGCAGGAAATCACCAAGAACATCAACGGCTTCGGGAAAGGCTTTTTGCACCCGCGCGCGCAGATCGGCGCTGTCTTTCGACGCCGCTACCAGCTTTGGCCATTCGGCGACGTAGCGCCGGCTGAAATCCAGCCCCGAGGTATCGTTCGGCAGCCCCGGCTTCGAATGGCCGGGTACGACCATCTCGGGCTTCAGCGCGGCGAACCGGTCCAGCGACTGGCCCCACGCCGCAACGCCGGCGGCATCGTGTTCGCCGAACCAAAGGTACATCTGGTTGTACACCAGATCACCCGGGAACAGCGCCCTGATCGAAGGAACCCACAGCGCCGTGGCATGGACATGGTCGCCCTGCATCGGCCCCAAGACCTTGATTTCCTTACCCTCCAGCAGGATCGTGTCGCCATCCAGCGGCAGCGGCGCAGAAGGGTGGCGCGGGCCATTGGCGCCCAGCATCGGGCTCCAGCGCTTCACCTTGAACGGCAGCGAGCGCCAGATATCGGCCACCACCACGGGGTGCGCCACGATCTTCACATCCGGAAAGGCATCCTTGATCACTTCCATCGCAAAGAAGTGATCGGGATGATCGTGGGTGACGAACACCGTGGTCAGGTGCTTGCCGCTGTCCAGCACCATCGCCACCACGCGATGCGCATCCGCCATCGTGAACGGCGCATCGACGAGCACGGCGTCTTTTTCGCCTTCTATCAACGCAATGTTGGCATACAGCGACCCGGCGCTGGTGCGCAGGGTTTCGACGGTAAGCGGCCGGTCCTGCGCCTGCGCGCGCACGCCGGCAGGCGCCAGCAGCAGCGCCGCCAGCGCGGCGATAAACCCAGCCTTCACTGATACTTGCCCAGCATCATGCCGCCATCGATGACGACATGACTGCCGGTCATGTAGTCCGATGCATCCGACGCCAGCAACAGCGCGAGCGGCTTGATCTGGTCGGTTTCCGCCATGCGGCCAAGCGGGATGATGGCATCCCACGCCTTGCGCGCCACGGGATCGTGCTTCACCCAGCCGCCGCCGATGTTGGTGACGAACGGCCCCGGCGCAATGGCGTTCACGCGGATGCGGAATTCGGCCAGTTCCAGCCCCAGCGCGCGCACCATGTGCAGCACACCGGCCTTTGCCGGCATATAGGGCAGCCCGACGATGGGTTCGGTGACGAACCCGGCGTTGGACGCGGTGGTGATGATCGAACCGCCGGTGCGGCCATTGGCGCGGCCCGGCTTCTTCATCACGCGCACCGCGTTGCTGACGGTGTAGAACACGCCGGTCAGGTTGACCGAGATCGACTTGTCCCAACGCTTGTGGTCGTAGGTATCGACCTGGCCTTCGGGATTGCGATGGCCGGCCGGGTTCCAGAAACCGGCGCCGGCGTCGATCCCGGCGTTGGCAAAGCAGATGTCCAGCCCGCCATAGGCCGCATCGTGCGCGTCAAACGCGGCAACGACGCTATCCCAATCGGACACGTCGCAGCGGTCGGCGCGCGCGTCATAGCCCAGTTCGCGCAGGCGCGCGGCTTCGCGTTCGGCGCCTTCGCCATCGATATCGGTCAGCGTCACGCTGGCGCCCGCTTCGGCCATCGCCTCGGCATAGGCAAGGCCGATGCCCGACGCCGCGCCGGTGACAAGGGCGGTGCGGCCCCGGATGTCGAAGCTGTCCAGAATTGCCATGTGTTCTCTCTCCCGTTGCGCTTGCCCGGTCAGGCCGCGCAGTCCTGCTGTTCGCGGTCGATCAGGCGTTGCAGCATTCGCCGCGCCCGAACCCCGCCGCCGTCGCCGCCAAGGATCAGCGGCCGCAGATCCCAGAAATCGCCTTCGCGCATCAGGCGATGGCAATCGCGGATGATCGGCATGTCTTCCTGCTCAAAAGCAAATTCGAGCGCGCCGCGCATCGCGGCGGTAAAGCCTTCGTCACCCAGCGCGAAATCGCGGGCGGTGCCCCAGATGTAATGCGTGGTATCGGGCGTTTCGGGCGTGAAGGCGTGGATCGAGGGCAGCAGCGTGCAATCATCACGCGGGGTGCCCGGCGCGCCGGAGCGGAAATCGAAATAGAGCACCGCCGGGGCGTGCCATTCGACCAGTCCATAGAAATCCTGCTTTTCCCCGATGCGGCCGAGCATACCGCCAATGCCTTCGGACAAGGTATCGTCCAGCCGCACGTATTCCGAGAAAACCCGCTCGCCATCCTGCCAGAACTTGCGGTCGCCCTCGGTAAACGAGCGCGCGACCAGTGCCGGATGGACGAAGTTCGCGTGGCTCAGATCGAGGATGTTGTCGCTGTAAAGTTCGTAGTGCCCTTCGGCCAGCGTGGCGCCGCGAACGGCTTCCCAGCGCGGATCGGACAGCCATGAAAAGTCAGGGACAAGGCCGGCGTCCGCCTTTTCGGCATCGCCCATCCATATCCACAGCAAGCCGTGGCGTTCCACCAGCGGATAGACCGGCACGCGGTTGTCGGGCAGCTGCCCGCCGGGATGCGGATTGTGGACGCACGCCCCTGCGCCATCGAAGCGCAGACCGTGATAGGGGCACATCAGCGCGCCATCGACCACGGTGCCGTTGCCAAGCGGGGCGAAGCGATGGGGGCAACGACCGCCGATGGCATGGGCCACGCCATCGGCATCGCGGAACAGCGCCACCGGTTCTTCCAGATAGACACGCGAAAGCGGCTTATCGCCCAATGCGTCGGCCCAGCAGGCCACGTACCAGCAATTGCGCAAGTACGTGCCCCGGGGCTTCGGGCCGAGCTTGGGAACCCCGGTCGGCGGCTCGCCCATCGTTCGTGTCCTCTTAGAGGTAGAGTTGCTTGTTGATGGGGATGTTGTTTTCGCGGCAATACGTCTCGTAGTGGTTCATGAACCACCACACGTCGAGCGTCTCCACGTGGTTGCCGTGTTCGTCGAAGAACTCGTTGGCGCCCTGCATGTGGAACAGCGCCTTCATGCCGTTGGGATCGTCGGTGACGAGCGTGTGTGCGGTGCCCGGCGTTTCGGTGATGAAATCGCCCGCCCGGCAAACCCAGTCGTATTCCAGATAGCGGAACGAACCTTCAAGGCCCACCGCCCACACCTTGCCACGGTGCTTGTGCGTGCCGATCACGCCCGGGCCCTTGATCCACAGGATGTTGACGTACACGTTTTCGCGCACGTCGAACGCCAGGTGGCGGATTGCGGCGTTCTCGCCGAAGGGAACCCACGGGCTTTCGGCTTCGTCCGCGCCGACATACGTGCCTTCGACGCCCTTGGCCTTGATAAGGTCCCCGTAAAGTTCGGGAACATTGACAATCTTGTAAGCCCCTGACGGGGGTGCCTTCATCGTGCCCATGATTGCCTCAGAGATAGAGCTTGGGATTGATCGGGATGTTGTTTTCCCGGCAATAGGTCTCGTAGTGGTTGATGTACCACCACACGTCGGCGGTATCGACGAGCACGCCCTGATCGTCGAAGAAGTCGATCGGCCCCTGCATCCAGCCGAACAGCTTACAGCCATCGGGATGTTCGGTGACGAGCGTGTGGCTTTCACCCGGGACTTCGAGGATCAGCCCGCCGAAGCTGGCGACCCAATCGTATTCCAGATAGCGCACGCTGCCCTCAAGGCAGACCATCGTGATGGTGCCGCGGTGAAGATGCGTGCCGATGACGCCCGGCCCCTTGACCCACAGGATGTTAGAAAACAGGTTCTGGCGCACGTCGAAGCACAGGTGCTTGATCGCGGCATTGTCGCCAAAGGGCACCCACGGGCTGTCGACATCGGTCATTGCATCGATGTAGCGCCCGCCGGGGCTGAGCCGGGCGACCAGCTCCTTGTGGGCGAAGGGAACGTCAACGATCTCGGCCTTGTTGGAAGGCGGAGCGGTCATCACGGCCATGGTATGCAGTCCTCTCGTCGGTGCCCCGCCGTCCCTTCGGGAAAAGGCCGGGCGCCGGTTGTCAGCGAATGAGCGTATCGACGTAATCGGCGCCGATGCCGACCGCGTCGTAATGTTCGCGCGCGGCCTTGATATAGTCGAACACGTCGTAGTGGCCGGTGGTGTTGCCATCTTCGTCCAGCCACATCAGCGGGCCGGAAACGACGAAGAACACCTTCATCGGGTCTTCGTGTTCGTAGCAGACGAGCGTATGGCTCTCACCGGGCGTTTCATAGACGAAATCGCCGGCGGTCGCGGTCCAGCTGTGCTCCAGATAGGCCCACTTGCCACTGATGGTGTAGGCCCAGATCGGATGCGGATGATAATGGCGGTTCACGAGGCCCGCCTTCTTGCTCATCAGCACGTCGGCCCACATGTTCTTCGAAGGGCTGATCCAGACGGGCTTTGAAAACACCGTCTCGCTGATCGGCACCCAATAGCGTTCATCGCCTTCGGCGATCTTGGGCATGTAAACTTCGGGGAGGCCGCCTTCGCGGAACACCTTCTCGACGGGTTTGAGATCCTTCCAGAATTCGGTGTGTGCTTCTTCAGGCATCGTACCCTCTCCGATGGAAAAATGCGGGCGGGAACCGAAGCCCCCGCCCGCGATCAATCAGGACTTCAGAATTCGAACCCGAGACGGGCGTACCATTCGGCCGGACGGCTGTAGGTGCCGTAGATCTGGCCGCCGGCGATCTGCGCCTGACCGGTGACGAGGTAACGCTCGTTGGTCAGGTTGGTGCCACCCACGGTCAGGTTCCAGCGGTTTTCAGGCGCCTGGTACTGCAGGCTGGCGTTGACGATGTCGGTCGCCGGGCGCATCAGCAGGAAGGTACCTTCGGTGTCGTTGCGCATGCTGGTGGTGTGGGTCCAGTCAGCCAGCATGACGACCTTGCCCGCACCCACCGGCACTTCGAGGCGCGGCGAGATGTTGATCTTCCAGTGCGGCGCCTTCGGCAGGGCGGCACCGACGAAGATGCCTTCCTGATACGGGTTCGGGCCGACATACGACGAGTTGGCGTTGCACGAAGGACGATCCGCGCCGTTTTCACCGCAGATGAAGGTGTACTTCGCGTCGAGGTAGCCAGCCGAGGCGTTGATCGTGAAGCCCTGAACCGGAGCGACGACCGCTTCGAGTTCAACGCCCTTGATCCGCGCATCGCCGAGGTTCGCCACGGTCGGCGAAACCCCCTGCTGCTGGTTCATCTGGATGCCCTTGTACTTCGTGGTGAAGGCCGCGAGGTTCAATTGCAGGTGACGATCCAGCAAGGTCGACTTCACACCGACTTCAAACGTGTCGGCCTTTTCCTCGCCAAAGGTCGGGGCAACGGGCAGCGGGTTCGACAGGCGGGTGGTCCAGCCGCCCGACTTGTAGCCCTGGCTGAACGAACCATAGACCATCACGTCTTCGGTCGGGTGCACCTGCACGCCGGCCTGCCGCACGGCCGCGATGTGGCGCTGCACCACCCGCACATCGGCC
>JBDLVU010000157.1:0-7665 GCA_039804665.1 Pseudomonadota bacterium | reverse complement strand
GGCCGAGGAACAGGCTGAAAAGACCAAGGAATACGAAGACCGCTTTGCCAACCCGTTCGTGGCGGCGAGCAAGGGCTTCGTGGACGAGGTGATCTACCCGCACTCCACGCGCAAGCGGATCGCTCTGGGCCTGCGCAAGCTGCGCAACAAGAGCCTCGAGAACCCGTGGAAGAAGCACGACAACATTCCGCTCTGATCGCCCGGACTAAGGACTCTACAATGACCGACATCTTCATCGTTTCGGGCGCGCGCACGGCCATCGGTTCGTTCGGCGGCGGCCTGTCCTCGCTGCGCCCGGCCGAAACCGGCGCCATCGTCATCAAGGAAGCCATCGCCCGCGCCGGCATCGCGGCCGACAAGGTGCAGAACGTGGTGATCGGCACCGTCGTGCCGACCCAGCCCAAGGATGCCTATGTCAGCCGCGTCGCGGCCGTGAACGCGGGCGTTCCCATCGAAGCCCCGGCGATGAACGTGAATCGCCTGTGCGGTTCCGGCCTTCAGGCCATCATCTCGGCGGCGCAGGGCATCGCCCTTGGCGAACAGGACGTGGCCATCGGCGGTGGTGCGGAAAGCATGTCGAACGCCCCGCACATGATCCTGACCGCGCGCAACGGCCAGAAGATGGGTGATCAGATCCTGCTCGACGCCATGCTGGGCGCGCTGCACGATCCGTTCGAAGGCATGCACATGGGCGTCACGGCGGAAAACGTCGCGGAACGCTGCAACATCAGCCGTGAAGAGCAGGACGCCGTCGCGGTCGAAAGCCAGAAGCGCGCCGCCGCCGCCATCGCCGCCGGCTACTTCAAGGAACAGATCGTCCCGGTCGAGATCAAGACCCGCAAGGGCGTGACCGTGTTCGATACCGACGAGCACGTGCGCGGCGATACCACCGTGGAATCGCTCGCCGGGCTGAAGCCGGTGTTCAAGAAGGACGGCACCGTCACCGCCGGCAACGCCAGCGGCATCAACGATGGCGCGGCGGCAGTCGTGCTGGCGAGCGGCAAGGCCGTGGACGAACTGGGCCTCAAGCCGATGGCGAAGATCCTTGGCTGGGGCCACGCGGGCGTCGAACCCGGCGTCATGGGCCTCGGCCCGGTAAAGGCCGTGCCAATTGCGCTGGCCCGCGCCGGTCTCACGCTCGACCAGATCGATGTGATCGAAGCCAACGAAGCCTTCGCGGCGCAGGCCTGCGGCGTGGCCAAGGAACTCGGCTTCGATCCGGCGAAGACCAACCCCAACGGCTCGGGCATCTCGCTGGGCCACCCGATCGGCGCCACCGGCGCGATCCTTACCATCAAGACGATGTACGAACTGCGCCGCACCGGGGGCCGCTATGGCCTGATCACCATGTGCATCGGCGGCGGTCAGGGCATCGCCATGGTTATCGAAAGGGTCTGACAATGAAGCTGGGCCGTTTGAACCACGTCGGCGTTGCCACGCCGGATATCGACGCCTCCATCGCGTTCTACCGTGATGTGATGGGCGCGTCCGACATCACCGAACCGTTCGTGCTCGAAAGCCAGCAGGTCCGCGTGTGCTTCGTGAACACGCCGGGCGAAAACGGCACGGCCGGCACGCAGATCGAGCTGATCCAGCCGACCAGCCCCGACAGCGCGGTGGGCAAGTGGCTCGCCGCCAACCCGCTCGGCGGCCAGCACCACCTTTGCTACGAAGTGCCCGACATTCACGAGGCGAAGGCCTGGTTCGAATCGCAGGGCAAGCGCGTGCTGGGCGAACCCCGCATCGGCGCGCACGGCACGCTGATCTTCTTCGTCCACCCCAGGGACATGGGCGGCCAGCTCACCGAAATCATGGAAACGCCCAAGGGCGCGCACTGAGCCCCTTCCGCCAAGGACCGACGCGATGACCGAGAAAACACTGGCAGACTGGCAGGCCGCCGCCGCCAAGGAAGTGAAGGGCAAGGACCTCACGTGGCAGACCCCGGAAGGGATCGCCGTGAAGCCGCTCTACACCGCCGAGGACGTGACCGTCGATCCGGGCCTCCCGGGCTTCGCCCCGTTCACGCGCGGCGTGCGCGCGTCGATGTATGCGGGCCGTCCGTGGACCATCCGCCAGTACGCGGGCTTCTCCACCGCCGAGGAATCGAACGCGTTCTACCGCCGCAACCTTGCGGCCGGGCAAAAGGGCCTGTCGGTCGCCTTCGACCTTGCCACGCACCGCGGCTATGACAGCGACCACCCACGCGTGGTGGGCGACGTGGGCAAGGCCGGCGTCGCCATCGACAGCGTCGAGGACATGAAGATCCTGTTCGACGGCATTCCGCTCGATCAGATGTCGGTGTCGATGACCATGAACGGCGCGGTCATCCCGATCCTCGCCTTCTTCATCGTCGCGGGCGAGGAACAGGGCGTCGATCGCAAGCTGCTCGACGGGACCATCCAGAACGACATCCTCAAGGAGTTCATGGTCCGCAACACCTACATCTACCCGCCCGAACCCAGCATGCGGATCATCTCCGACATCTTTGGCTACACCAGCCGCGAGATGCCGAAGTTCAACTCGATCTCGATTTCCGGCTACCACATGCAGGAAGCCGGCGCGACGCAGGTGCAGGAACTGGCCTTCACCATCGCCGACGGCATGGAATACGTGAAGTACGGCGTGGCCTCGGGCCTCGACATCGACAAGTTCGCCGGCCGCCTGTCGTTCTTCTTCGCCATCGGCATGAACTTCTTCATGGAAGTGGCCAAGCTGCGCGCTGCCCGCGTGCTGTGGCACCGCGTGATGACGAAGCTGGGCGCCGCTGACGAACGCAGCAAGATGCTGCGCACCCACTGCCAGACCAGCGGCGTTTCGTTGCAGGAGCAGGACCCCTACAACAACGTCATCCGCACCACGATCGAGGCGATGGCCGCGATGCTGGGCGGCACGCAGTCGCTGCACACCAACGCGCTCGACGAAGCCATCGCGCTCCCCACCGATTTCTCCGCCCGCATCGCGCGCAACACGCAGATCGTGATTCAGGAAGAAACCGGCATGTGCAACGTGGTCGATCCGCTCGGCGGGTCGTACTACATCGAGGCGCTGACGCAGAAACTGGTCGACAAGGCGTGGGAGATCATCGAGCGCGTCGAGAGCGAAGGCGGCATGGCCAAGGCGGTCGCCGCCGGCTGGCCCAAGGCGATGATCGAGGAAGCCGCCGCCGGCCGTCAGGCCCGCGTCGACAAGGGCGAAGACGTGATCGTCGGCGTCAACAAGTACCGCCTCGCCAGCGAAGACCAGCTCGATACGCTTGAGGTGGACAACCACGTCGTGCGCGAAGGCCAGATCGCCCGGTTGAAGCGCGTGCGGGAAACCCGTGACGAGACGAAGTGCCGCGCCGCGCTCAACGCGCTGACCGAAGGCGCCAAGACCGGCGGCAACCTGCTCGAACTCGCGGTCGAAGCCGCCCGCCACCGCGCCACGCTGGGCGAAATCTCGGACGCGATGGAAATCGTGTTCGGCCGCCACGGCACGTTCCCCACCCCGGTCAAGGGCATCTACGGCGCCGCCTATGCCGGCGACAGCCGCTACCAGCAGGTGCTTGATGGCGTCGAAGCCGTCACCCGCCGCCTCAGCCGCAAGCCCCGGATGCTCGTCGCCAAGATGGGTCAGGACGGGCACGATCGCGGCGCGAACGTGATCGCCTCGGCCTTCAGCGACATGGGCTTCGACGTCACTTCAGGCCCCCTGTTCCAGACGCCTGAGGAAGCCGCGAAGCTGGCGCTCGAAAAGGACGTCGACGCGGTCGGCGCCTCCTCGCTCGCTGCCGGCCACAAGACACTGATCCCCGAACTGATCGGCCATCTCAAGGCCGCCGGCCGCCCGGATATCAGGGTCGTTGCCGGCGGCGTCATCCCGCCGCAGGACTACGATTACCTGCGCGAAGCCGGGGTGCAGGGCATCTATGGCCCGGGTTCCAACGTCGTCGAATGCGCGGCCGACATGCTGCGCCTCCTCGGTCACAACATGCCGCCTGCCGGCGAAGAACTGGCAGCGGCGGAGTAAGCGTCAGATGTTCAAGAAAATCCTCATCGCCAACCGTGGCGAAATCGCCTGCCGCGTGATCAAGACCGCGCGCCGCATGGGCATCCAGACCGTCGCCGTCTATTCCGACGCCGACGCCCGCGCGCCCTTCGTGGCAATGGCGGACGAGGCCGTGCACATCGGCCCGTCGCCCGCGGCGCAAAGCTACCTGATCGCGGACAAGATCATCGCCGCGTGCAAGCAGACCGGCGCCGAAGCGGTCCATCCGGGCTACGGCTTCCTGTCGGAGCGCACCAGCTTTGCCGAGGCGCTGGCCGCCGAGGGCATCGAGTTCATCGGCCCCCCGGTGAACGCCATCGCCGCGATGGGTGACAAGATCGAATCGAAGAAGCTGGCTAAGGCCGCCGGCGTCAACGTCGTCCCCGGCTTCGTGGGCGAGATCGAGGATACCGAGCACGCCGTGCGCATCTCGGACGAGATCGGCTATCCGGTGATGATGAAGGCTTCGGCCGGCGGCGGCGGCAAGGGCATGCGCCTTGCCTACAACGAAAAGGACGTGCGCGAAGGCTTCGAGGCCGTGAAGCGCGAAGGCCTGAACTCGTTCGGCGACGACCGCGTGTTCATCGAAAAGTTCATCCTCAACCCGCGCCACATCGAGATTCAGATCCTCGGCGATAAGCACGGCAACATTCTCTACCTCAACGAACGCGAATGCAGCATCCAGCGCCGCCACCAGAAGGTGGTGGAAGAAGCGCCCTCGCCGTTCGTCACGCCCAAGATGCGCAAGGCGATGGGCGAACAGTGCGTCGCCCTGTCGCGCGCGGTGGGCTACTATTCCGCCGGCACGGTCGAACTGATCGTCTCGGGCGCGGACCCGACGGGTGAATCGTTCTATTTCCTTGAAATGAACACCCGCCTTCAGGTGGAACACCCGGTCACCGAGTGCATCACCGGCGTCGATCTGGTCGAACAGATGATCCGCGTGGCAGCCGGCGAAAAGCTCGGTCTGACGCAGGACGAAGTGAAGATCGACGGCTGGGCCATCGAAAACCGCGTCTATGCCGAAGACCCCTATCGCGGCTTCCTGCCCTCCACCGGTCGCCTCGTGCGCTACAACCCGCCGGTTCACGGCTGGGAAGACGATGGCGCTGAAAATGGGCGCCGGGGCGTGGACGGCGTGCGCGTGGACGATGGCGTCTATGAAGGCGGCGAAGTCTCGATGTTCTACGATCCGATGATCGCCAAGCTGATCACCTGGGGTGAAACGCGCGACGAAGCGGCGGACAAGCAGATCGAGGCGCTCGACGCGTTCGAGATCGAAGGCCTTGGCCACAACATCGATTTCGTCTCGGCGATCATGCAGCACCCGCGCTTCCGCTCGGGCGAGCTGACCACCGGCTTCATTGCCGAGGAATATCCCGAAGGCTTCACCGGTGCCGCCACGGGCGAGGACCTGAAGCGCACGCTGGCGGCGCTGGCGGGCTTCCTGTCCACCGCGCGCGCGGATCGTGCGCGCCGGGTGGATGGCCAGCTGGGCGATGAACTCGATCCCCCGGCGCAGTGGGCGGTCGCGATCGACGGTACGACCTATGCCGTCGAGCTGACCGAGGACGAAGTGACCGTCGATGGCACGGCCGTGGACCTCAGCCTTGAATACACGCCGGGCGACCGCATCGTGGCCTGTGAAGTCGATGGCAAGCCGCTGACCGTCAAGGTCGAGCCGTTCCGCGCCGGCTTCAAGCTGACCACGCGTGGCGCGATTCATCAGGTGCAGGCGCTGCCCGCCAGCATCGCGCATCTGGCCGGGCACATGATCGAAAAGATCCCGCCGGATCTTTCGAAGTTCCTGATCTGCCCGATGCCCGGCCTGCTGGTGGCGCTGAACGTCAAGGAAGGCGACGCCGTTGAAGCCGGACAGCCGCTGGCGGTGGTCGAAGCTATGAAGATGGAAAATATCCTGCGCGCCGAAAAGGCGGGCACGGTCAAGGCGGTCAATGCCAAGGCCGGGGAAAGCCTCGCAGATGAAAGCCCTGGTCTGCGTGAAGCGCGTGATCGACTATAACGTGAAGCCGCGTGTGAAGGCGGATGGCACGGGCGTTGATCTCGCCAACGTGAAGATGAGCATGAACCCGTTCGACGAGATCGCGGTTGAGGAAGCCATTCGCCTGAAGGAAAAGGGCGTGGTGACCGAGATCGTGGCGGTGTCGGTGGGTCCGCAAAAGGCGCAGGAAACGCTGCGCACGGCGCTGGCGATGGGCGCGGACCGTGCGATCCTCGTCCAGACCGATGACGAGGTCGAGCCGCTGGCCGTGGCCAAGATCGTCAAGGCCATTGCGGACGAGGAACAGCCCGGGCTGATCATCACCGGCAAGCAGGCGATTGACGACGACAGCAACCAGGTGGGCCAGATGGTCGCCGCGCTGCTGGGCCGTCCGCAGGGCACCTTTGCCAACGAAGTCGCCGTCGAAGGCGATTCGGTGGTGGTGAAGCGCGAGGTCGATGGCGGCCTTGAAACGGTGAAGCTGGCGCTGCCGGCGGTGGTGACCACCGACCTGCGCCTGAACGAGCCGCGCTATGCCTCGCTGCCCAACATCATGAAGGCCAAGAGCAAGCCGCTCGCGAACAAGACCCCCGCCGACTACGGCGTGGACACCGCGCCGCGCCTCAAGACGCTCAAGGTTGGCGAACCGCCGGTCCGCTCGGCCGGTATCAAGGTGGCCGACGTGGACGCGCTGGTGGCCAAGCTCAAGGAACTGGGAGTAGCCTGATGACCAAGGTTCTCGTTTGGGTCGAACACGACAACGCGACCGTCAAGGACGCGACGCTGGCCGTGGTCACCGCCGCCGCGCAGCTGGGTGAAGTGACCGCGCTGGTCGCCGGCTCGGCCTGCGACGGCGCCGCCGCTGCCGCCGCGCAGATCGAAGGCGTGGCGCGCGTGCTGAAGGCGGACGACGCGTCGCTCGCCAATGCGCTGGCTGAAAACGTCGCGCCGCTGGTTGCTTCGCTGATGGCGGATTACGACGCGTTCCTCGCGCCGGCCACCACCACGGGCAAGAACGTTGCGCCGCGCGTCGCCGCGCTGCTCGACGTCAGCCAAGTGTCGGACATCCTCTCGGTCGAAGGTCCCAAGACCTTCACCCGTCCGATCTATGCCGGCAACGCCATCGCCACGGTGGAAAGCACCGATGCCAAGCTGGTCATCACCGTGCGCGGCACTGCCTTTGCCAAGGCGAACGTCACGGGCGGTTCGGCTTCGGTCGAGGCCGTGGGCGGTGCGGCGGATGCCGGCACCAGCACGTTCGTGGGTTCGGAAATCGCCAAGAGCGAGCGTCCGGAACTCACCTCGGCCAAGGTGATCGTCTCGGGCGGTCGCGCGCTGAAGGATGCCGAAACCTTCGCTTCGGTCATCACCCCGCTGGCCGACAAGCTGGGCGCGGCGATCGGCGCGAGCCGTGCGGCGGTGGACGCGGGCTATGTGCCCAACGATTACCAGGTCGGCCAGACCGGCAAGATCGTGGCGCCGGAAGTCTATGTGGCGGTTGGCATCTCGGGTGCGATCCAGCACCTTGCCGGCATGAAGGATTCCAAGACGATCATCGCGATCAACAAGGATGAAGACGCCCCGATCTTCCAGGTCGCGGACCTTGGCCTTGTCGGCGATCTGTTCACGATCGTGCC
>JBDLVU010000156.1:0-6238 GCA_039804665.1 Pseudomonadota bacterium | reverse complement strand
GATCAGGGTGTTGTGGCTGGTCTTCGATGCCACCGGGTTGGCACGGCGATTGAAGCGCGCCATCACCACCAGCAGCAGGAACAGTACGAACAGCGTGATCACCGTGATGATCGGCATCAGCACGTAGTCGTGCATCGCCAGGGCCTGCTGGCCGGTAGGCGAATACTGGTCCTGGAAGCCGATGCGGCCATCGACCGGCTGCCCCTTGCCGGCAACCGGCTTCATCGGGACATAGGCGTCGGCAGCAGGGGTGCTGGCGGCAGGCGCGGCCTTTGCATCGGCGGCAGGTGCAGCAGCAACGGCTGGTGCGGCGGCAGGCACAGCTGCCGGAGCGGCCATCGCGGCCTGCGGTGCGATCACGAGCGCGGCCGCAAGGCCCATGGTCCGGATCGCTTTGCCCATGAAGCGGGCGGTATCGGCAAGACTCATCGTCGAATGTTCCGCTTTCCCTGTTTGCGCTGCGTCAATGAGGCGCGCGCGCAACCCCTCTAATACCCTCGATTGGACCGGCCTATACGCGCGGTTGACACAAGCCTCAAGCGCCCTGACGCATATTTTTAAGCCACCCTTCGGTGCACGCGTCACCTGCCGAAAAGGCTTGCAGAGCCGCGGCGCACGGGCCATTTGGCGCGCCTGTTATATATAAGGCCGGGCTCTGGTCCGGCGCGGTGGATGGACGCGCAATGCAGGACGACGATATCCTTTCGGAATTCCGGGCCAGCCAGGCCTTGCTCGAGGGGCATTTCCTGCTCTCCTCGGGCCGCCATAGCGCGCACTATCTGCAATGCGCGCGCGTGCTGATGGACCCGATGCGGGCTTCCCGCCTTGCCGGTGCGCTTGCCGCCAAGCTTCCGCGCGACGTTCGGCAGCAAATCCAGAAGGTCGTCTCGCCCGCGATGGGCGGCGTCATCATCGGCCACGAAATGGGTCGCGCGCTTGGAGTCGAGGCGCTGTTCGTCGAACGTCCCACCGGCACGTTCGAACTGCGCCGTGGCTTCTCGCTGGAACCGGGCGAAAAGGTGCTGATGGTCGAGGACGTGGTGACCACGGGACTTTCCAGCCGCGAAGCGATCAAGGCGATCGAGGCGGCCGGCGGCAAGGTGATTGCCGGCGCGGCACTGGTGGACCGTTCGGCCGGCGCCGTCGATCTGGGCGTGCCGTTCTACCCGCTGGTGCAGCTCAACTTCCCGACTTACGCCGAAGACGAACTGCCGCCCGAACTTGCGGCCACCCCGGCGGTCAAGCCGGGCAGCCGGGCCGAGGCCTGATCGGGGCGTGAGCAGCGTGCTCAATCCGGGCCGGCTGCGGCTGGGCGTCAACATCGACCACGTCGCCACGATCCGCAATGCGCGCGGCGGCGACCATCCTGACCCGGTGCGCGCGGCGGAAATCGTGGCCAGCGTGGGGGGCGATGGCATCACCGCGCACCTGCGCGAGGATCGTCGCCACATCCGCGACGAGGACATCGCCCGCATCCAGGCCGCCACCGACCTGCCGCTCAACTTCGAAATGGCCGCGACCGACGAGATGCTCGGCATTGCGCTGCGCCACCGGCCGCACGCCGCGTGCATCGTACCCGAACGGCGCGAGGAACGCACGACCGAGGGCGGGCTCGACGCAGCCGGCCAGCACAATCGCCTTGCCCCCATCGTAGCCCGCCTGTCCGACGCAGGCATCCGCGTCAGCCTGTTCATCGCGCCCGAACCGCGCCAGATCGAGGCCGCCATAAAACTGGGCGCGCCTGTGGTGGAACTCCACACCGGCGAATACGCCCATGCGGAGGGCGAAGCCCGCGCGGTGGAACTCAAGCGACTCGCCGATATGGCCGCGCTCGCCGCGCGCAACGGCATCGAACCCCACGCCGGCCACGGCCTGACCTACGACAACGTGCAGCCGGTCGCCGCCATCCCGCAGCTGGCCGAGCTCAACATCGGCCATTACCTGATCGGCGAGGCGATCTTCGTCGGGCTGGAAAATGCCGTGCGCCGGATGCGCGAGCTGATGGACGCCGCGCGCTGATGCTGGGGAAAGGCACCCGCGCTTGATCATCGCCATCGGCTCGGACCTCTGCAACATCGAGCGCGTCCAGTCCTCGCTGGACCGGTTCGGCGAGCGATTCGAGAACCGCGTGTTTACCGAGGTCGAGAAAGCCAAGGCCGCCCGCCGTCCGTTCACCAAGGCCGGCACGCTGGCCAAGCGCTTCGCCGCCAAGGAAGCCTTTTCCAAGGCGGTCGGCACGGGCTTCAAGGCGGGCGTGTTCATGAAGGACATCGGCGTGGTCAATGCGAAGTCCGGCGCGCCCACGCTTGCCCTGACCGGCGGCGCCGCCGCGCGCCTCGCCGCGATCACACCGGTCGGCCACGAAGCGGTGGTCCACCTTACGCTGACCGACGACCACCCCTGGGCGCAGGCCTTCGTGGTGATCGAGGCGCGCCCGCTATGACCGATCCGGAAGCGCCCGAAGAAGGCTCGCCCCCGGGCTCGGCCGAGCCCGGCACCAACTGGTGGGTCGAACTGCGCGGTCTTACGATGATGCTGCTGGCCGTGGTCGGCTTCCACAGCCTGATCGCCAAGCCGTTCTACATCCCGTCGATCTCGATGATGCCCAACCTGCTGGTGGGCGACAGGCTGGTGGTCAGCAAGTATCCCTATGGCTGGTCGTGGGTTTCGGCATCGTTCCACTTCCTGCCGCGCTCGGCCACGCGCATCCTGCCTCACACGCCGCAGTACGGCGACATCGTGATCGTCGTCCCGCCCGCCAGCGACGAGGACTACATCAAGCGCGTCGTCGCGCTGCCGGGCGATTCCATCGCGGTGCTTAACGGCCAGATCATCCTGAACGGCAAACCCGTGCCGCAAGCCGTTGAACCGCCACTGGAATTACCGGTCGATGCCAACCAGCCGTGCGAGCCGGAAGAGTTCCCCGGCCTGCGCTATCGCGCCGCCGACGGCCGTTTCTATTGCGAACTGCCGATCTATCGCGAGACGCTGCCCAACGGGGCCACCTATCGCATCATCGATCACCGTCAGCAGCCGCTCGACAACTATGCCGAGGTCCGCGTGCCCGAAGGCTACGTGTTCCTGATGGGCGATAACCGCGACCATTCGGCCGACAGCCGCGCCCCGATAGAGGAAAAGGGACTCGGCGGTCCTGTGCCCCTGTCCAGCGTCGGCGGCCGGGCCGAATTCGTCACCTTCTCGCTCGATGGCAGCGAAAGCTGGAACCCGCTGACCTGGTGGAACGCCTTGCGCCCAGGTCGGTCGTGGACCAGACTACGCCCGATGATCGACCAGCATCGCGGAGCGCAATAGATGGCCGGCCCCACCGATATCCGTGACGACGTTGTCCGCACGGAGGCGAAACGGGCCGCCGTCTGGATCGGAATGACCGCGCTCGTCGTGCTGGCGGTGTTCCTCGCCCAGCCGTTGCTGGTGATCTTCGGCGGCATCGTCTTTGCCGCGATGATCGATGGCGGGCAGCGACTGCTGGCGCGCGTTCTCCCGATCCCGCGCGGCTTCCGCATCGCGCTGGTGATGATCGCCGCGCTCGCCTTCCTCGTGTGGTTGGTCCTGTTCGCGGGCAACCAGATCGCGGCGCAGGCGGCGGAGATGCCCGCTATCGTCAGTGCGCAGGCGCAGCGCCTGCTCGATTGGGCACACCATCGCGGCATCTTCGTAGAGCAGGCGGATTTCTCGAAGGTTGCCGAACAGCTGATCGGCGGCGTCGGCCCTGTCACCCGCGCGCTGGGTGGCATCTTCGGCGGCTTCACCACCGCCTTCCTCATCATGATCCTGGGCATCTACTTCGTGCTGGAGCCCGATCTCTACCAGCGCGGCCTTGCGTGGATGCTGCCTGAAGAAAGCCGCGATCATTGGCACGGCACCGCCCACCGCATGGGCCGCGCGCTGCGCATGCTGCTGTTCGGTCGCCTCCTCGGCATGGCGACCGAAGGGGTTGCCACATGGCTGTTGCTGGCGGTTTACGGTGTACCGATGGCCGCGCTGCTGGGGCTGCTCACCGGCCTGCTTGCCTTCCTGCCGAATATCGGCGCACCGATTTCTGGCGCCTTGATGATTCTCGTCGGCTTTTCAGGTGGCACCAACATGGGGCTGTACTGCGCCGCGGTGTATCTTGTGGTCCAGACCGTGGACGGCAACATCATCGTGCCAATGGTCGCCAAGAAAACCGCGGATCTTGCCCCCGCACTGGTGCTGGGCATGCAGCTGATCATGGGCGTGCTTTTCGGCATCCTTGGCCTCGCGCTTGCCGATCCGCTTGTCGCCATGCTCAAGATTGCGCTGGAACGGCAGGCCGAGCGCAACAACCGCACCACCACCACCACCGCCGACGAAGCCCCCGGAGCCTGAAGAATGGCGCGCAAGTTCCTGTATTTCGTCGCTGTGCTGATCGTGCTCGTGCTCGCGGCGCTGCTTGTGCTGCGACTGTGGTCCAGCGAACTGATGCGCTTTGCCTTTGTGCCGCGCACCGCGTTCGAACAGCTCGCCCCCCTGCCGGCACAGGCCTATAACGATCCGTCGATGTGGCTGTCGCGGCCCGGCACGGCGGGCGATCCCGCGCAGTTCCTGCCAGAAGGCGCGACGCGCGGCGCACCCGGGCGGGCATGGGTATTCTTCGTCCACCCCACCAGCTACCTCGCCCGCGATCACTGGAACGGCCCGCTGACCGATGAGGATTCGCGCCGCCGCGCCGGGCTGTTCGTGCAGGGCATGGCCAGCGCCTTCAACGCCGAAGCAGCCGTGTTGGCGCCGCGCTATCGCCAGGCCGCCTTCGGCAGCTTCCTCGTCAACCGCCCCGAATCGCGGCGCGCGCTGGCGCAGGCCCACACCGACGTGCTGCTCGCGTTCGATTCGTTCGTAAAGCAGGTGCCGACCGACGCGCCGATCGTGCTTGCCGGTCACAGTCAGGGATCGCTGCACCTGCTCCACCTGTTGCAGGAACGGATCAAGGGCACCCCGCTCGCGCGGCGGATCGTCGCGGTGTATCTCGTCGGCTGGCCAGTATCGGTGCAGCACGATCTGCCCGAAACCGGCCTGCCCGCGTGCTCCGCGCCGGATCAGAGCGGCTGCGTTGCCAGCTGGATGAGCTTTGCCGAACCGGCTGAACCCGGCCTTATGCTCGACGCCTATCGCGCCTCCCCCGGGCTCGATGGCCGCGCCAAGGGGCCGGAGCCCGTCCTGTGCACCAACCCGCTGACCGGCGCCGGCGGCAGCGCGCCTGCCTCGGCCAATCCGGGCACACTGGTGCCCTCCGGCGATCTCAAGACCGGCCATATGCAGGCCGCAGCCGTCCCCGCGCGCTGCGATGCCCACACCGGGCTGCTGCTGATCGGCGGCGCCCCCGATCTCGGGCCGTTCGTGCTCCCCGGCAACAACTACCACGTCTACGACTACCCGCTGTTCTGGGCCAGCGTCCGCGCCGACGTGGCCCGCCGCGAAGCCGCCTGGTTCAAGGCGCCCCGCCCATGATCACGCTTTCGGCCGCAGACTTGCGCAATGCCGTGCCCGACGGCGGCGTGCTGATGGGGCTCGACACGGGTACAAAGACCATCGGCGTCGCGCTGTGTGACGCCAGCTGGCGCTTTGCCACGGCTGGCAAGACCATCGCCCGGCGCAAGTTCACGCAGGACAAGGCGCAAATCGCCGCGCTGGTGGCCGAACGCAAGGTCAGGGCACTGGTCATCGGCCTTCCGCTCAACATGGACGGCAGCGAAAGCCCGCGTAGCCAGGCCGCCCGCGCCATGGCCCGCAACCTTGAGGATATCGGCCTGCCGATCCTGCTGTGGGACGAACGCTGGACCACGCAGGCGGCCGAGCGGGCCATGATCGAACAGGATTTTAGCCGTGCCAAGCGCGCCGAACGCATTGATTCGCATGCCGCCGCGCTGATCCTTCAGGGCGCGATCGACGCGCTGGCCGGCGCTGCGTTCTGACACGCTTTCCGGTTGCAATCCGCAATCGATCCTTGCAGGGAACGAGCGTGGACAATGAATTCGACAGAAGCGCGCTTGCCGGACTGGTCTTCGATCCGGCAAAGCTGGGCAAGGTGCTCACGTTCACCGGCCACAGCGGCTTCGCCGGCATGGCCTATCGCGATCATGGCGAAGATTGGGTCGAACTCGGCTTCGACTGGCGCGAGGATCTCGTTGGCGATCCCGAAACCGGCGTGCTCGCCTCCGGCCCGATCATCAGCCTGCTCGATAATGCCACCTCAATGGCG
>JBDLVU010000155.1:0-6375 GCA_039804665.1 Pseudomonadota bacterium | reverse complement strand
AACTTTACAAGAATGGGCTGAACAGGGAGCATTTCCTGCCCTTCATCGGGCTGGTGCAGGAACGCCTGGACGTCCTCGCGCTCAACGGTCCGGTCGACTACCGGCTGGAGCGGATGCGTGGGGTGGGTACCTGGCACGTGCCGATCGGCCCAAAGTCGACCGAGGCGGTGCGGGAAGCCTTCTTCAGGCTCACTGACTATCCACCTGAAGACAGCGAACACGTGCCAAGCACGGATCTGGACGTGGGTGGCGGGCGGCTGCTGCACGTGCCCAAGAGCCTGAAGGGCGTGGGCGTGTTCAGCTTCAAGCGGCTCTGTGCAGAGGCACGTGGCGCGGCCGATTATCTGGCGATCGCACGACATTATCACACGGTCATCGTGGTCGCGATTCCCCAACTTGGCGCGGAACGCCGCAATGAAACCGCGCGCTTCATCACGCTGATCGACGCGCTTTACGAGCATAAGGTCAAGCTGATCGCAACGGCCGACGCCGAGCCTGCCGGACTATACGACACCCATGCCGGCGGCGACGACGAAGGCCGGTTCATGTTCGACCGCACGGTCAGCCGTCTGCTGGAAATGCAGAGCCAGGATTATCTGGCCCTTGGCCACGGCGAAGACTGAGCGGGCAAGCCCGACAAGTCACGACCAGCCCGACTCGCGGGCAGCGCGCCGAATCTGGCCCCAATCGTTAACGATTCCCTGAGAATCAACGACCCCGCACGGTTGCCCGGCGGGGTCGAATCAGCGGATCAGATCCGCCAGAAACCTAGTTCGAAAGAACTAAATCTCTTATAATACTGCACTTTCGCCTCAGAAGAAGATAGCGAACAGCAGCTTACCAAGCCTTGAAAACATAATTGCCTCCATCCACGGTTGCACGGATGGAGTAACACCAACAAGGATGGTTAACAATATCTAAACGGCTCGCTTTTGGCGCTTCAAGCCCTCGTCATAGTCGCGTTCGAACGATGCAAACGGTTGTGGCCGGCCAAGAAAATAGCCTTGTGCGTGATCACAGCCGAGATCACGCAGCATCTGGAGCGTAGGTGCATCCTCGATTCCCTCGGCAACCACCTGCTGGTCAAGGGCGTGGGCCAAACCGATAGTGCTGGCTACAATCGCGCGATCGCGATCAGACGCCAGGATGCGGGACACGAACCGACGATCAAGTTTCAGTTCATCGCTCGGCAGGTCTGCAAGATAGGCCAGGCTGGCCTCGCCCGTACCAAAATCGTCGATGGACAGGCGGAAGCCCATTTTGCGCAGTTGGGTAAGGTTGTGGCAGGCGGCTGGCCGATTCCGCACGCTTGAAGTTTCGGTGATCTCGATCGTCAACAGCTTCGGATCGATGCCACGACGACGAACGATCTCGGCGAAATTGGTGACCAGCTCTGCCTTATCGACCATTTGGGCGGAGAGGTTTATGCTCATCTGGAACCGCGGCCCCTTGGCGTTAACCGCCAGCGCCACGGTAATAGCCTGTTCCAGAACCCAGTAGGTCAGAGCATCAATACGGCCCGCCCGCTCCGCCTGAAGGATAAAGGCATCGGGCGCGATGGGACCGCGAATGGGATGATCCCAGCGAATCAGCGCTTCCGCACCGCAGATCCGGTTTTCCGCAAGGTCCCACTGCGGTTGATAGGCCAACCAGATATCGCCATTGCGCAAGCCTTCATCGATGCGGGCATGAAGCGATAGCTCCCACGGCGCTTCGCTCAAGCGATGCGCCTCGAACAGTTCCACGGCACGCCCGTTCGCAAGCGCTTCGTTGGCGCTGGCCAGGGCCGAGTTGACGCGCGTCAGCGCATCCAGACCCTCGTTGCGGTCGAGGCCGAAATGAATGTTCGTATCGAACGTATGTTCACCGATCTGGAGAGGCGCCGAAAACAGGGCGCGCAGACCTTCCAGATGGCTGAACTGTACATCCAGCGGTCGTGCCTCTTCGGTCCACGCGAAATGCCCGCTGTCTCCGTGATAGATTTCCTCACTGCCCGAACCTACCGAGATGCGTCGTGCAATCTGTAAAGCAAACTCACCGTGCAGAGCCTGGGGAAGCGTGGCGAGAATTTCTTCGTAGCGAGCAATAACCGCAACAACGACGTCACGCCCAACTTCGATACTTCCAGCCGATAGTGCCAGCAGGTTGGGCAGACCCGAGGTACTCGTATGCTTGATACGTCGGGCCCGCCGCTCCCAGAGGCAAAAGCCCGCATAAGTCACCATAAACAGCCACGCACAATCCGGCGCAGCGACGATACCAATCGCACGCAGCGCGATGGGAAGCAGAAGGCTGGACAAAACCGCAGAAAACACCAGCAAAACGCGAATCCGGCGCCTTGATCGCTCTGCAATGGCAAGCATCGCTCCACACAAAAGAACGAGTGGAATAGTACTCAGCGATATCACATCAAAAAATGCAAATGAAACTGGCTTGGCCAGTCCTTCTGCACCGGCAAGATCAACATACACCGTCGGCTGCAAATCCTTGCCGAAATAGCGCACATAAGGCGAACGCGCGAGCGGCGTAACGACTACGGTCTTGCCCCGCAGGAGCGCATTCGTGTTTGCTCCCGACTTGAACAGGTCCGCGATCTGGATGGTCTTGATCTTCGTGGGGTCAAGCGCATAGTCGGGGTAATACTGCGCTTCTGCGCCCGACCGGACGCCTGCCAAGGCTGCCCCAAATGTGCGATGCGAAACACCGCCCCAAGTCAACAGGTATGGGCTGTAGACCGGAAACGCCGCATAGTTACTCCACCAGGCCGACACGACCAGTTCGCTATCTCCGATAACCGAGCGGGACGGAACATGAAACGAATGGGCCTCGAACTGGTCGAAGGCCGCCGGCCGAGCGACGAATGCGATTCGGCTTCGAAGCGCGCCAATCTCGCGGCGCAACGCGGCATCGCCGTCCGCATCCACGCCGGTATTGACTTGAACATCAACGAAAATGCTTTTTGGCTCTGCGGCGCGCAATCGCTCGAGCAAGCGGGCTTGCCGCGAGGTGGCAGCATCAACACGTTCATCCACGTTGACTATAACGATGGAGGGCGCGCCATGATGAGGCGCAAATCGAAATGCTTGATTCCAGTAAATCTGGCTGAATGGCTCGCCTACGCCGATCAGCGCACCGACGAGCGCGATCAGGAGGGATAGACCCAAAGGAGTTCGCAGAAGCCGTCGCATGGACCTTGGGAGCCGTTGTTACCCTCCGGCATTAGTCCGAATTGGTTTACATCGCCTTACCATGGTTACCATCTGTCAACCACGCGCTACGTAGCGGTCAGGCAACCAATCCCAAACTCTTCTCCAGCATCAGCAATTGCCAGAGCAGTCGGCTATGGTCCGCGCGGCCGGCTATGTGCGCCTCGGCCAGCTGCGCAATACGGGCGGAATCGAACCAGCCGGTCCTTGCCAGCAGGCCGCCTTGGCCGATTCCGCGCGCTTCAGCCGCCAGCGGGCCACGCAGCCACGCCGCGATCGGCGTGACGAAGCCCATCTTGGGCCGAAACAGTACGTCCTCCGGCAGGTACCGACGCATCGTATCCTTCATCAGCCACTTGCCGGTGCTGCCGCGTACCCGCATCCGTTCCGGCAGCCGGGCGCCGAATTCGACCAGCCGGTGATCAAGCAGGGGTTCGCGTGCCTCAAGGCTCACTGCCATGCTGGTGCGATCAACCTTGGTCAGGATGTCTCCGGGTAGATAGAACTTGAGGTCCGCATACTGCGCCCGGTCGAGCCCGCCGCGCGCCGGCGCGCCACGCATCATGTCCACAAATGGTTGTTCAGCGCGGTAGTCCCCACGCAACCGCAGGAAGTCGTCGGTGTACAAAGCCCCCCGCACTTCGTCGGTCGTAACGGAAACCGCGCGCGCGTACCCTTCCTCGCCGCTGCGGGCGAGGCTCAGCAAGGTCGCCTTGGCGCGAAGCGGTCGCGGCGCCCAGTGCGCCGCTGGATAAACCCGTCCGAGTCCCCCAAAAATCGGTGCGCGCAGGCCTTCCGGGATCCATGCCCGCACCTGCTCCTCGCGATGCTGAAACACCTGCCGCCGGTATCCGGCAAAGGCTTCGTCCGCCCCATCGCCTGAAAGCGCCACGGTGACATGCTCCCGGGCCAGTTCGCAGACACGAAACGTGGGCAAGGCAGAAGCATCGGCGAATGGTTCGTCGAACATCGTGACCAACCGGTCGGCCAGCGCGAAATCGTCGGCCCCAACCGTCCGCTTGTGGTGTTCGGTGCCATATTGCGCCGCCACCCGGTCGGCATAGGCGGTCTCGTCCAGCGCAGCCACGTCAAAGCCGATGGAGCAGGTCTTGACCGGGTCGCGGCTGGCCTCGGACATCAGCGCCACGACGCTGGAACTGTCCACCCCGCCCGACAGAAACGCGCCCAGCGGCACGTCCGCCGCCATGCGCGATGTCACCGCCTCGCGCAGGCGGTGCAGCAAGTGTGCCCCCAGATCGGCGTCATTGCCCTTTTCACGGCCGGCGAACGATAAATCCCACCACTGCACCGGCGGCGGCGGGGGCGCGTCGTGCCGTAGCAGGCGATAATGTCCGGCAGGCAGCTTCTCCACCCCGTTCAGGATGGAGCGATGATCGGGCACGAAGCCCCACGTGAGATAGTCCTCCACCGCCAGCGGATCGATCTCGCGCCGCAGCATGGGATGCGCCATCACCTGCTTCAGCTCGGAGCCAAAGACCAGGCTGCCATCGGCCAGCGTCGCCATATGCAACGGCTTCACCCCCAGCCGATCACGCGCCAGAAGCAGCGTGCGTTCGCGCAAGTCATACAACGCAAATGCAAACATGCCGTGCAGGCGAGGCAGGCAGTCGATTCCCCAGCGCTGCCACGCGGCAAGGATCACCTCGGTATCGCCGTCGGTCCGGAACGAAATGCCTTCGCCCTGCAATTCGCGGCGCAGTTCGCGGAAGTTGTAGATTTCGCCGTTGAACACGATCGCCGCCGCACCATCGGCCGACAGCATCGGCTGCGGCGACCCGGCAAGGTCGATGATGGCGAGGCGCAAGTGGCCAAGCCCGACGCCGGGAGATGTCCACACGCCCTGCCCATCGGGCCCGCGATGCCGCGCGACTTCCAGCATCCGCGTCACGCGGGCCGGATCGACCGGCTTCAGCCCCTCGGTATGAAAGATTCCAGCGATTCCGCACATGCGAAGGGGCTACCTGCTCCCGGCCATTCGGTCCATCCATGCCGCCTGCGGGCCGGTGGACGACAGGAAATCCCGGATGGACTGATCAGGCTGCCCATCGCTCCCTTCCTCGGCCGAAAGGATCAGCACCGAGGTCGTGCGCGGGCGCAGCAACAACCGGTCGAGAATATTCGCCAGCTTCAACCGCGCGTTGCTTCCTGTCAGCAGATCGCCGGAACGATACCAGGTCACCGCCAACCGATGCACCGGCCCCGGCGCCTGGATCATGTCGCTCTTGCCGCCAAAGCCGCCCGGCCCGGGTGCTTCCCATGCCCAGGCACTGCCCAGCGGCTGCGCGCCCTGACCAAAGCCGCCGGCCTCGCGCCCTTCGCCCTGCCCGGCATAGAGCGCGAATGACAGGTCTACCACACGGCCGCGCGCGTCGCGATAGCGCGCCCTTATCCGGCGATCCGCACCACCATGGAGCGGCGCCCATGCCGCAGCGGGTGCCTCGTCGGTCAGCGTCCAGCCCTGCACCTCAGGCACGGTCAAAACCTGCGGCACCGACGCTTCAAGTCGATCCGCTATCGCGCCCCAGCCAAGGAACAGCCCAGCAAGGCCCGCAAGTCCGCCGTGAGCAACCGCCGGCGTCACGGTGAACGCATCCAGCCTGCGCAATACCGGCGAGGCAGCCAGCGCCGCTTCCTCCACCATGGGATCGTCAATCGCGCGATCGAAGAACTTCCACCCGACCAGCATGACCAGCCCCATCACCACGGCAAAGAAGACCCAGCCGTAGAACACGTGATCAAAGCCAGATGCGAACGCGATGCCATACCACCCGGCGATCCAGATCGTGCCCCACGCGCGCAGGCCATTGGCCAGCACCGGCACCACCAGCGCCACCGCCATGAACGCCGCGCGCCGCCACCAGCTGCGAAAACACACGTTCCCCACCAGCGCGCCATAGGCGATCATGGCGATCAGGAACTTCACGCCCGAACAGGCTTCGGCCACTTCGAAATAGCCGGCGGGCGTGGTGATAAAGACGCCGTCGATCGTCGCCGGCACATGGGTCCAGGCGAGCAGGACCATCGTGATCTTCGCAGTCACGGTTTGCAGGAAGGGGATCAGCTCATCCCCCGCCGGCACCATAAAAAGCATGTAGAACAACGGAAAAAGCTGCGTCGCCGCGACGCGCGGTCCCATCAGCGCAAGAAA
>JBDLVU010000154.1:0-6390 GCA_039804665.1 Pseudomonadota bacterium | reverse complement strand
CCCAACCCAGCAGCGCAAAGCGCAGGTGGTTGTCGCCAAAGGCGCGCTGCTGCGCGTCGGCATACGGGCCGCCCGCGCGGCGGTAAAAGCCGGGCGCCTCGATCACGTAGGCCATGGTGTCGGCCGCGGCCAAACGGCCGTAGAGCACCCGCACCCCTGCTTGCCCAAACACCGGGGGCAACTCGGCCACCGGCACGGCCTCAGTGAGGCCGGCCAGGATGGCATCAAAGCCCGGCAGCAACACCCGCACGTCGGCACCGCGCTGGCGCAGGACCGCGGGCAAGGCCCCGGCCACATCAGCGAGCCCCCCGGTTTTGAGCAGGGGGAAAATCTCGGCGCAGACTTGCAGAATGTTCATGGGCAGGCTCAGAGGGCTCGGAATTGGACGCTGTGACGCAGGCTCAGAGCGCCAGCTTTTTCAGCATGCCGCGCGTCACCAGCACCACACCATTCTCGGTGCGGTGGAAGCGCTGCGCGTCGAGCACCGGGTCTTCGCCGATCACCAGGCCATCGGGCAGCTTGCAGCGGCGGTCGATCACGGCGCGCTTGATGCGGCAGTTGCGGTTGATCTGCACGTCGGGCAGCACCACGGTGTCTTCGATCACCGAGTGCGAGCGCACCAGCACGTTGGAGAACAAGACCGAGTTGGTGACCTCCGCACCCGAGACGATGCAACCGCCCGAGACCAGGCTGTTGACTGCGCTGCCGCGGCGGCCGTCTTCGTTGTGCACGAACTTGGCCGGGGCGAGCGGCTGACCATCCGACTCAACCAGATCGGACGTATCGAGGCATTCCTCGTCTGGAACAGCGGCGGCCGCGCCGGATTCCAGTTCGAACGGATCATCCGGCAGGACGATTTCACCAAGCTGATGAAGGCGTTGCAACCCAGCGCCCGGCTGCGCAACGCACGCTGACACCATACTGAAGGCACACCGGTAACAAGCGGCGTGGACGGGCGCAGGCCCGCCCACCCTTTTGCGCGTCCTGCCGAATTGGGCTTGATATATTATATCATTGCATTAGGGCGAGCGCCGGGGGCCTCAAGCTTCGGGTGCGACATTGCTGACACGTTTTCATGCGAAGCGGATTCTTTCCGCCGGCACCGCCGCCAGCTTCGCCTTGCTGATCCCGCAACTGGCCCATGCTGCCAGTAACGCCGCCACCGATGGCGCGCCCGCGCCGCAGGCGGACCTGCCCCAGACCGATGACGCCGGCCACGCGCCAATCGTCGTGAGCGGACGGCTGATTTCGGGCGATCACGATGCCATCGTCGCGCCGGTGGTGCTGACCGGCGAAGACCTTGCCCGTAACGCCGCACCGCAGATCGGCACCTTGCTGGAACATCTGCCCGGCGTTTCGGCCAGCGGCTTTGCCCCCGGTGCATCGCGCCCGGTGCTGCGCGGGTTCGACGGGCCGCGCGTGCAGGTGCTGACCGACGGGCTGGCCTCGCTGGATGCCTCGTCGGTTTCGGCCGATCATGGCGTGGCACTGGATACGCTGACCGTGGACCGGATCGACGTGCTGCACGGGCCGGAAGTGCTGCTGTATGCCGCAGACCCGGCGGGCGGCGCGGTCAACGCGCTCGACAGCCGCATCCCGCGCAAGGTGCCGGCCAAGGGCTATGATTTCACCGGCATGGCCGGATACGGCAGCGCGGCCGATTCGGTGAACCTTGGCGGCGCGGCCGACGTGGCGCTGGGCGACCGTTTCGTGGCGCACGTCGATGCGTCGTACAATCATGCGGGCGACCTGCGCACGGGCGGATATGTGCTGTCGCCGCAATTGCGCGCGCAGACGCTGACGGCAGCCGGCGCACTGGCCGACGAAGGCGATCTGGTGGGCGCTGCGGACCTGACCGCGCAAGGCAACCAGCGCGGACGGCTGAGCAATTCGTGGGCGCACGGCTATAGCATGGGCGCGGGGCTGGCCTTTATCGACGCAGGCGGCAGCCTTGGCGTTTCGGTGGAACGGCTGGGCAGCGACTATGGTATTCCGCCCCGCCCGCAAGTGGGCAATGCGGACCCAGTTTCGATTTCGCTGCGCCAGACGCGCTATGACCTGCGCGGATCGCTGAACCTTTCGGGTGCGTTCGACCGGCTGGATTTCAGGGCAGCCTATGGCGATTACACCCATGCGGAACTGGACGCGGGCGTGCCGGCGACGCGGTTCTTCAACACGGCCATCGAATCCCGGCTGGAGCTGGTGCAGGCAAAGCACGGCGGCTGGCGCGGGACGACCGGCGTGCAATTCGGCACGCGCGACCTGCGGCTGGTGGGCAACGAACGCCTGATCCCGGATTCGACCACCGACCGGCTGGCGGTGTTCACCCGGCAGCAGTTGACGCTGGGCACCGTCGATCTGGAAGGCAGCGCGCGCTATGAACGCACCGCGATCAGCCCGCGCGACATGGAGAAGCGCACCTTCGACCAGTATGCCGGCGGTCTTGGCGTTGCCTGGCACCCCGTGGAAGCGGTGACGGCCAGCCTTTCTTGGACCCACGGTGAACGCGCGCCGAGCGCCGAGGAGCTGTATATCGACGGCATCCACGATGCCACGCAGTCCTATGAGCGCGGCAACCCCGCCTTTGCCAAGGAACGCAGCAACACCGTGGAAGCGGGCCTGCGCTATCACGGGCCGCGCGTGGCAGCGGCGGTGACCGCCTATGCCACAAACTTTGCCAACTTCATCGCGCCCGTGCCGACCGGCGCGGCGGTGGAAGGCTATCCGGTGTACCAGTTCATCCAGGTACCGGCGAAGTTCCGGGGGCTGGAAGCCGAAGGATCGATCAAGGCCGCGCAGTGGGCCGATGGATCGTCGCTGTCGATCGATGCCGGGGCGGATTATGTCCATGCCGAGCTGACCGGTATCGGCCCGGCGCCGCGCATCCCGCCCTTGCGGCTGCGCGGCGGGGTGGAGTTCGAATCCGACGGCTGGGGCCTGCGCGGCGAAGTGGTGCACAATGCCGCGCAAAACCGCGTGGCCGCGAACGAGAACCCGGTGGGCGGGTTCACGCTGGTCAACGCCAGCCTGACCTGGCGACCGATGGGCAAGGAAGGGCCGCTTTCGCTGATCCTTTCGGGCGACAACCTGCTGAACGTGGAAGGCCGGCTGGCCACCAGCGAGACGCGCGATTTCGTGCCGGTGGCCGGGCGCGACGTGCGGTTGACGGTGAGCGTCAAGATCTGATCGCACGCCGGCAGGCCCCGCGCGAAGTTCTGAGGCGCTCATAAGTTTTGCTTGCTTGGCAAAGGGGCGGCGCGCTGCCATTCCACGGCGCGTGAACGATACAGCGCCAGACTCCGCCGCCCTGCCTTCATCCCCCATGCAGATCCCGGATTATCGCCGGTTCTGGATCGCGCGGTTCTTTTCGGTGTTTGCCACGTCGGGAATGGTCGTGGTGCTGGGCTATCAGCTTTATGACGTGGCGCGCGGGGCTTATGGCATGTCCATTGGCAAGGCCGCGTTCCAGCTGGGGCTGCTGGGGCTGGCGCAGTTCCTGCCGCTGTTCCTGCTGACGCCGGTGGCCGGGCTTGTGGCCGATCGCTTCGACCGGCGCATGGTGACGACGCTTTCCATCCTGCTCGATCTGACGGTGGCGCTGACGCTGGGAATCGTGACCCATCTGGGCCTGCTGACGCTGCCCTTGCTGTTTACGCTGGGCGCGCTGCACGGCACGGCGCGGGTGTTCATCGGGCCGGCCATCGCCTCGATCGCGCCCAACGTGGTGCCCGCCCCGCTGATGCCGCGCGCGGTGGCGATCAATTCGATGGCATGGCAGATCGGCGGCGTGGCCGGGCCTTCGCTCGCGGGCATCCTGTTCGCGGTGGACCGGGCGCTGCCGTATTGGGTGGCGGTGGTGCTGCTGGCGCTTTCGGCGGCTTCGGCATTCCGCATCCGCCCCCTGCCCCCGCCGCCGGGCAACCGCGAGGTGCACCCGCTGCGCCAGATCATGGGCGGGCTTTCGTTCGTGTGGCACGACCGCTTCCTGCTGGGCTGCGTGACGCTGGACCTGTTCGCGGTGCTGCTGGGCGGGGCGACGGCGCTGTTGCCCGTTTATGCGCGCGACATCCTGACATGGAACGGGCACGCGGTCGGATCGTATGGGCTGGGCGTGATGCGCGCGATGCCGGGGATCGGCGCGGCGCTGGTGGCGACGGTTCTGGCAAAAAAGCCCATCGAAAGCGAAGTGGGCGCCAAGATGCTGCTGGCGGTGGCGGCGTTCGGCGTGGCAACCATCGGCTTTGGCGTCTCGCGCAATTTCGCCTTTTCGCTGCTGATGCTGGCGTGCCTTGGCGGGGCGGACATGATCTCGGTGTTCATCCGCAACACGCTGGTGCAGCTGCATACGCCCGATGCCGTGCGCGGGCGCGTGTCGTCGATATCGGGGCTGGCGATTTCGGCCTCGAACGAACTGGGCGAAATGCAATCCGGCGTGGCGGCGGCGTTGCTGGGGGCAACCGGAGCGGTTGTTTTCGGCGGCGTGGGTGCCATAGTCGTGACCGTGCTGTGGGCGGTCTGGTTCCCGGAACTGCGCCGGGTCCGGACCTTTGCAGCGAAGTACAACTGACAAGCTCACACCTGGAGGAGCAGCGACATGAAAGCGGATTCCATTCTCGCCACCATCGGCAACACCCCGCATGTTCGCCTCTCTCGCCTGTTTCCCGACCACGAGGTATGGGTGAAGAGCGAACGCACCAATCCCGGCGGTTCGATCAAGGACCGCATCGCGCTGGCCATGATCGAGGCGGCCGAGGCAGACGGCAGCCTGAAGCCGGGCGGCACCATCGTCGAGCCGACTTCGGGCAACACCGGCATCGGTCTTGCCATGGTGGCGGCGGTCAAGGGCTACAAGCTGGTGCTGGTCATGCCCGATTCGATGTCCATCGAGCGGCGCCGGCTGATGCTGGCCTATGGCGCGACGTTCGACCTGACGCCGCGTGAAAAGGGCATGAAGGGCGCGATTGCCCGCGCGCAGGAGATCGTGGACGGAACGCCCGGCGCGTGGATGCCGCAGCAGTTCGACAACCCGGCCAACGTGGCGGTGCATGTGCGCACCACGGCGCAGGAAATCCTGAAGGACTTTGCCGACACGCCGATCGACGCGCTGATTACGGGCGTGGGCACCGGCGGGCACCTGACCGGCTGCGCCGAGGCGCTGAAGAAGACATGGCCCAAGATGAAGGCGTGGGCGGTGGAGCCGACGCTGTCGCCGGTCATCTCGGGCGGACAGCCAGCGCCACACCCGATCCAGGGCATCGGCGCGGGGTTCATTCCGGGCAACCTGCACACGCAGTCCATCGACGGCGCGATTCAGGTCGATCCGGCGGACGCCAAGGAATGGGCACGGCGCAGCGCGCGCGAGGAAGGCATTCTTGTGGGCATTTCCAGCGGCGCGACGCTGGCCGCGATTGCGCAGAAGCTGAAGGAACTGCCCACCGGGAGCCGCGTGCTCGGCTTCAACTACGACACTGGCGAGCGTTATCTGTCGGTGCCGGACTTCCTGCCGGAGTAAGGCAGGTGGCGCTGGAACGCATCGATTATGCGGATGGCGACGCCGCGCTGGTCGGGCACGTTGCCCGGCCGGCGGGCACAGCGCGCGGCGCGATCCTGATCCTGCCGACGATCGCCAACTTCAATCCGCCGATGGAAACGCGCGCGCGGATGCTGGCGGATGCCGGGTTTGTGGGCATGGTGGCGGATTTCTATGGCGAGGCGGTGCGCGATTTCGATCACGCGCGGGCGCTGGCGGGGCCTTTGCGCGCGAGTGCGGAAGGGTATCGGCGGCGGCTGCGCGCGGGGCTGGATGCGCTGGCGGCCCAGACGCCCGGGCTGCGGCTGGGCGCGATCGGGTTCTGCATGGGCGGACAGGCCGCGCTGGAACTGGCGCGCGATGGGGCGCCGGTAGAACTGGTGGCGAGCTTTCACGGGTTGCTGGATACGGCCGCCCCGGCGGACAAGCCCATCGGCGCGCGCATCCTCGTCTGCCACGGCGATGCCGATCCGATGGTTCCGCGCGAACAGGTGCTGGGTTTCTGGCAGGAAATGGACACGGTGGGGGCCAACTGGCACTTCCACAGCTATTCCGGCGTGAAGCACGGCTTCACCGATCCCGGCAGCGATGCGCGCGGAATGCCCGCCATCGGCTATGACGCCAGCGCCAATGCGGTGACTTACGATTTGCCGGAGCTGGCACGCGCGTCATTCATCGCAACCTGCGCGGCGCAGCAGTGAGCGCGGTCGCGCTCCTTAAGGCGCCTGCTAGACAGCCCTCATGCTAGGCGCACAAAACGTCGACGGCGGTTCCGAAGAACCGCCGTCTAGTGGAGCTGAGGGGGATCGAACCCCTGACCTCTGCATTGCGAACGCAGCGCTCTCCCAGCTGAGCTACAG
>JBDLVU010000153.1:0-6402 GCA_039804665.1 Pseudomonadota bacterium | reverse complement strand
GCGACCGTTCGTCGATCTATGGCGGCGTGCACCTGTACGAGTTGCGTTGATGGCAAGCGTGGCGTCCCCTTCGGGGCATGGCGCGCTGATGGATTCGATCTATCGGCGACAGCGGCACTTCTATGACCTGACGCGCAAGTATTATCTGTTCGGCCGCGACACGATGATCGCCGGGCTGGATTGCCGACCGGGTATGCGCGTGCTGGAAATCGGCTGCGGCACGGGCCGTAACCTCGACCTGATCGGCAAGGCGTGGGACGGCGTGGACCTTCACGGCCTCGATATCTCGCAGGAAATGCTGGAGACGGCGCGCAGGCGACTGGGGGACAACGCCCGGCTGGCGCTGGGTGATGCGACCGATTTCGATCCCCTTGCCCTGTTCGGCACCGAAACGTTCGACCGCGTGGTGATCTCGTTTGCGGTGTCGATGATCCCGCAGTGGCGCGCGGCGGTGACCCATGCCGCAACGCTGCTGGCGCCCGGCGGATCGCTGCACGTGGTCGATTTCGGGGACTTTTCCGGAATGCCGGGGCTTTTTCGCACGATCATGCGGTCATGGCTGCGGCGCTTTCACGTTACGCCCCGGCGCGATCTGATCGCGCATGGCTGGGCGGCGGCCAAGGGTTTCGGCTATGTGCCGCAGGCGGTGCGCGGGCGCTTCGGCTATTTCCGGCTGCTGATCCTGCACCGGCCTGTGCAATAGGTTGCATTTGACAATTTAAATTACTGCCCGCAGTCTCTCTCCCAAGAAAAGGTAGGGGGAAATCGGGATGCAAGCGCATATGCTCGCGCCGGCCAGCGTGCTGGTGTTGTGGTCACTGGTCATGCTGACGTGGATGGCGAACACGCGCCTGCCCGCGCTGAAGAAGCTGGGCGGCCTTGGCAGCGCCAAGGCGGGCGGCCGGGGGCAGGACCTTGAAGGCGTGCTGCCCGATGCGATCAACTGGAAAGCGCACAATTTCAGCCACCTGATGGAACAGCCGACGCTGTTTTACGCCACCGTGCTGATCCTTGCGGTGGTGGGCGCGAGTGCCACCGACGTGGCGCTGGCGTGGGGATACGTGGCGCTGCGCATCGTCCATTCGCTGTGGCAGGCGCTGGTGAACACCATTCCGGTGCGCTTCACGCTGTTCGCACTGTCCACCGCGTGCCTGATCGGCCTTGCCGTGCACGCCGCGATGCTGACGCTGATGGCCTGACCAATACAATCAACAAAGGGGGAGAATGCCATGCATACGATGATCGGAATGGATATCCTGAAACCCGTTGTCGCGCTGGCCGCGTGGACGATGGTGATGTGGGTGTGGATGTATGCCACGCGCATCCCGGCGATGAACGCGGCGAAGCTCGATCCGGATTCGCTGGCGCGCGATCCGTCGAAGACGCTCGACGATATCCTGCCCGCGCAGGTGCAGTGGAAGGCGCACAACTATAACCACCTGCACGAAGCGCCGACGGTGTTCTATGCCGTGGCGCTGGTGCTGGCGGTGATCGGCCAGGGCGATGGGCTGAACGCCACGATCGCGTGGGCCTATGTGGGCCTTCGCGTGGTGCACAGCGTGTTGCAGGCGACCGTCAACAAGGTGATGTTGCGCTTCATGCTGTTCGCGCTGTCCAGCCTCGCGCTGATGGCGCTGGTGCTGCATGCCGCGCTGGCGGTGTTTTAAGCCTTGCGGACGAACAGGCTTGCCAGCTCGACGTGGGTGGACCAGCGGAACTGGCCCACCGGCCGAAGCGCGGCGAGCCTGTAGCCGCCTGCGATCAGGGTGACCGCATCCTTTGCCCAGCTGGCGGGATTGCAGCTGATATAGACCACGCGCGGGACTTTGGAGCCGGCGATCTGTTCGACCTGTTCGCGCGCGCCGGCGCGGGGCGGATCGAGCACGACGCCGGCGAAGCGGTCCAGTTCCTCGATACGCAGGGGATTGCGGAACAGGTCGCGGTGCAACGCGTGGACCGGGCGAGCGTGCAGGCGCGCGGCAGACTGGCACGCCAGATGCGCATCGCGTGCGGCTTCGACCGCGAGGACCTTGGTCTTTGGTCCGGCCAGCGCGAAGGCGAAGGTGCCAAGGCCGCTGAACAGATCGGCCAAGGTGGCGGCCCCTGCCAGCCATTCGCGCGCGGCATCGGCCAGCGTCTGTTCGCCATCGCGGGTCGCCTGAAGAAAGGCGCCGGGCGGCAGCGAAACGGCGGTGCCGCCCAGCGTGATCGTGGTCGGTTCCGGCTCCCACCGGCCTTCGGGGCCATAGCCGTTGTCCAGAGTCAGCCGCGCGAGCGCGTTGTCACGGGCGAAATCGAGCAGGGCTTCGGTGCGCTTCAGGTCATCGGCCTTGAGGCCCGACAGGCCCACCGAAACGCCCTGATCCGAAAGCGTGAGATCGATATCTACGGCCAGCTTGCGATCCGCCCAGCCTTCCAGCAAATCGCGCAAGGGGGCCACCAGCGCGAAAAGTTCGGGCGCGAGGATGTAGCATTCGCGCATGTCGATGGTCTTGTGGCTTCCCTGTTCGCGGAAGCCGATCACCACACGGCGGCCGATGGCCTGCGCATGCAGCGTGGCGCGGCGGCGCGTTTGGGGCGGCGAAAGGTGCGCGGGCGGGACTTCGCCCGGATCGATTTCCTGCCCCTTGGCCGCGCCGACGACCCGGCCGTGGACGTACTCCGCCAGCGCGCGTTCGGAGAGGTGCTGCAACTGGCAGCCGCCGCATGCGGGGAAGTGGCGGCAGGGCGGATCGACATGGTCCGGTCCGTGGGTGAGCGTGCCATCGGCTTCAAGTGTATCGCCGGGGGCGGCCAGCGCGACATAGCGGCCATCGGCAGTGGCGCCCTCGCCCTTTGCGGCGACGCGCACGATCAGGCCGGACTGGGTCATCAGAATGCTTTCGAAACGGTGCGGGCAAGATCGCCTGCGGTGAACGCCGGGCCGGCAAGGCGCGCGGCCTCGCCATGAAGCCACAGGCCTTCCTGCGCGGCGCGGAAAGGATCGCCATGGACGGCAAGGCGGCTGGCGACAAGCCCTGCCAGCACATCGCCGGTGCCCGCGACCGACAGCCATGACGATGCGCGCGGGGTGACGGTCACCTCTCCCGCAGGCGCGGCGATGACGCTGTCGGGACCTTTGAGCAGGACGACTGCACCCGTCGCCTGCGCAAGGGCCGTGGCGCGGGCAGGCTTCGCCCCCTGCCCCGAAAGGGTGAAGCTGCGTTCGAGCGCGGCCATCTCGCCTTCGTGGGGGGTGAGCACGGCGGGCGCGTGGAGCATACCCGGCGCGAGCAGCATCAATGCATCGGCATCGACCACCGTGGGACAGCCCGGCGCGAGCACGGCGGCGAGCCGTTCGCGCGCCGCAGAGGATCGGCCCAGACCCGGGCCGATCAGCATGGCGGCGATGCGGGGATCGTCGAGCCCTTCGACGCCGGGGCCGACATGGCAGACCAGATCGTGTGGCACGCCGGCGGGGCGGGCGCGGGCAAACAGCTTCACATAGCCGGCCCCGCCGCGCATCGCGGCTTGGCCGAGAGCAGCGGCGCGCCGGGCATTTCGCCCGCGATGATGGCGAGCAGGCCGCGCCGGTACTTGTGCGCATCGGCGGGCGGTGCTGCAAAGGCGGGCTTTTCCAGAACCTGTGCCGCGCCGGGCACGGCGGCCACGCCGATGTCGAACAGCCGCAAGGCGCCCATCGTGGCGCAGGCGGGCATGGCATAGTGCGCGTGCTTCCACGCGCCGAGCGCCACGGTCAGATCGAAGGTGGGCAGGCCTTCGTTGAGGCAGGCACCGCTGTCGCTTTCGACGCCGCTGGGCAGGTCGACCGCTACGTTCAGGTGGTGCTGGCGCGCGAGCGAGGTGAGCAGCGACAGCAGATCGTCGGAAAGGCCGCGCGTGAGGCCGCTGCCGAACAGGCAATCGACGAGTACGTCGCCGTGTGCCGTGGCGTCTGGGCCGGCGATTTCGCCGGTGAACAGGCTGCGCGCGTTGCGGGCGGCGGGCGTGGCGGGCTCCAGCGCGGCGATGACGCGGACCGGGGTGCCATGTTCCATCAGGTGGCGGGCGATGACATAGCCATCGCCGCCGTTGTTGCCGGGGCCACACAGCACGGTAACGGGGCGACCGGCTGAAAGGCGGCGGACATAATCGCCCGCGCCGCGACCGGCGATCTCCATCAACGCCTCAACCGTGGTGCCGGCGCGGATCAGGTCTTCCTCTGCCGCGCGCATCTGCGCGACGGTGAGCACCTGCCGGAGGACAGACTTACGGGCGTGGGGCATCGTCGGGCTTTACCTTGGCCGGGAAGCGATAGCGGTCGTGACCCACGGCCACTTCAAGGCGGCCGTCGGCAATCCACTGCACGCGGGTTTCCTCGACGCCATCGGCCGAAACCACACCGCGCCCGTCATCCACCTTTTTCAGGCGACGGAATCCACCGTCCTTGTGGTGGACCACCAGCACGGGGCCGTCCTGTTCGACGGCGCAATCGGGCGTGAAGGCCTGCGCGCCGGCGAGCGCGCAATCGATGGTGCGGGTGGGCGCCTGCGGATCGCCCTGCGGCCTGTGACACGCCGAGAGCAGAACGAGAGGCAGAAGGAACGGGGCTGTGCGCATGCGCCTAGCCATGTGCCCCCTGCCCGCCTCGCGTCAACCTTTCTTGAGCTGCGAGATATCCCGCACCGCGCCGCGCGCGGCGCTGGTGGTCATCGCGGCATAAGCCTGCAACGCCACGGAGACCTTGCGCGGACGTTCCTTGGCGGGGTGCCAGCCGGCGGCATCCATCTTTGCGCGGCGTTCTGCCAGCACTTCATCCGACACGGCGAGCTGGATGGTGCGGCCGGGAATGTCGATGTCGATCCGGTCGCCGTTCTCGACAAGGCCGATCACGCCGCCTTCGGCCGCTTCGGGAGAGACGTGACCGATGGACAGGCCCGATGTGCCGCCCGAGAAGCGCCCGTCGGTGAGCAGCGCGCACGCGGCGCCGAGGCCCTTCGACTTGAGATAGCTGGTGGGATAGAGCATTTCCTGCATGCCCGGCCCGCCCTTTGGCCCTTCATAGCGGATCACCACCACGTCGCCGGCCTTGACCTGCCCGGTGAGGATGCCGGTAACGGCAGCATCCTGGCTTTCGAATACGACAGCCGGGCCGCTGAACTTGAGGATCGATTCATCGACGCCAGCGGTCTTCACGATGCAGCCGTCCTGCGCGATGTTGCCATTGAGCACGGCAAGCCCGCCATCCTGGCTGAAGGCGTGTTCCTTGGAGCGGATTACGCCGTTTTCGCGGTCGAGGTCCAGTTCCTTCCAGCGACGATCCTGGCTGAAGGCAACTTGCGTGGGCACGCCGCCGGGCGCTGCCTTGAAGAATTCCTGCACCGAAGGCGCATTGGTGCGCGAAATGTCCCATTGGTTGAGCGCATCGCCCAGCGTCTTGCTGTGCACGGTCGGCAGGTTGGAATTGAGCAGGCCGGCGCGATCAAGTTGGCCGAGGATGGCAAAGATGCCGCCAGCGCGGTGCACGTCTTCCATGTGCACGTCGGACTTCGCCGGCGCCACCTTGCTGAGGCAGGGCACGCGGCGCGACAGGCGATCGATGTCCGCCATGGTGAAATCAACGCCGCCTTCATGCGCGGCGGCCAGCAGGTGCAGCACCGTGTTGGTCGATCCGCCCATCGCGATATCAAGGCTCATCGCGTTTTCGAAGGCTTCGAACGTGGCGATGGAGCGCGGCAGGACGCTGGCATCGTCCTGTTCGTAATACCGCTTGCACAGATCGACGACGAGGCGACCGGCTTCGAGGAACAGGCGCTTGCGATCGCCGTGCGTGGCGAGCGTGGAGCCGTTGCCGGGCAGTGACAGGCCCAGCGCTTCGGTCAGGCAGTTCATCGAATTGGCGGTGAACATGCCGCTGCATGAACCGCAGGTGGGGCAAGCCGAGCGCTCGATGCTCTGCACTTCTTCGTCGGTGAACTTTTCGTCGGCGGCGGCGACCATCGCGTCGACCAGATCGAGCGCGGTTTCCTTGCCCCGCAGAATCACCTTGCCCGCTTCCATCGGACCGCCCGAGACGAAGACCACCGGGATGTTGATGCGCAGCGCGGCCATCAGCATCCCCGGCGTGATCTTGTCGCAGTTGGAGATGCAGACCATGGCGTCGGCGCAGTGCGCGTTGACCATGTATTCCACGCTGTCAGCGATCAGATCGCGGCTGGGCAGCGAATAGAGCATGCCGTCGTGGCCCATCGCGATGCCGTCATCGACCGCGATGGTGTTGAATTCCTTGGCGACGCCGCCAGCGGCCTCGATCTCGCGCGCGACCATCTGGCCCAGGTCCTTGAGGTGGACGTGGCCGGGCACGAACTGCGTGAACGAATTGACGACCGCGATGATCGGCTTGCCGAAATCGCTGTCCTTCAT
>JBDLVU010000152.1:0-6440 GCA_039804665.1 Pseudomonadota bacterium | reverse complement strand
ACGCACGCACAGGCCATGGCTGTAGTCGCGGATTTCGCGGTTCAGGTGCGACAGCTTCTTCACTTCATGAAGGAAGGTGTCGATCTTCTCCTGCGGCGCGTCTTTCTTGAACTTGATCATCACCACGTGGCGAATCATGCGTCTCTCCCACCCTTGCGCGTTTCGCGCGTCTTGGCATGGGACGTATCAGGCTCGCCGCCGGTCAGAGACTGCCAGTTTGTTCAGGCGGTCCATTCCATGTCGGCACTAGCGCACCTGCGCGGCAAACTGCACCTGCAACGTGGAATTGGCCGCCAGCGCGCCGGTCGGCGCAATGCGGATGGCGTCCACCTGAGGGTCATAGCCGCTTGCAGGGGTATAGGTGAACGTCGCGTCCCCCACCTTGCTATACGTGATATCGGCGGCACCCAGCGATGTGCCGCCTGCCGAAACCACCTTCACCGGCAGGCTGGTGGTGCCGTCGAACGCGTTGTTGCGAAAGGTCACGCCCGCCGGCAGCGTGTCGGTCAACACCACGGTGCCCGCGTCCACCGGGCTGCCCCCGCTGTTCGCCAGCGACAGCGTGTAGATCACATCGTTGCCCGGGATGTTATAGGCCCCCAGCGTGCCGCTCGCCGGGGCAGAGGTCTTGGTCAGCGCCAGCGCGGGCATCGGGCAAAAGCTGAAGCCGCCAATGCCGATTGCCTGCTGGCCCGAGGTGGTTTCGGTGCCGGTCAGCGGATAGTTGCCGTACTTGAAGGTGATGCTGGTCACCGGCTGGGCAAAGCTGGCGTACAGCGTGCCGGTGTCGGAATTGTTGCCCGATGCGCCGGTGCCCGCCACCTGGCTGCTGGTCAGCGTCACCGGCGTCGTGGTCGCGCCCGATGTCAGCGAGGAACTGGTCGCCGTGCGCGGCTGCGTGGCGCCATTGCCATTGCCCCACGGCGTGGAAAGCGCGGGGGTATAGGTGTTGGTGCCGTCGCTGCCCGTCACCTGCACCCAATCGCGGAACTGGTTCAGCGTATAGTCGATATCGAAGGCGGTCAGCGCAAAGTCGCGCACAGGCTGGCTGAACGTTACCGTCATCACGATCACGCGCGTCGTGCCGGTCATGCTGGCGGTGCGGCTGGAAAAGGTGCCGCCGAAATTCAGCGCGTTGGCAGAACTGGTGGCGCCGGTCACCAGCGTGCCGATCATCGGCATCTGGGTGGTGTTCACCTGCGTGCTGGAAAGCCCGTTCTGCGAAACGTTGACTGTGAAGGTACGCGTCGCGCCCGATCCGCTGGTCGCGGTGTAGGTATAGGTCGTGCCATAGGCCAGCGTTGCCGCCGCGCGCGCGGCATAGCTGAACGTGTACTGGTTCGCCGTATCGCACGCCGCCGATGCAACGCCCGGCAGCAGCGCCAGCGCGGCGGCAACAACCGCCCCCATGATCCGTCCCCGATCGGGCCTCATCGTCCAATCCCCAGCGAAGCCAGCGAATGGCTGTCGAACTTCAGGCGCAGCATGGCGAACACGCCCTTGCGCGTGTTGCGCGCCTCGGCAAAATCGCGGTCACGAAAGCCGGTCAGGTTGTACCCGATCACGATCATGGCGTTGTCGGCGGGCACAAAGCCCAGCTGCGGCCCAACCGCAAACGCGGTCGTCCCGTCCGACAGGCTGCGCCGCAAGGTGGCTGTGCCGCCGATCTCCACCCGCGCGCCAAGACCGATGCGCAGGTCCAGCCCGCCCAGTACCGTGGTGCCCGCCAGATCATAGCCCTGATAGCGGTCCATGTTGTGGCGCACGGCGGCAAACAGGCCCACTTCGGTGCGCTGCACGCGCTGGCCCTGTTCGCGCCCGAACGGGGCCCAGTCGCCCGAAAAACTTGCCACCACCCGCCGCGAACGCGCGTCGCCATCCACGGTCAGCGCGGTGCTGTCGGCGCCCGCCACTACCTTGTCGCTGCGCAATTCCAGCTTGGCCAGAAACGCCAGCGGCGCATCGGCCGGGCGGTGCGCCAGCGACAGCGCCACGCTCGCCACTTGCGACATCGCGCCGCCCGCTTCGTGCGCTTGGGTCAGCGTCATCCCGCCGCCCACCACGCTGCCTTCGCCCAGTTGGCGGATCGCGCCGAGCGTCAGGCCCTTGCGCCGGTCAAGGCTGCCTTGCCGCAGTTCGGCACGGCCGGTCGCGCTCCACAGCCCGGCGCGCCAGCTGGCGCCAAAGGTATACGCGGTGAAGTCCTCGATCACGCTCGTCGACGTTGCCCCGCCCACCACGGCGGTACTGCTCGTGCTGGCAAAGCCGCGTCCACCGATCACCCGGTTGCCATCTACGCTGGCATCCACGGTCAAGTGGCGTCCCACCGGCAGCGATTGCGCCAGGCCGTACGCGGCAAACGCCCGCTTGCCCTGCTCCGTGATGGATTGCTGGCCCAGCGTGGTCAGGATGCGCGCGCCGGTCCACGGCGCCAGTTCCAGCCCGGCACGCACGGTGCGGGTTTCTCCGGCGCTGCCCTTGGTCATTTCGTAATCGCCCACCAGTCGAACGCTCGGCGTGATCGCATAGCGCGCGCCAAAGCGGTAACGCGGCGGCTGATAGGAAGAGGCATCGCTGCTGCCAAGCGCGAAACCCGCCGCTGCGGTGACTTCCAGCTTATTATCCAGCAACCGCCGCGTGGCGCCGGCTTCCACCAGCGTGACCGCGCTGCCCGTGCCATCGGCCAGATGCTCGCCATAACGCGCAAGGCCAAGCCGCGCCTCGGTGCCCGGCGTCGTCCAGATCGCGCGCATCTGCACCATGTCGCGGTGCGATGCCTCACCCAGTGCATCGTCGATCGCGCCACTCGCCGCCACCGACCACGCTTCGTTCAACGCATAGCGGCCGTCCACGCCCACCTTGCGCCGGCCCAGTTCGCCAACGCTCGTCTGGCCCAGCCCGAAGCCGGTATCCAGCGCGCGGGCATAGGCCAGCACGTCCAGCTTCGCGTCGTGATGCTCGGCCTCCACCAGCCATGCTGTGCGGGCTTCTCCGCCGGTCGCCTTGCTCACCGATCCCTCGGCCCGGATTTCGGTTCCCGCTCCCACGCGCACCCGCGCGTCCACCGCGCCCAGGTTCGTGCGCCCCTGCGCGGTGCCGTCACCCGCACCGCCCGCGTCGGTGATCGCCGTCGCGCCGATCCGCACGCGGTCGCCCTTGGTCAGCATTTCGCCGCGCAGGCCCGCGTTCCATTCCTCGCCGCGCAGGCTGTCGATCTCGTAATCCACCACGATCGTGCGCGGGTTCATCGCGTCGTCGCGGCTCAGCACCGGCTGGCGAAAGCTGATCGTGCCCGAAAACAGGTCCACATCATAATCCACGAACCGCACCAGCACCTGGCTCGAAACCACGATCTCCGACCGCATCCGGTCGCGTACTTCCAGCGTCACCGTTTCGCTGTTGGGCACGATCGCGCGCGATGAAAGGCGGTAGGGCCCGCTGATCCCGCCACCGGGGATCTGGTCGCGCCGGTGCGTCGTGGCGGTCTTGGCCGCAAAGCCCTGCAGGCGCACCTTGCCCATCCGTGCTTCGGCCTTCACGCCCGTCATCGTCCGCTCGTACCGCGCCAGCTGCGCGTGATCGAACCCGGTGCTGAAATCGCCATACAGCGCGCGCACATGGTCGCTCTCCACCCGAAGATACAGCTTGCCCGTGCTCGCCGCGTCAAAGCGCCGGTCCGATCCATCGGCAAACACCGTGTAATACGCGCGCGGGTCCAGCCCACCCAGCAACCGCTGCTCCGCGCGCTGCTTGGCGCTGTCATAGGCGGCGGTGACCAGATACTTCCCCTTGATCCGCCCCTTGGCATACAGGGCCACGCGCGCATGGCGGCCCAGATCGCTGTCGAACGCATCGGCGCGCTGCATGTGATCGGCAATGGTCTTCGCCCCCACCGCGCCCTCGGCCAGCCCCACCAGCGTCCACTTCTGCGCGCCCGGCGCCACCCACGTTTCCAGAACCTGCTGGCGCTTCACCTCGCGGTCCACGAACGGGAATGTCAGGTCCAGCCCGCCGCTCACCATCGTCGGGGCCAGTTCGATCAGCGCCACGCCGTCGTCGCCCTTCACGGTCCAGGTCGGCGCGGCGCGGTCCATGCCTGAAAGCACGCGCGCCTGCATCGCATCGATCACGCCCGCGCTCTCATACGGCGCCGAAAGCCCGAATGGGCCAGACATACCCGCGTGCACCGGATGCCCCGTGCGGTCGAGCACGCGCACCGCCACCACCGGCCGCGTGCGCCCATCGGCCAGCAGCATCGAGCGTTCCGGCACCAGTTCCACCCGTGCCGCGCTCGCCGCAAAGTGCACCACGCGCGTCAGCACCGCCGTAACGCTGCCATCGGCGCGCCGCACCTCGGCTTCAAGCCGCGTATCGGCGTGCACCAGCGGCAGGCCCCGCCACACGCTGACAGCATACCCGGTGCCCGATTTCTTAGCCCCGTCGAACGCCAGCTTGTCCACCACCGCGCCATCGGCCTTTAGCAAAACCGTCTCGCCCTCGCGGTGGCGGATCACCACGCGCACCGTCGGCGCGCGCGGGTTGTGGTCCATACCCGGAAACAGGAAGTCGGTCGGCCCATCGCCCAGCGCCAGCCAGTCGGTATCGCCGCCCGCCGCGCCGCGCCCGCCGTCATCGGCCGCCTTCGCCGCTGCCGGAGCCGTCGCGCCCTGCGCCATCACCACCGCAAAGTCCGCCACGGCCAGGCTGCCGCCCTGCCCGGTCACGAACCGCGACGAAGCGCTCCCCGCGCTGCGCGTCGATGCGGCGCAATCCACCAGCTTCGCAGCCTCGGGCAGGCTCGCCTCCTGCGCCTCGACCACGTGCGTGCCGGGCATCAGCCCTTCGAAGTGATAGCGCCCATCGGCGTCGGTCACCGCAAAGCTGCCGTCCTCCAGCATCAACCGCACCCCGCCCAGCCCCGGCCGAGCCCCCCGCGTGCCGCAATCGCCCACGCTCACCCGCCCGATCAGCGTCATCGTGGAGGCCAGATTGTCGCGCTCCACGCGCAGGTTGGCGCTCGCCGTCGCGCTCGTGCCGCGCCAGTCGGCCGCGTCCACCCGGTTCACCGCGTTGCCCGCCGCCGCATCGGGCCGCACCGTCATCGCATAGGTCACCGTCCGCGTAGCCCCCGGCGCGATCGCGCCCACCGTCACCGCCAGCACGCGCCCGTCGCCCGAAACCGTCACCGCGCCTTCGCCCGGCGCCACGCCATCGATCCGGATCGAATCCTTGCGCAGCCGCAGCGCCGCCGCCGGCCGGTCGGTCAGCACCACCCCGCGCCGCGCATGCGCGCCATCGGGATTGCGCACCGTCACCGTATAGAACACCGCATCGCCGGGCTGCGCCACTTCGCGCGAGGCTGTCTTGGCCAGCGTTACCGCCACCGCCGGCGGATCGATCGGCACGTCCACCCGCACCGCCGCGGTCGAGGACAGCACGATCTCGCCCCCGAACGATCCCGCCGCGATCTGCAATTCCCCGCCATCGGGCCGGCGCAGCGCCGCAAGGCTATCCGCGCTCGCCGAACTCGGCGCCACATAAGGCGCCGGCGGTTCGATCTTCAGCCGATAACGGCCCAGCGCCGCCAGCGGAAAGCGATATTCGCCCGCCGGCATCGGCCAGACATTGCCGCCTGCGTCAATCACATCCTGCCCGGTTATCACGGTCGAAGGCCAGGCCGTCCGCCCATCGTCGGCAAGGACTTTGGCCGGGGCGCCGGTCGCCGCATCCACCAGCGTCACCCGCACGCCGTTCACCGGCGTGCCATCCTCGGAATCGAACACCACGCCAAACGGGTCCGCCACCACCGCGACCGAGGCTTGCGCCACCAGCGAGGCCGAGGTCGCATCCTTCCACGTCACGGTAATCTTGTCGCCGTCCGAAACGCTCAGGCGGCAGTCGCCCGAAACCGGCGTCGGCGGGATCGCGCTGGTCGGGACCGCGCCAAAGAACACGCCCGTGTCCTTGCCCGTCTCGCTCACCGTCACGGTTTCCACATCGCCGCTGGCCGATGTCAGCGTCACGTCCAGCGTATCCACGCGCCCCGCATCCAGCGCCGCGCGCGATACCGTCAGGCGAAACAGGATCGGCTGCCCGACCTTCATCTGTTCCAGCACATCGGGCTTTTCGGCGGCCAGAACGCCCTGTTCCACCGCCGCGATGGGCAGTGCCTTGCCGCCACACTGGCCGCCCGGCATGTCCAGCGTCGCCGCCGCGTCGCCCGGCAGCGCCAGCACCGCAACTTGCGAGGAAATGCCCGTCACGTCGATGGTGACAGTGTTCGACTGCGCCACCAGCACCGCCGCGCCCTGCTGCCAGCGAACCTGCGCGGTGTTGGTGATCGTGGCCGCGAACGCACCACCCGCACCCAGCATCCACGCCGCCGCCAGCAGCAGCGCCCGGATGGCAAAAGTCAAAGGCAGGATACGGTTCAAGCGACC
>JBDLVU010000151.1:0-6485 GCA_039804665.1 Pseudomonadota bacterium | reverse complement strand
CGCGGCAAAGCTCCACTCGATCAACGCGCGCGATTGCTGGGCGCGATCGTTGGGACGGTCATAGCCGCCCACGACCATCATCAGCCTGCGGCCGCCACGCTCCACCGAGCCAACGAAGCCATAGCCGGCTTCGTTGGTGAACCCGGTCTTGACCCCGTCGGCGCCGGGGGTGTGGCCATAAAGCGGGTTGTGGTTGGCCTGCGCGATGCCGTTCCACGTCATCCGGTCATGCCCGTAGAACCGGCGGTAGAGATCGGGATGGCGGGTGATGAGTGCGATGGACAGCGTGGCAAGATCGGCGGCCGAGACATAAGTCTGGCCTTCGTCCATCCAGCCGTTGGGCGTGTTGTAGTGCGTGTCCTTCATACCCAGCTTCTTCGCTTCGGCATTCATCATGGCGGTGAACGCGGGCACGGAGCCCGCCACGCCTTCGGCCAGCACGACGCAGGCATCGTTGGCCGAGACGGTGACGATGCCTTCCACCAGGTCGGCCACTGTGGTTTCGCTGTCGTTGGCAAGGAACATCGTGCTGCCGACGCCATGCCATTTGCGGAACGTTTCCGGACGCATGCGGATCTTGCGGTCAAGCGGCAGCTTGCCCGAAGCAACCAGTTCAAAGGCGACGTAGCTGGTCATGATCTTGGTCAGCGAGGCGGGCACGAAGCGGCGGTGCGATTGCCGTTCGAACAGGACGCGGCCGGAATGCACGTCGATCAGCAGCGCGATGGGCGCGTTGATTTCGGGCATGGCCGCTGGATCGGCAGGCAGCGCGGGCGCGCGCGCAGACGCGGGAACGGCCGCAAGGCCGAGGGCAAGGCTGGCGATGAGGGACCTGGTGAGCAAGCGCGATCCTTGGGTGGGCGAAGATCGCGCGATGCCGGGAGTTACTCCCCGTGCACGACCCTGGCCCCCGCATAGCCGGACGCGCGGGCCTTCGCCAGTGCGGCCTTTTCCTCTGCCGGGGTGGGTGTGGATATCCGCACGCGGAAGAACTTGCCGGACTCGATCACGCGGCCGCCGATTTGCGCTGCCAGCTTTTCGGCGCGGTCGCGGGTGGAGAACGCGGCGACCTGAATGGCGTTGCCGGACCGGGCGACGGGCTTTGCTGTCGGCGTCGGCGTCGCCTTTGGTGCGGGGGCCGGGTTGGCCTTGGCTTCGACAACCGGCTTGGGGGCTGGCTTGGGTGCCGGTTTGGCGGTGGGTTTGCCCACGGGCTGCGGCGCGATGACTGCCGGGCGGGTGGTGGGCGCGGGCGGCAGGGTCTTTGTGGGTTCGTCGGCAGCAAGCGGCGTCGGCGCAATGCCCAGCTTGCGCTTGAGCGCGGCGAGCAGGCCGGGGGGCGTGTCCATGCGCGCAGGCGCGGTCTGCCCCGTGCGCAGCAGCAGGCGTTCCTGTTCGGGCGGATTAACGCGGCGCACACGCACGGCGACGCGATCACCCGACAGGCCAAGCTGGGCCCATGCGGCGGCCGAGAGTTCAACAAGACGGTCGCCGCCGGCCATCGGTCCGCGCCGGTCCAGCCTGACAAGGATGGTATGGCCCGAATCGAGCGCCGTCACCTCGACATAACAGGGCAGCGGCAGCGTGCGGTGCGCGCCGCTGATGGTGGTGCCGGCGCCGGGAATGGCATAGCCGACGGCGTCGTAGTTCATCGTGTCGGCCGGGGTATACGTAACCCCATCGATCACGAAAGGATCGCCGACGACCACCGGATAATCGCCCTGCGGCCCAAATTGCACGCCGTTCGCGGCCGAAGGCGGGGTCTTGGCAAGGACTGCCCCGGACGACAACGCGAGGGCGGCGGAAAGGGCAAGAAGGCTAGCGGCTGATCTCATCTGCAAGAAGTCCGACCGAGAGGGCGTAGAAGTTCGAGCAGTTGTAATCGAGGATAACCCTATAATTTCCGGTTAGCAGATAGCCGGTGCGCCCTTGGCCGTCGGGTTCGATCAGCGTGGCGAGTACATCGTCGCCCGGCCATGTGCCGCGCGTGGGAGCAATGCCCAGTTCCCGCCATTCGCGTATCGTCTTCCAGCGGGTGTGGCGTGCAAACACCTGAGGACAGCGCGGCGAGACCAGCGTGTTGACCAGCGGCCCCCGCGCAAGGCCGGCGGGTACAGACACGGGAAAACCCCAGGGCTGGCCCGGTCGCCAGCCGGCATCGCGGAAGTAGTTGGCGATGGATGCCAGCGTATCGGGCCGGCTTTGCCAGATATCGGCAAGGCCGTCGCCATCGGCATCCTGCGCCACGCGCAAATAGACGCTGGGCAGGAACTGCGGGTTGCCGAAAGCGCCGGCCCAGCTGCCGACCAGCTTCCAGCGCGGCACGCCCCGGTCGATCATCTTGAGCAGAGCGACGAATTCGTCCGCGAACAGTTCGCGCCGGCGGCCTTCATAGGCGAGCGTGGCCAGCGAGCGAGCGAGATCGAAATCGCCCGTGTAGGCGCCGTAGTTGCTCTCGTGCCCCCAGATGGCCAGCACGATCGCACCCGGCACGCCATAGCGGGACTCGATATTGGCAAGAAGCCCGGCAGCATCGGCATATTGCCTGCGACCGCGCCCGATGCGCACGGCATCGACATGCATGCGCCGATAGGGTTCGAACGAGGGCACGGCCGCGCCGGGAGGGCCCCCGGGCTGGCTTTGGTCCAGCGCGATCACGCGGCGGTTGAAGGTGAGGCTCGAAGTGACCGATGCAATGGTCGATTCGCGCACGCCATCAGCCCGTGCCCGCGCGGCCAGCAGTTGCAGATAGCCCTGAAAACCCGCCTCCTCGGCATCCTGTGCCATCGCGGCGGGCGCGCAGAGCGTTAGTGAAAGGGTAGCGAAAATGGCGGAAAGACGAAGGCGAACGGTCATCAGGCGGCTTGTCGCACGCACTCGCGCGGTTGGGAATCCCCTTTGCGGCGAAACCCCTTTGCGGTCGGCCGCAAGATCGCTATCGGCGCTTGCGACGGACAGGTGGCCGAGTGGTTTAAGGCAGCGGTCTTGAAAACCGCCGTGGGTGCAAGCTCACCGTGGGTTCGAATCCCACCCTGTCCGCCACCTACCCAGAAATTCGTTACAACCCGCTCCAATACGCACCACCTTCACACCGGGTGGTTCAGTTGCGAAATCCAGCAAGCGAAAGTGGCGCAAAACAGCCATTTCGTTGGAGCAAACCTGTCGTGATCAGGCCCACGCGCCAACTTCGCGGAATTGCGGCCTGTTACTCAAGCGGTTGGGATTCGAACGGCAGCTACCAAAAGGTTTGCAGGGTAAGGGGGCACAACGAACCAACTGCTGCTCTTCGAACGCCTCTACATCCTCGATGCGGTAAACCACCCTGCCCCCGATCTTGATGTAGTTGGGTCCCACTTTGAGGTAGCGCCAGCGCTCGAGCGTCTTGTGACTGATCTGCCATCGATCAGCCAAGTGGTATTGGTGCAGATGCCGCACCAGGTTCGGGTCTTTGGCCATTACGCATCTCCTCGATTTGGATCCGGGTGGGATCACATCAGTGCCCCACCCGTTGCCCTCCTCTTAGAGGAGCCCGGCGGTCCAGCCTGCGGTCTGTGCCAGCACCCAAACACCGATGAGCAGGAACAGCCCAGCAGCAATCATGCGCACAATATTCAGCGGCACGTACTTTAGCACTTCGTGGCCGAGGAATACCGCCGGAACATTGGCCAACATCATGCCGAGGGTCGTCCCCATGGTAACCGAGAATACATCATGGAAGCGGGCACCGAGAGCGACCGTCGCGACCTGGGTCTTGTCGCCCATTTCGACAAGGAAGAAAGCGATTAACGTCGTGATGAAGGCTCCAAACCTGGCAGGCTTGTGCTCGTCATCATCAAGCTTGTCAGGGATCAACGTCCATGCGGCCATCGCGATGAACGAAGCGGCGATGGCATAGCGGAACCATTGCCCGTCAAGGATTGAGGCGACCTCTGAACCGACGAGCGCTGCAAGGAAGTGGTTGGCTACGGTCGCGGCAAAAATGCCGCCAATAATCGGCAACGGCTTCTTGAACCGCGTGGCGAGTACGATTGCGAGGAGTTGGGTCTTGTCGCCGATCTCGGCGAGCGTGACGACCGCAGTCGACGTGAGAAGTGCTTCCATTGATTATCCCCTGGGTCGGGCGGCGTTAAAGATCCAACGGACACCGATCTCGCCGCCCAACCCAGAGCGGAGATTCGGTGCCATTGGTCTCGCCCAAGCGGTGACCCGCTTCCCTCGCGCCACGGCCTCTCGACCGAGTATGTTGACGCGGGGGCTCGTCCTCGCGGACGACTGGCTACTCCCCAGATGACTGGGGTGGCTTAGCCTTAGCCCAGCTTCAATGCAACCTATGCTGGAAGCGCCCTCAGATCCTGTGCTCGACGGTGAGGTGAGCGATCTCATGGACCTCATGGAGGCGGGACCGCACCGTATCACCATCAATGCCTTTGACCGCCACGATAGCGGCGTGCGCCCCCGGTCCGACGCGCCAAACGTGGAGATCCGTAATCCGGGCATCCCCTGGGCCTTCGACAAACTCGCGGATTTCCTCTTCGAGATGGCTCTCATGCGCGTCGAGCAGAACGCTCGCTGTGTCGCGCATCAGCGACCAGGACCAGACTGCGATCACCGTTGCGCCAACTAGGCCCATGACTGGGTCAAGCCAGACCCAGCCGAGGTAGCGACCCCCAAGCAGGGCTACGATCGCTAGGACCGAAGTTAGAGCGTCTGCCAGAACGTGGACGTAGGCAGAGCGCAAATTGTTGTCGTGGTGATGGTGGTCGTGGCCATGCGAGTGGTCATGATGCCCGTGATCGTGGCCATGCCCGTGCCCGTGCCCATGCCCATGGTGGTGGTCCGCACCTAGCAGCCAAGCGCTGGCGAGATTTACCAGCAGTCCGACAACCGCAATGACCGTAGCCTCACCGAAGGCTACCGATTGCGGACTGAGAAGACGCTGCGCCGATTCCACAGCGATGCCTAGAGCGACCAAGCCAAGGGCCATGGCCGAGGCAAAGCCGGCAAGATCACCCACTTTACCAGTGCCAAAGCTGTAACGCCGGCTGTTGGCGTGCTTCTTGGCGTAGGCATAGGCGATAGCAGCGACCCCGAGTGCACCGGCATGCGTGGCCATGTGGAAGCCGTCCGCGAGAAGCGCCATCGAGTTGAACAAAACCCCAGCAACAATCTCGACCACCATCATTCCAGCGGTCAGCAGCACGACCCAGAGCGTGCGCCGCGCATTCCGATCGTGGGAATTACCCAAAAAGACGTGATCGTGGGTGAGCTGTTCCAGCTCTGTATCAAGAGACATGGCAGGGTTCCTATTTCGCGTAGCGGCGGATCGCCGCAATGATGTCGTCAGCCGCTTCGGCACGCTCAGCATCGCTGAGGCCAGGCTGCGCAAGATGCTGCTGGATGTGATCGCCGATGAGTTCGTCCATCAGTCCACCGACGGCGCCCCGAACGCCTGCGACCTGATGCAGGATCGTGTTGCAGGCAGCGTCATCTGAGATCGCTTTTTCGATTGCGGCCATCTGGCCAGATATCCTGCGGACCCGCGCGAGCAGCGCATCTTTGTTCGATTTGGTGTGAGCCATGGGATAGGCCCCTACCCTATACTGATTGAAATTATAAGACCCCGCCGCCTTATAGCTTAGGCAGGCCGAGCGTTCCTTGTTGCGAATGCCTCTCCGCAATGGCCGACCGCAACTTTACGCTGCTGTCCGGCTGGCTATGATGCCCTTCGAGGAGATAGTTGAGTTCGAGTCCCTCCTCCACCGCCAACTTTCCGCCGCGCCCGCTTGACGGCGCGGCGAAGCGCGCGGCACCTCTGGTGTTCAAGTCTGCCCAGATTTTGGAACGGATCCCAGCGCGATGACTGATGTGACGATGCCGGGATCGAGCCAGCCTTCGCTGCGTGGGCTGGGTGATGCAGAGGCAGCCGAACGGCTCCGCACCGAGGGCTACAACGAACTGCCGCGAGAAGGACAGCGCACGCTGGCGCGGATTGTCGTCGACGTGCTGCGCGAACCGATGCTGGCGATGCTGGTTGGTGCCGGGCTTATCTACCTGGTGCTGGGCGATCCCGGAGAGGCGCTGATCCTTGTAGCCTTTGCCGGGCTTTCGATCCTGATCACCGTGGTGCAGGAAACGCGGACCGAACGCGCGCTTGATGCGCTGCGCGACCTGACCAGCCCGGGTGCGCTCGTTATCCGCGAGGGCTTGCGCAAGCGTATCGCCGGGCGCGAGGTCGTGCGCGGCGATGTGGTGGTGCTGGCCGAGGGCGACCGCGTGCCGGCCGACGGATGGATCGCCGAAAATAGCGGGCTTCATCTCGACGAATCGCTGCTGACCGGCGAATCCGTCGCCGTGCGCAAACGTGCGGCAGGCGCCGCGGCGCCGGTGGCGATGGCCCGGCCGGGGGGTGACGACCTGCCGTTCGTGTATTCAGGCTCGCTGGTGGTGCGCGGCGGCGGCCTTTGCATCGTCACCGCCACCGGGCT
>JBDLVU010000150.1:0-6485 GCA_039804665.1 Pseudomonadota bacterium | reverse complement strand
GTCGCGGATCGCGTCCCATAGCTCGGCCACCGAACGGGCGGCGGATTTGCGCAGGATGGATTTCAGCTTGGAGAAGGCATTCTCGATCGGGTTGAAGTCGGGGCTGTAAGGCGGAAGGAAGAGCATCCGCGCGCCAGCGGCTTCGATGGCGAGGCGTGCGGCAAGGCCCTTGTGAGCGGGCAGATTGTCGAGGATGACGACATCGCCGTGGCGTAGCGTCGGCACGAGGACCTGCTCAACATAGGCAAGGAACCATTCGCCGGTCATGGGACCGTCGAGCACCATGGGCGCTGTCATGCCCGTCAAGCGCAGGGCCCCGGTGAAGGTCGTCGTTTTCCAGTGGCCATGGGGTATTGGCGAGCGGCATCGCATGCCACGCTTCGCGCGTCCGCGAAGCCGGGCCATCTTGGTCGATGCCCCGGCCTCATCGATGAACACAAGATGTGTCGGATCAAGATCCGGCTGTGCCTCGAACCAGGCGTGTCGCCGCGCGGCGACGTCGGGCCGCTCCTGCTCGCTGGCGTGCGCCTTTTTTTTTGACGGTAACGGCATGCCGGTCGAGAAATCGCCACATCGTGCTCGCGGCAAAGCTGGCACCATGTTTCTCCCGCAGCAGCGCGGTCAGTTCGACCAGAGTGATATCCACCTGGCTATCGATCGCCGTCAGGATGATATCGCGATAGGCTTCAATGCGATGCGATCGCCGGTCGCCGCCTTGCTGCCGTGCCCGAGCCGCGCCAGTCTCACGCCATTCCCGAACCCAGCGCACCGCGCTTGCCGCAGCAACCCCAAATCTTGCTGCTGCCGCTCGGCGAGACAAGCCACCTTCAACCCCCGCGATTACGCGAGCCCGCAAGTCCTCAGACAAGGATTTAGCCATGCATGCTGGCCTCCTCGTCCAGCACACAGGGTGAATCAGATTTTCCAGTTCAGGGAAAGCCCGACGATTCTATCCGGTCGGATTTTGCTCTAGCTGGAACAATCCAAGGTTCGTGCGATCACCGCTGAAGCACTACAGCCCTTGATTCCCGACACTTTGTCAAGCGAGGTCGCGTTCGGCAAAGTTCCATCCAGTGCAAATACAACCCATTTGGTCAGGTTATAATTGACACGGATCAACGGTGAGGCAATACAGACTAGTGACTCAAGATCGACATAACTCGGCGGCTGAGGCGAAATCAGAGGATGTCCCAATGCTTCGTTGCATAAGTTTCGGGCCCACTTTGAGGCCATCGTAGTCGCGAGTTCAGAAGCGCGCGCTCTTACAAGTGAATAGCCCCTAGTTTTCTAGACGGCTTGGCGTGGTGCAGCAATGGCGCGTAAAATTGAAATGGGCTTGCAGGAATGGACTTGAAGGCGGATCACGCAGACGTCGTAATTGTAGGCGCGGGGCACGGTGGTGCGCAATGCGCCATAGCCCTCCGGCAAAACGGATTTACCGGCACCGTAGCCATCATCGGCCGCGAGGCTGAGCCGCCCTACGAAAAACCGCCGCTGTCGAAGGAATACTTCGCCCGCGAAAGGACTTTCGAGCGGCTCTACATCCGCCCGCCCGCGTTCTGGGCCGAGAAGCGGATCGACCTTCTTCTCAAAACCGAGGTCGTGGCGGTAGATCCCGCAGCCAAGGAGGTATCGCTTTCGACTGGCGGAAAATTTGGCTACGGCTCGCTTGTCTGGGCGACTGGCGGAAATCCGCGGCAACTGACCTGCACCGGCAGCGACCTCAACGGTCTCCACACCGTCCGCACACGCGAAGATTGCGATCGGTTGATGGGCGAGATCGACGGTGGCGTGAACAACATTGTCGTGATCGGCGGCGGCTACATCGGCCTGGAAGCCGCAGCCGTGCTGACCAAGCTAGGCTGCAAGGTCACCCTGCTCGAAGCCCTGCCGCGAGTGCTGGCGCGGGTCGCTGGCGAGGAACTGTCCGCCTTCTATGAAAAGGAGCACCGCGACCACGGCGTCGACCTGCGCACCGGTGTTGTGATCGAGGGGCTGGAAGGGATTGGTCGCGTCTCTGGCGTCAGGCTTGTTGACGGCACGTTGATACCGGCCGAGGCAGTGATCGTCGGCATCGGCATCGTCCCAGCGGTTGCACCGCTGATCGCTGCCGGGGCTGCAGGTAGCAATGGCGTCGACATCGACGACCACTGCCGCACTTCGCTGCCTAGCGTCTTCGCGATCGGCGACTGCGCCGCGTTCGCCTCCGAATATGCCGACGGCAAGGTCATGCGCGTTGAATCGGTGCAGAACGCCAACGATCAGGCCACCTGCGTCGCTAAGCAGCTCTGCGGCGATGCCAAGCCCTATGATGCCTTCCCGTGGTTCTGGTCAAACCAGTATGACTTGCGCCTACAGACAGCCGGACTTTCGGTCGGCTTCGATCAGGCGGTGGTCCGCGGTGATCCCGATGCGCGGTCATTCTCGGTGATTTATCTCAAGGCCGGCCGGGTGATTGCGCTCGACTGCGTCAACAAGGCCAAGGACTACGTTCAGGGCCGCAAACTGGTCGAGGCGCGGGCGAGCCCCGATCTGGCACTACTGGCAGATCAAGATGTGGCTCTGATTGATCTTCTGCCTGGCTGCTGAAGAACATACCTCTTCGCATGCGCACCGGGCGGTCTGCGCGCATTTTCACGAAGATTGTTTAGGCGCTGCTCACATTCAGCGGCGATCCGGAGCAGGGTTTTGTCAACGCGGTTTGCCAAGTGAGCCCGTGATCGGAGTTCGACCTGCCAATGATGAAGGGGCGCCTATCGTTACTTCAGAGTTTGGAAGAGCGGTTTTGTATATGACGGGGCGCAACGCGAAGCTGGTTGTCACGTTCGCTACGCCTTTTACTCGGGTCAGGCGGTGGCGCAGGAAGTCCTCGAATTCCCTGAGCGAACCGACAAGCACGCGCATCTGGTAATCGGCATCGCCAGACATGAGGTAGCACTCCATGACTTCGGGAAATTCAGCCACGGCCGCTTCGAATTCAGCAAGATGGCGATCATCCTGCTGATCGAGCCTGACGCGGACGAATGCCGCGACGGTGAGGCCAACCATATCGGGATCGACCAGCGCGACGTAACCAGAAATGACCCCGGCTGCTTCGAGCTGGCGAACGCGGCGCAAACATGGACTTGGCGAAAGCCCGATCGCTTCAGCCAGTTCATGATTGGTGATGCGGCCATTTTCCTGCAGCTTGTCGAGAATTTTTTGATCAAGCGCATCCGGCGTAAATTTTGGCATATTTTACCTAGTGGTGCGAGTTGTTGGCAGCATCTGCCAATTTGATACGCCACCGAGGTCAACTGCGCAAGGACATGCGCAGCATGGATCGGCTACACTACCCGTTCGTAATCGGAGAGGCTCAAATGACTGGCGCGACTACAGAAATCGGCAGCGACGCAGGCAGCGAAACGCGGGCAGAGAAGATCGCTGCAATCGAAGCCGTAGACGCGCGGCTGCGCTGGTTGTCGTCATGGACCGTGCACAATGCCAACCACATCCGGCCCAAGCGCGACGGGCTGAAAGTCGGCGGGCATCAGGCCAGTTGCGCCTCGATGACCGCGATCATGTCTGCGCTGTATTTTCATGCGCTGCGCCCGCAGGACAAGGTTGCGGTAAAACCCCATGCCGGGCCATTGCTGCAGGCGATCCATTATCTGCTGGGCAACCAGTCGCTCGACCAATTGCAGCGGTTTCGCGCGCTGGGCGGCGCACAGAGCTATCCCTCGCGGACCAAGGACAAGATCCCGGTCGACTTCTCGACCGGTTCGGTCGGTCTTGGCGTTGCTATCACTGCTTTTTCCAGCCTGGTTCAGGACTACATGATTGCCCACGGTCACATGGCGGAAGCCGAAGCCGGCCGAATGATCTCGTTGATGGGCGACGCCGAACTGGACGAAGGCAACATCTACGAATGCCTAATCGAGGGTTACAAACACGACATCCGCAACTGCTGGTGGGTGGTCGATTACAACCGCCAATCTCTCGACAACACGACCGCAGACCGCATGTTTCGCCGCTTCGACGACATCTTCGAGACGTGTGGCTGGCGGGTCATCACGCTCAAGCATGGCAAGCGTCAGCAAGCGGCCTTTGCACAGCCTGGTGGTCAGTCGATCGAGCAATGGATCGAGAACTGCCCCAACGCCGAATTTGCCGCGCTGACGTATCAGGGCGGCTCAGCCTGGCGTGAGCGGCTGCTGACCGACATCGGCGCTCAGCCACACGTTCGCAAGCTGATCGACAGCTTCGATGACGAAGGCCTTGCCGCACTGATGACCAACCTTGGCGGGCACTGCATCGAAAGCCTGATGGAGGCCTTCGACAGCGCGCAGGATGAACGCCCGACTCTGTTCATCGCCTATACCGTCAAGGGGTATGGCCTGCCGCTGGCCGGACACAAGGACAATCATTCGGGCATGATGAACCCGACGCAGATCGAACAACTGCGTATCAGCATGGGCATTGCGCCGGGCAGCGAGTGGGAACCGTTCGGCGGTTTGGGCGACAATCAGGCCGCCCGGCTCAAGGCCTTCGTGGCGCAAAGCCCACTGGCGGGGCAAAAACCTGAATCCGTCGCTCCAATGATCCCCGTGCCTGCGCGCTTGCCCGTGCCGCGCGGCGATACGCAATCGACGCAGGCCGCATTCGGCAACGTCTTGCTCGATCTTGCCAAGTCGGACGAACTGCTTGCCGACAGGATCGTGACAACGGCCCCGGACGTGACGCAGACCACGAACCTTGGCGCGTTCGTGAACCAGCGCGGACTGTTCCGCCGTTCCGAGATGGCCGACGTCTTCCGTGCCGCGAACATCCCCTCGGCGCAGCGCTGGGCAGGCCACGCAGCAGGGCAGCACATCGAGTTGGGCATTGCCGAGAACAACTTTTTCCTTGCGCTGACATCGCTGGGCCTGGCCGCGCCGCACTTTGGTACACGGCTGATCCCGGTCGGCACGGTCTATGATCCGTTTATCTCGCGGGGATTGGATGCGTTGAATTACGGCTGCTATTCCGATGCCCGGTTCTTGCTGGTTGGCACGCCGTCTGGCCTGACGCTCGGGCCCGAGGGCGGCGCGCACCAGTCCATCAACACGCCTCTGATCGGCATGGGCCAGCCCAATCTTGCCTACTTCGAACCTGCGTGGGCCGATGAAGTGGCGCTGATGATGCGCTGGGCGTTTGACTACCTGCAACAGCCCGATGGCAGTTCGGTTTATCTTCGCCTCACTACACGGGCCATCCCCCAGATCGAACGCAAGGACGCAAGCTGGGAGGCCGATGCCCTGAAGGGCGGCTATTGGCTGCATAAGCCTGCCGGCGCAGCCGAGGCGGCCATCGCGTTTACCGGGGCGATCGCCCCCGAAGTGCTTGATGCGTGGGCGCAACTGGCAGAGGACATTCCTGGACTGGGCCTGCTGAATGTGACCTCGCCGGATCTGCTCCACCGCGATTGGTCTGCGCGCCGTGCTGCGCGCTGGACCAGCAGCAAGGCCGCGCCAAGCCACATCGAAAATCTGCTGTCGGACCTTTCTCCCGGCGCGGGGCTGGTCACGGTTATTGACGGATCGCCGGGCGCGCTGTCGTGGCTGGGCGGGGTCAAGGGTATGCGGATCAGCCCCTTGGGGATCGACCGCTTCGGCCAGACGGGCGACCTGCCCGATCTCTACCGCACCTACCGGCTTGATGCAGACGCGATTATCGACGCTGCCGCCGAACTCTTTCTGGGGGAATGACCATGAGCCTCGAACTGATTATGCCGGCCCTTTCCCCCACCATGGAAAAGGGCAATCTGGCGCGCTGGCTGGTAAGCGTGGGCGATCTGGTGAAGCCGGGTGATTTGCTGGCCGAGATCGAAACCGACAAGGCAACAATGGAATATGAGGCCATCGATGAAGGCCGCATAACGCAACTCCTGGTGGCAGAGGGAACCGAAAACGTCGCGGTCGGCACGGTTATCGCCATCCTGGGGGAAGCCGGGGATGCGGTCGATCCGGTCGTGGCTGCTCCGGTAGCCGCACCCGCGCCTCAGCCAAGCCCAGAACCAGCGCCCGTAGCTGTTTCTGCTCCACCGCCCCCGCCACCGCCCGCTTCAGTGCCCGCTCCGGTGCCGAGCGTTGGCCGCTCGGATACTTCGGCAATAAGCGCCACGCCGCTTGCCCGCCGTATTGCCGATGCTCTGGACCTTGATCTGGCTGGTGTGAAAGGCAGCGGCGTTCGCGGCAAGATCGTCAAGGCCGATCTTGGCTTGCAGCCTATCGCCGCGCCCGTTGTAGCGGCGGCCCCGGTGGTCTCTTCGGCAATCCCCGCGGCCGATCTGCTGCCGCCAGCAGGCGTTCCGGTCGAGACAGTAAAGCTGTCGGCCATGCGCAAGACCATTGCCCGCCGTATTGCCGATGCCCTGGACCTTGATCTAGCTGGTGTGAAAGGCAGCGGCGTTCGCGGGAAGATCGTCAAGGCCGATCTTGGCTTGCAGCCTATCGCCGCGCCCGTTG
>JBDLVU010000149.1:0-6497 GCA_039804665.1 Pseudomonadota bacterium | reverse complement strand
TCGATGCAGCGCGCCTTGTGGCCGAAGCCATGCCGCTGCTGCGCGACGTGGGCCGCAACGGCACGCGCCTGCATGAACTGACCGAACGGCTGGTCCGCATGGAAAACCACGCCGACGATCTCCACCGCGCAGGCTTGAAGCGCGCGTTCCGCGAACACGGCGAAAAGGCGACGATGCGCTTCCTTGTCGCGCGCGAGATCTACAAGCACCTCGAACAGATCGTCGACGCGTTTGAAGACGTGGCGAACGAGATCGACGGCATCGTGATCGACCACGCCTGATGCACGAACTGGCCTTCCCCCTGCTCGCGGGGCTGGTGCTGGTGGCGCTGGCCTTCGATTTCCTCAACGGGCTGCACGATGCCGCCAACTCGATCGCCACGGTCGTTTCGACCAAGTTGCTGAAGCCGGTTCCGGCAGTGTTCTTTGCCGCCGCGTTCAACTTTGCCGCCTATTTCCTGACGATCATGTTCCCCAGTCTGCACAAGGTGGCGGAAACCATCGGCAAGGGGCTGATCGACAAGGACATGGTGACGCCTGCGGTGGTCTTTGGCGCGCTGGCCGGGGCGATGTTCTGGAATGTGGTGACCTGGCTGAAGGGCATTCCTTCATCGTCCAGCCATGCGCTGGTGGGCGGGATCGTGGGCGCGGGCGTGGCCCATGCCGGCTTTACCGGCATCCAGTGGACCGGCCTGAACAAGACGCTGGTCGCCATCGTGCTTTCGCCCGTGCTGGGCATGATCCTGTCGATGATCGTGATGCTGCTGACCAGTTGGCTGTTCGCCCGCGCCAGCAGCAAGACTGCCGAGCGCAGCTTCCGCTCGCTCCACCTGCTTTCGTCCGCCGCCTATTCGGTCAGCCATGGGCTGAACGATGCGCAAAAGACGATGGGCGTGATCACGGTACTGCTGTTTTCCACCGGCTACCTTCATGGCGAATTCGCCGTGCCGCATTGGGTGGCGATCAGCTGCTACATCGCGATGGCGGCCGGCACCATGGCGGGCGGGTGGAAGATCATCGAGACGATGGGATCGCGCATCACCAAGCTCGATCACCATCAGGGCTTCAGCGCCTCGCTCGGCGGGTCGATCATCGTGTTTTCCGCCTCGCTGCTGGGCATTCCGGTTTCGACCACGCACACCATCACCGGATGCGTGATCGGCGCGGGCACGGCGCGGCGGGCCTCGGCCGTGCGATGGGGCGTGGCGGGCAACGTGGTGGCGGCGTGGGTCATCACCATCCCGGCGTCGGCCGCCGTCGGTGCGCTGTTCTACAGTCTGACGCTGCTGTTCTGATGCATCAGGGGGCTGCGTCCCGGCCGGCAGCGGCCAGGATCGCGGCGCGCAGATCGTCAACGTCGGGCACGCCCGTGCCCGCAAGATCAGCAATGCCCACGATCTCGTCCTCGCCATAGCAGCGCGCGAGCGCGATGGTCTCGCCGCGCAGGCGCCGTCCTTCGATCAGCGACCAGAACGTGCGCACGGTCGGCAGGGTGCTGTCGTCGGGGTCTTCGTCGACCACCATCGCCAGTCGCTCGGACCGAAGGCGGACCAGCGAACCGATGGGATAGACCCCCACGGCCGCGATAAAGGCATTGAGCACCTCGCCATCGATGGCACCAACCATGCCTTGCAGGGCGCGCACCGCTGCGGCCGGATCAAGCGCCGGTTGCCCACCACCGCCGGAAACGAGGTTGTCATAGCTGTCGCAGACCGCCGCCATGCGCGAAAACAGATCGATGTCGGCGCCCTGCAAGCCATGCGGATAGCCGCCCCCGTCAAGCCGTTCGTGATGCCGCAGGATCACGTGGAGCACGCGTTCGGGCATATCGCCGGCGGCCTTGAGCAGGGCGTGCCCCAGCACGACGTGCTGGTTCAGGATGTCTGACGGCAGGCCGCGATAGTCGCCATCGGTGGCTTTCAGGTCAACCGGCAACTGGCCCACGCCGATGTCCATCAGCAAGCCAGCCATTCCCGCTTCGCGCATGTCGGTGGGCGAGAGCTTCATCTGCCGCGCCAGCGCGATCATCAGCGCGCTGACCGCCAGTGAATGACGATAGACATAGGCGCTGTCCTGCTGGCACCGCAGCAGGCCGTTGAAGGCATAAAGATTGCGCTGGATCGAGGCGTAGATGTCGTCGATCACCGGTTCCACCGCGCTTGATCCGATCGCGCGGCCAAGGCGAGCCTCAAGGAACACGCGGGAAACGACCTTGCCCGCACGCGCCGCCACCTTGCGCGCGGCACCGAATTCCTGCGCGGTCGACACGGGCGAGGCTGCTGCGGCAATCGGCACCACCGCCACTGGCGATGGCCGTCGTCCCCAGCCCTTCGCCGCCGGTGGCGAAGGGTGCGTGTGCACAGGATCAGCAGCAGGCTCGCGCCGCACATCCAGCCCGCGCACGGTATCGATGACCACCGTCTCCACCTCGGACTCCAGCAGCCGCTCAAGCCGTTCCGGACTGGTCAGCAGGAAGCGCGCCTTCCAGAACGGATGCTTGAACCAGCTTCCTTCCAGTTTGTGGATGAACATCCCCAGTTCGATCTGGGCTGTCGGAACGCGCTTTAGCATGGGATCGTCCCTGCCAGCACATGGATAACGTCACGCGTGCCGCAAACTACGCAACATCCCTTAAGCTGCCAGCTGATGTGCCAGACCGGACCCAAGTTGCGCCAGTGCGCGCCCGATGGCGTCGACCTCCGCCCCGGTGCGGGCGCCTGCAAACAAGGATGCCGACAGGAACAGCCGCAACGCGCCACCGCCCGGCACGACGACCCCCAATGAGCATATGCCGGGATGGGCAAACCCGTCGTCGATGCCGAAACCTTGCACCGCTGCCCGCGCCACCTGTTCGGACCACGCCAGCAGATCAATCGGCCGACGCCAGCGCGCCTGGGCAAAGCGGCGGGCGCGCTCCGCTTCGTCGATACCATCGGCGGCGGCCAGCGCCCGGCCAATGGCACCGCCGCCAATCGGCTGGCGCTGCCCCTCGGTCATGTGGATGCGCATCGCGGCGCTGCTTTCGCCCAGTGCTGCCAGCACGATCCGTTCACCCGCGATCGTGTGCCACAGCCCGGTGGCGGCATCGTGGCGCGTGGCAAAGTCGGCCAGCAACGGGCGCGCAAGCGCCACCGCGCGCGAGGCTTGCGCACCGGTCAGGCCCTCAACCCCTGCCCAGCCCGGCGCGATGCGATAACGCTTGCGCTCCTGTTCGACCGCCCGCTCGCTCGTCAGCGTCCGCAGCAGGTTCAGGCAACTCGACGGACTGAGATCGAGCGCACGGGCGATTTCGGACAGGCTCAGCGCCTCACCACCCGACAGCAGCCGCAAGATCGTGAACGCCTGCGAAACCGAGCGTACCGGACCAGTCATCGGCGCATTCTTTCAACATTGTGAATTTTTATGCGAAATGTTGAATAGCATCCCGTGTGTGCATAGCAATCCCCACAGAGCCCGAACGGACTCGCAAGGAGCGCTTGCATGACCACGCCCAACCCCGGGATGGATCCCGACACCTTCGCTCAGTTTCACGCGCAGCTGGAACGCTATGTGCGTGACCGGTTGGTGCCGGCAGAGCCCGAGGTGATCGCCAACGACGGTATCCCCGACACGCTTCTGGCCGAAATGCGCGAGATGGGCCTGTTCGGTCTGACCATGCCCGAGGAATACGGCGGCGCAGGGATGAACGTGACCCAGTATATCGAAACCATCCACACGCTTAGCTATGCGATGCCGGCGTACCGGTCGATCACCTCGATCAACCTGGGCATGGTCTGTTCCGCCATCAAGAACTTCGGCTTGCCAGATCAGAAGGCGCAATGGCTGCCCCGCCTTGCCGCCGGCGAAATCGCCAGCTTCGGCTTGACAGAGCCCGGTTCCGGGTCGGATTCCGCCGGGCTCCAGACGATGGCCGTGCGCAGCGGCAACGGCTATGTGCTTAATGGCACCAAGCGCTACATCACCAACGCCCCTTTCGCCAAGGTTGCGCTGATCATGGCCCGGACATCGCGCGAGAACCTGCCGAAGAACGGGCACATCTCCGCCTTCATCGTGCCGCTCGATACGGCGGGGGTCACGCGGGGCAAGTCGGACAAGAAGATGGGCCAGTCTGGCAGCCACATCGGCGACCTGATCCTTGAGGACGTGTTCGTGCCGGGCGATGCGCTGCTGGGCGGGGAAGAAGGGCGCGGCTTTGCCATTGCGATGCAAAGCCTCGACAACGGGCGCCTTTCGGTGGGCGCGGCCAGCACCGGTTATGCCCGGCGCATCCTCGACACCGCCGTACGCTACGCCACCGAGCGCAAGGCCTTTGGCGAGCCGATCGCCAATTTCCAGCTGATCCAGGCCATGCTGGCCGACAGTCAGGCGGAGCTATACGCCGCGCAGTGCATGATGCGCGATGCCATCGCCAAGGCAGACCAGCGCGGCAAGGTGCTGATGGAAGCGGCGGCCTTCAAGATGTTCGCCAGCGAGATGTGCGGCCGCGTGGCCGATCGCTGCGTGCAGATCCACGGCGGCGCGGGCTATCTGGCGGAATACGAGGCAGAGCGCTTCTTCCGCGACAGCCGGATCTATCGCATCTACGAAGGCACCACGCAGATCATGCAACTGGTCATCGCCAAGCAGATGCTGCGCGATTTCGCCAACGGAGGACTGGCCTGATCCGATGTACGACCTGCTGAGCGGCCTTTCGATCGTCGAGGCGTCTTCGTTCGTCGCCTCGCCCAGCGCCGGGCTCTATTGCGCGCAGATGGGTGCCGAGGTGATCCGTGTCGACCAGATCGGCGGCGGGCCGGATTTTCACCGCTGGCCGGTAACGCCCGACAATGACTCGCTTTATTGGGAAAACCTGAACCGCGCCAAGAAATCGGTGGCGCTCGATCTGGCGCGTCCGGAAGGGCGCGAACTGCTGCAAGCGCTGATCCGCGCGACCGGGCAAACGATCACCAACTTCCCCGCCACCGGCTTCATGGCGCACGACATTCTGGCGCGGGGGCGCGAAGACCTGATCACCGTCCGCGTGATGGGCTGGGCGGATGGCAGCCCTGCGCTGGATTACACGGTGAACAACGCGGTCGGCTATCCGATGCTGACGGGGAATGGCCCTGATCCGGTCAACCATGTCCTGCCCGCCTGGGACCTGCTTACCGGCGCCTATGCCGCCTTTGCCCTGCTTGCCGCGCTGCGCCGGCGCGATGCGACGGGTCAGGGCGGAGAAGTGCGCCTGCCGCTGTCCGATGTCGCCATCGGCACCGTGGCCAACCTCGGCAGTCTTGCCGAAGTGCTGACGACGGGCGAAAACCGGCCCCGGCTTGGCAACGCCGTCTATGGCCTGTTTGGCCGCGACTTTGTTACCGCCGATGGCCAGCGCACGATGATCGTGGCGGTCACGCCCCGGCAGTGGGCGGGACTCGTTTCATGCCTCTGCATCGAACCCGAAATCGCCGCGATAGAGCGCGATTGCGGCGTCTCGTTCGCGTCGGACGATGGCCTGCGCTACCTGCACCGCAGCAGGTTGTTCCCCGTGTTCGAAGCCGCCATCGGCGCACGGAACCACGCCGATCTTGCCGCCGCGCTGGATCAGGCGGGCGTGGTCCATTCGGCCTATCGCACCATGCTGGAGGCTGCGCGCGATCCCGCGCTGGTTGGCGATAACCCGATCTTCGGCCAGAGCGAAAACCCCAGCGGCGCGGCCTATCCCGCCCCCGGTGCCTTTGCCACCCTGCCCGGCAGCCCGCGCGGGGCCCCCTGCCCCGCCCCGCACAATGGACAGCACAGCGAAGAAGTACTCGCCCAGCGCCTCGGCCTGTCCACGGGCGAAATCGCCACCCTTATCGATACCGGCATCGTAGGAACCGCCCCATGAAAATGCGCCGCGCCGCCATCGTCAGCCCCTTGCGCACCGCTGTCGGCAAATTTGGCGGCGCACTTGCATCGATGACCGCAGGCGATCTGGGCGCGGTGGTGCTCGGGGCGCTGATCCAGCGCACCGGCATCGATCCAGCCCGCGTCGACGATGTGGTTTTCGCGCAAGGCTATGGCAATGGCGAAGCACCCTGCATCGCGCACTGGTCCTGGCTCGCGGCGGGCCTGCCCATCGAAGTGCCCGGCTATCAGCTGGATCGGCGCTGCGGATCGGGCCTGCAAGCGGTGATCGACGCCGCGATGATGGTGCAGACAGGCGCGTCCGATCTGGTAGTGGCCGGCGGCGTCGAATCCATGTCGAACGTGGAGCATTACACCACCGACCTGCGGCGCGGCGTGCGCATGGGCAACATGACGCTGCACGACCGGCTTTCGCGTGGGCGGCTGATGTCACAGCCTATTGCCCGCTTCGGCAGGATTTCGGGCATGATCGAAACGGCCGAAAACCTGGCGCGCGATCATGGCATCACCCGCGAACAGGCCGATGCCTATGCCGTCCGCTCGCACCAGCGCGCCGCCGCTGCGTGGGACAAGGGCTTGTTTGCCGACGAACTGGTCCCCGTTCCCGTGCCG
>JBDLVU010000148.1:0-7003 GCA_039804665.1 Pseudomonadota bacterium | reverse complement strand
CGCGTGCAAGCCGTGGTCCACCCCGGAACAGTTCGAACTGTTGCAGCGTTACCTGTCCGTCCGGCATCCCGGCGGGGGCATGGCTACCATGGACGAAATGGATTTCGCCGATATGGTGGAACATACCCCGGTGAAAAGTTATGTGATGGAATACAGGGAGCCCAACGCCGATGGCACCCCCGGGAAGTTGGTCGGGGCGTGCCTGACCGATCACCAGGGTGACGGTCTCTCGATGATTTACAGTTTCTACGATCCTCATCACGAGACGCGGACCGGGCTTGGCACGTTCATCATCCTCGACCACATCCTTCACGCGGCGCGGATCGGCTTGCCGTTCGTGTACCTTGGCTATTGGGTCGAAGGATCGCCGCGGATGCAGTACAAGGTGCGCTATCGCCCGCTTGAGCGGCTGGGTCGTGATGGCTGGGCGCGGTTCGAGCCCGACGAGCAGGAAGGACGAAGTGCCCGAAACGGATCGGCGCCGCGCCTGAAGTGACGGCGCCCGATGTCCTGTGGCGCGTGATCGCCGCGCTGGCGGTGGCGTGCGCGCCGGTGGCGGCGCAGGCGCAATCGCGCGATGCCGATCCGGAACTGGAAAGCCTGATCCCCGACAGCGCGCTGGACAATCCGCAAGGCTGGGCGCTGGACACCGACGCCGCGCGCACCAAGGTGCCCGACGTGGACAAGCTGACCGCGCCCGACGCGCTGGCGCCGCCCACCGACATTCCGGCCATCACGATTCCCTGGCCCGAGACGAACGACCTGCCCGCAATCGCGCCGCTGACGCCCGATCCCGACATCGGCGCGGCCGAGGAGCAGGCGAAGGCGGCCGGCGAAGCGCTGGACAAGGTCCTGCCCGAAGGCGACGTGGGCCGCGCGACGATTGCCAATGCCTCGATCGAGCGGATCGGCAATCAGGTGGAACTGGCCTTTCCGCCCGACACCGCGTTCCCGGAACGCGATGCGGTGGCGACGCGCTTTGCCGGGCTTTCGAGCCTGAAGGCGCTGGACAAGGAAGACGACAACCTGGCCCAGCTTTCGCGCCGGGCGAAGGAGGACGTGGACCTGTTGCAGCGGGTCATGCGGCTTTACGGGTACTACGACGCCGAAGTGGTGCAGTCGCTGTCCGGGTTCGAAACGCCGGCGGAAGGCAGCGATGTGCGCGGTCCGGTGGACGTGAACAAGGTGGTGGTGCGCTTCGACGTGGTGCCGGGACCGCAATACAAGCTGGCGAAGATCGCGCTGGGCGACATTGCGCAGGCCGGCGAGGCGGCGGCGTTGCGCGCGGCGTTCGCCTTGCAGGCGGGCGATCCGGTGAACACCGACCGGATCGAGGAAGAGCGCGGCCATCTTGATACCAAGCTCGGCCGCAGCGGCTATGCCTTTGCGCATGTGGGCGAGCCGCACCTGCTGATCGATCACGAGCCGCAGACCGGCGACCTGAGCGTGCCGGTGACGACGGGCGGCAAGTATGCCTTTGGCGCGATTACCAGTTCGCTGCCGAAGTATCTTTCGGCCCGGCATTTGCAGACGATGGCACGGTTCCGGCCGGGCCAGATCTATGACCGGGCGATGGTGGACGACCTGCGGCAGGCGATCCTTGCGACGGGTCTGGTTTCCTCGGTCACGGTGCAGAGCCGCGAGGCGGCAAAGCCGGCCGCCGCCGCGCCGGGCACGGTGGACCTTGATGTGACGCTGGCCAAGGCGCCGCAGCGGACCATCGCCGGGCTGATCGGTTATTCCAGCGGCGAAGGCGTGCGGCTTGAGGCGAGCTGGGAAAACCGCAACCTGTTCCCGCCCGAAGGCATGCTGCGCCTGCGCGGCGTGGCCGGCACGCGCGAGCAGCTGGCCGGAGTGACGTTCCGCCGCAACAACTTCAAGGCGCGCGACCAGGTGCTGACCGCCGACCTTTATGCGCAGACCAAGGATACCGACGCCTACAACGCGCGCACGGCTTCATTCATCACCACACTGGAAAAGCAGACGACGCTGATCTTCCAGAAGCCGTGGGTCTATTCGATCGGCTTGCAGGTGATCGCCACGAGCGAAATCCAGTCTGGCGCGGCGACGCGCAACACCTATTTCATCGGCGCGCTGCCGCTGCACGCAGGGTATGACGGCAGCAACGACCTGCTGGACCCGACGCGCGGCTTCCGCGTGGGGCTGAGCGTTTCCCCCGAGCTTTCGACGACCGACGGGCGCAAGTCGAAATACGTGAAGGCGCAGTTCGACGCGAGCTACTATCAGCCGGTGAGCGACACGGTGGTGATCGCCGCGCGAACCCGGCTGGGCACGATTCAGGGCACGACGCTGGACAACATCGCGCCTTCGCGGCGGTTCTATGCCGGCGGCGGCGCATCGGTGCGCGGTTATGCTTATCAGGCGGTGGGGCCAAAGGATGCGGCGGGCGATCCCACGGGCGGGCGTTCGCTGACCGAGTTCTCGCTTGAGGCGCGGATCAAGACCGGGCTGATGGGCGGTGCGGTGGGGCTGGTGCCGTTCGTGGATGCGGGCACGGTGGGTACGGGCACCAGCCCGACGCTGCGCGACCTGCGCATGGGCGCGGGGCTGGGCATCCGGTATCAGACCAACTTCGGGCCGATCCGCATCGATGTGGGCACGCCGCTGAACCGCCGGGCGGGGGATAGCCGCATCGGCGTGTACGTGGCGCTGGGGCAGGCGTTCTGATGGCGTCCGACGCGCCCGTTCCTTCGCCTGAAGCCTCGGCCGATACGCAGGCCGAAACCCCTGCCCGTCGGTTGACGCTGTGGTGGCGCGCGCTGCGCTGGACGCAGCGGGTGGTGGTGACGCTGGCGGTGCTGGCCGGAATCGTGCTGGGCGGGGTAGTGGTGCTCGACAGTTCGGTGGGGCACCGGCTGGTGGTGGATCGCATTGCCGCGCTGACGCCGGGATCGGGCCTGCGCATCCGCATCGGGCGGATCGAGGGATCGCTGTATGGCACGGCGACGCTGCGCAACGTGGTGCTGAGCGATCCGCAGGGGCGGTTCATGACCATTCCCGAGGCGGAGCTGGACTGGCGGCCGCTTTCGTGGATGAAGCGCGGGCTGGATATCCGGCGTCTGGCGCTGCATCGCGGCACGCTGCTGCGCGTGCCCCGGCTCAATCCCGGTGACCCAAACGCGCCGGTTCTGCCCAACTTCGATATTCGCGTCGACAGTTTCGAGGTGGACAACCTGACCGTGGCCCGGGGCGTGATGGGCGAGAAGCGCCGCATCGACCTTGCCGCGCGCGCAGACATTCGCGGCGGGCGCGCGCTGCTGGACGTGAAGGGCCGGCTGGGCGGGCGCGACAGGCTGGTGTTCCATCTCGACAGCGAGCCGGACCGCGACCGGTTCGAGCTGGCCGGCGCCTATACCGCGCCGCGCGACGGGCTGCTGGCGGCGCTGACCGGGGTGAAGCGCGACATTGTGGCGCGCGTGGGCGGCAACGGGCGGTTCCGCGACTGGCACGGCCATGCCTGGGCATCGCAGGACGGGCACAAGCTGGCCGCGTTCCTGATCGACAACCAGACCGGGCGCTATCGCGTGGCGGGGCAGGCTTTCCCCGACGGGCTGTTGCGCGGCGCAGCGCGCGGCGCGGTGGGGGACAAGCTGTCGCTGGTCTATGAAGGCACCTTGGCAGGCAGCGTGCTGGACGGGCGATTGCTGGCAAAGGGGGCGGCGTTCCTGGCGCGCGCGGAGGGCGGGCTGGACCTTGGCAACAACCGCGCCAACGAACTGGCGGTGAAGGCGCGGCTGATCCGGCCCGAACGGTTGCTGGGCAACCCCCGGCTTGAGGGCGTGCAGATCGCCGGCACGCTGGACGGACAATTTACCGACCTTTCCTTCGAACACGATGTGAAGGTGGCGCGGCTGCAATCTGGCACGGTGCTGGCCGAAGGGCTGCACACCGCCGGCACCGCGCATTGGGACGGCAATACGCTGCGCCTGCCGGTGGCGCTGACGGCCACGCGGGTGAAGACCGGGCAGGCGCAACTGGACCCGCGCTTTGCCGGGGGATCGGTGGACGGCGTGCTGGTGCTGGCGGGCAACGCCCTGAGTTCGGACGGAATTGCGGTGAACCTGCGCGGGCTTTCGGCGCGGCTGGTGCTGCGCGGCGATGTGCGGCGCGGCGGCTATGCACTGGCCGGGCCGGTGCAGGCGCGCGTGTTTGCGCTGCCCAATCTCGGGCTGGTGGACGCCAATGCCAAGGTGCTGGTGAAGGTGGGCAGCGGCCTGCCGTGGTCGGTGCAGGCCAACGTGGCCGGACGGATGACGCGTGTGGACAACGCCACGCTGGAGAACCTGACCGGCGGCAAGGTGCGGTGTGCCGGGGGCGTGACGATGGGCGGGGCGATCCCGCTGCAATTCCGCAAGGCACGGCTGGATTCGGCCAAGCTGACGCTGGCGCTGGACGGGCGTGTGGCGGGCGGACGCACGACGTTGGTGGGATCGGGCCGGCACGTGGACTATGGCCCGTTCACCGTGGACGCCACGATGGGGGGCGATGGTCCGCATGCGGTGCTGGTGTTCGCAAGCCCCTTGCCGGCAGCGGGATTGAAGGACGTGCGCGTGGCGCTCGATCCGACGCCGCAGGGCTTTGTGATCGATACCAAGGGCGATTCGCGGCTTGGGCCGTTTGCCGGGGTGCTGGACCTGGCCGCGCCAAAGGGCGGGCCGACGCGCGTGGGCATCCGCCAGTTCCACGTGTTCGAAACGCAGGTGACCGGCGCCGTGACGCTGGACAAGGCGGGGGACAAGGCGGGGATCGCCGGGGATCTTGCGCTGGCGGGCGGAGGCCTTGACGGCACGGTGCATCTGGCGCCGGGGCCGGACGGGCAGACCGTGGAAGGGCTGCTGACGGCGCGCAACGCGAAGTTCGGCGGCGACAAGCCGATCTCCATCGGTGCCGCAAAGGTGACCGTCAACGGCCTGTTTGCCAAGGACAATTCGACCATCGAGGCGCACGCGGAGGCGCAAGGTATCGCCACGGGCAAGCTGTTCGTGGGGCGGATGGTGGCCGATGCCACGATCGTGAACGGCAGCGGGTCGGTGACCGCCTCGCTTGCCGGACGGCGCGGCACGCAGTTCGCGCTTCAGGGTACGGCAGCGTTCGAGCCGGGCAAGATCATCGCGTTCGTTTCCGGCGATTATGCCGGGCGCGACATTTCGATGCCGCGCCGCGCGGTGATGGAGCGTGAGGGCGAGGGCTGGCGTCTCCAGCCGACGCAGCTGAACTTCGGGCGCGGCGCCATCATTGCCAGCGGGCACGTGCTGGGTGGGCCGACCGAGATGAACCTGCAGGTTTCGCGGATGCCGCTGTCGGTGATCGACATCGTGGTGGCCGACCTTGGCATGGGCGGACTGGCTTCGGGCGTGATCGATTACCGCAACGACCATACCGGCGTGCCGGCTGGGCACGCGGCGCTGGAGATCAAGGGGCTAACCCGGTCGGGGCTGGTGCTGACCTCGCGCCCGCTGGACATTGCGCTGGTGGCGACGCTGGACGCCAATGCGTTGCAGGCGCGCGCGGTGGCGAAGGAGGGAACCGCTATGCGCGGCCGGTTGCAGGCCATCGTGGCCGACCTGCCGCGCGGCGGCACGATGATCGAGCGGCTGCGCGCGGGGCATTTGCGCGCGCAGGTGCGCTATTCCGGGCCGGCGGATGCGCTGTGGCGGCTGGCGGGCGTGGAGGCGTTCGACCTGACCGGGCCGCTGGGCGCGGCGGCGGATGTGACCGGCAGCATCGACAACCCGGTGATCGCGGGTGCGGTGGCGACGCGGTCGCTGCGCGTGCAGAGTTCGCTGACCGGGTCGGACATACGCGAGGTGCAGGCGGTCGGCTCGTTCGCGGATTCGCGGCTGTCGCTGGCGCAGTTCAGCGGCAAGACGCCCAACGGCGGTACGGTGACGGGCAGCGGGACCATCGACCTGTCCAACCTTTCCACGCAGGGCGTCGCGCTGGACCTGCGGCTGGCGGCGGCGAATGCGCAACTGATCAACCGGCCGGATACGTCGGCAACGGTGACCGGGCCGCTGCGGGTCATCTCCACCGGCGCAGGCGGCACGCTGGCGGGGCGGGTGCGGATCGACCAGGCGCGCTGGCAGCTGGGCCGGGCGAGCGGGGCGACCGCGCTGCCGACGATCGCCACCGACGAGATCAACACCCGCGCCGACATTGCACCGCCACGCATCAAGGCGGCGCCGTGGCGCTATCTGATCGATGCGTCGGCGCCCAACCGCATCGACGTGCGCGGGTTGGGGCTGGACAGCGAATGGAGCGCGGACGTGCGGCTGCGCGGGGACACGACCAACCCGCAGATTTTTGGCAATGCCGAGGTGATCCGGGGTGGGTATGAATTTGCGGGCAAGCGCTTTGAACTGACGCGCGGCAAGATCCGCTTTACCGGCGAAGTGCCGGTCGATCCGCAGCTGGATATCGTGGCCGAAGGCGATGCCAACAATGTCAGTGCCAAGATTGCAATTACCGGCACGGGCACCAAACCGACGATCACATTTTCGTCCACCCCGTCGCTGCCCGAAGAAGAATTGCTCAGCCGCCTGCTGTTCGGCAGCTCGATCACGCAGATTTCGGCACCGGAAGCCCTGCAATTGGCAGCGGCGGTGGCCAGTTTGCGCGGTGGTGGCGGGCTTGATCCGATCAACAAGCTGCGCAGCGCGATCGGGCTGGACCGGCTGCGCATCGTGGGGGCGGACGCGACCACCGGGCGCGGCACATCGATCGCGGTGGGCAAGTATCTGGGGCGGCGGTTCTTCGTGGAACTGGTGACCGACGGGCGCGGCTACAGCGCGACCTCGATCGAGTTCCGCATCACGCGCTGGCTGGCGCTGCTGGGCACGCTTTCGACCATCGGGGATGAATCGATCAACCTGAAGGCGAGCAAGGACTACTGAGGCGAAGGCCGTGCGTGGCCTTTGGCAGGTTCAGGACGAGCGGGGCCTGTGGCAAAGGGTTGAAAAAAGGGGCCTGCCGCGCGGCAGGC
>JBDLVU010000147.1:0-6612 GCA_039804665.1 Pseudomonadota bacterium | reverse complement strand
TGACCACGGCGAGGATGTCCTCGGTGCGCAGGGTGGTGACGGTGTCGGGGCAGTCCAGGCTCAGACGCATGTTCAGCTTGACGCGACCCACGGCCGAAAGGTCGTAGCGGTCGGGATCGAAGAACAGGCCATCGAACAGCGCTTCGGCGGTTTCGCGCGTCGGCGGCTCACCAGGGCGCATCACGCGATAGATATCGGCCAGCGCGTGGTCGCGATCCTCGGCCTTGTCGGCCTTCAGCGTGTTGCGGATCCACGGACCGGTGGAGATGTGGTCGATGTCCAGCAGTTCGAGCTGGTCGATGCCCGCCTTGTCCAGCAGGTCGAGGTTTTCGGGGGAAACTTCGTCGCCCGCCTCGATCCAGATGCGGCCGGTCGATTCGTCGATCAGGTCGTGCGCGGCATAGCGGCCGAAGATTTCCTCGGTCGGGATCAGGAGCGCTTCAAGACCATCCTTGGCAGCCTTGTTGGCGGCGCGCGGAGAAATCTTCTGGCCGGCGGGGAAGATCACTTCGCCCGACTTGGCATCGACGATGTCGAACTGCGGCTTGGACCCGCGCCACTGTTCCAGCACGAAGGGCACCTTCCAGCCACCTTCGGCGCGGCTCCAGACGACCGTGTCGTAGAAGTAGTCGAGGATCTGTTCGTCGGCGAGGCCCAGCGCGTGCAGCAGCGCGGTGACCGGCAGCTTGCGCTTGCGGTCGATGCGGACGTTGACGATGTCCTTGGCGTCGAATTCGAAGTCCAGCCACGAACCGCGATACGGAATCACGCGCGCGGCGAACAGGTACTTGCCCGAAGAGTGCGTCTTGCCGCGGTCATGGTCGAACAGCACGCCCGGCGAACGGTGCATCTGCGACACGATCACGCGCTCGGTGCCGTTGATGAAGAACGTTCCGTTCTCGGTCATGAGCGGGATATCGCCCATGTAGACGTCCTGCTCCTTGATATCGATGAGCGACTTGGTCTCGGTCTCGGCATCGACCTCGAAGGTCGCGAGCTTGAGCGTCACCTTCATCGGCGCCGCATACGTGATGCCGCGCTGGCGGCATTCGGTCACGTCGTACTTGGGCGATTCAAGGACGTAGCCGTCCTTTTCCTTGATATCGAGGCTGGCGGTGCCGGCGAAGTCCTGGATCGGGAACACCGAACGCAGCGTCTTTTCCAGGCCCGAGACATAGCCGGTGGCCGGGTCGGAGCGCAGGAACTGCTCGTACGATTCGCGCTGAACCTCGATCAGGTTCGGCATCTGCACCACTTCGTGGATGTCGCCGAAGATCTTGCGGATGCGCTTTTTCACGCCCGGACGGCTGGGAGCCTTGGTTGCCATGGAGGGTCTTGCCTCTTCACTCGATAGGCCGGCGCAAACCGGCGGAACTCTGCCAAACGCGGCGTTGGCGCCACCGCAACGCGAAAAGGCCGCAAGCCGCACGACATCCCTTTGCAGGGAGCCGTGGCCCGCAGCCGATCGCGTCAGATGGATAACCCGGGCTTCCTTCCTGAGCCCTCCCCCGCGCATGGGAAGGCCTTGCTCGAAGCACCGGACCAAGGCAGCCATATAGGCTCGGTGTTGGACAATGTCAAAGCGAACCCCCGGCTTTTGCGGCCCGCCTCGCTTGACTCCAGCCCCCATTTCCGACAAAGGCCCGCCCCTGAACGACGGACTCGTCCCCGTTCATCCGTCCGAGACAGCTGGTGCGAGGTGTCCCCTTGCTTAATCTCCAGCCCAGGCGGGGAAAAGAGTTTCAGGCCCTTCGCTCATGGAGCGTGGTGCCCTTCGCGCCGTTTGCGGCGCATCTCCTTCCCTTGTCAACGGACTCGCCGGTGGTCTTCGGGCCACCGACAAACGTAGCCGGCCGTCCGGGGTTCGCCCCGTTCGGCCATTGTGAAGGAGTAAGGCATGGATCGTTCGCAGAAAGCCGAATCGGTCGCATTCCTCAGCGGCGTGTTCAACGAGGCCGGCGCGGTGGTGATCACCCGCAACCTCGGCATGACGGTGGCCCAGTCCACCGTTCTGCGGAACAAGATCCGCGAAGCGGGTGCGACCTACAAGGTTGCGAAGAACAGTCTTGCCAAGCTTGCCGTCGCAGGCACCGATTACGAAGGTCTGGGTGATTTCTTCACCGGGCCGACCGCGATCGCTGCCTCCGTCGACCCGGTGGCTGCCGCCAAGGCAATCGTCGAGTTCGCCAAGACCACCGACAAGATCGAGATCGTCGGCGGTGCAATGGGGACGCAGGTTCTGAATGCCGATGGTGTCAAGGCGCTCGCCTCGATGCCCTCGCTCGACGAACTGCGCGGCACGCTCATCGGCCTCATCCAGGCTCCGGCCACGAAGATCGCCCAGCTCACGACCGCTCCGGCGGCCAAGCTGGCCCGCGTCTTCGGTGCCTACGCCAAGGAAGCCGCATAAGACTGTTCCTTTCCCGTCCGGCCGGATCGCGGCCGGGCGCCACACAATCAGGAGTGATACAACATGGCTGACATCGCCAATCTCGTCGCCGAACTGTCGAAGCTGACCGTTCTCGAAGCCGCTGACCTCGCCAAGGCCCTGGAAGAAGCATGGGGCGTTTCCGCCGCTGCTGCCGTTGCCGTGGCTGCCGCCCCGGCCGCCGCTGCCGAAGCGGTTGAAGAAAAGACCGAATTCGACGTCATCCTGACCGGCGACGGCGGCAAGAAGATCCAGGTCATCAAGGAAGTCCGCGCGATCACCAACCTGGGCCTCACCGAAGCCAAGGCGCTGGTTGAATCGGCTCCGAAGGCCGTCAAGGAAGGCGTGTCGAAGGCTGAAGCCGAAGACATCAAGAAGAAGATCGAAGAAGCCGGCGGCACCGTCGAAATCAAGTAATCTTCTTCGGGCCTTACGGTTCGAAAACAGGAAAGGGCGGCTCCATCCGGGGCCGCCCTTTTCGTTTGGGGAATGCCGTCCGCTGTCCTCAGTGCATCGCGCCCACCAGATTGAGCGCGATCTCCAGCGCGATCAGCACGATCACCGCCGCCTCCAGCCGCACGGCGCGCTTGTCCTGCACGATCTCCACCAGCGTATCGGCAAAATCGCCGAGCGCGGAAAACTTGCGGTCGAGAACCCGCGCGCGCTCCTTCAGTTCGTATTCGGATTCCAGCCGGCCATAGAGCCGGTCGATCTGCGGATTGTCCCACAACACGTCGGGGCGTTCGTCCACCTGCACCATCCCGGTCACGCGATGGCGCGCGGCCAGCACCGCACCGACGAGCTTCATCACCTGCTGGATCGGCAGGCGGACGCGGCCATTTTCGCGCAAGTCCTCCACCACCGGCGCGCTGGCGTCGAAAGCGGCGGCCACCATGGCTTCATCGCGGTCGAGCACGCCGCTGCGGGCAAGCATCGTCGCCACCAGCAACAGGCGATCCGCATCCAGTTCGGCCAGCGCAATCGCCCCGTCCGGCGTGATCCGGTCGGCTTCACCGGACGCCACGAACACATCGACGGATTCGGGCTCACGCTCCCCGGCAGGACCTTCCACGTGGGGTGCACAGGCGTCGGCCAGCACCAGCGCCTCTCCGGCCGGCCCGCCGAACAACACGATCACCCCGAACCGGAACACGAAGGCCAGCCCCGCGTCCGCCACGGCCTGCGCGATGGCCGGGCATTCCGCCACTTCCTTGGTACGGATGCGCGCGCCCAGCAGGACGCTCGTCGCCACCAGCGGGCGCGCCCGCGTCGGCACAGCATCCGGCAGGCGGCCCACCGTGACGACATCGGGCGATACGATCATCGGGCAGTCCCCCTTTTATCGATGCCGGCCTAGCTGGCCATTGTGACGCGTTCGCTATCCTGTCCAAGGTCTACCGGGCGGATCGGCGGCAATGCCCACTGGAACATGCCGGCCCCCAGCAGGCTGATCCCGGCCGCAAAGGCGAACGCGCCGCCAAAACCGCCGCTTGCATCCACGATGACACCGGTCACCACGGGCCCCACCACGCCCGAAAGGCTGCCGATCGCGTTCTGCCAGCCGATCCAGCTGCCCGACAGGCGAGGGCCTGCAAACATCTGCCCGATGGCATAGACCATCGTCGGGCCACAGCCCATCGCCGCGCCGGTAAACACCAGCCAGCCCAGCAGCGCCCCGTGGCCTTGCGAAAGCGCGATGCCGCCGATCCCCGCCGCCAGCGCCAGTTGTCCGCCCACGCTGAACCGTCGCCGCACCTGCCCTTCATCATGGCCTGCCCGTACCAGCATGTCCGAGGCCTGCCCGAACACCAGCGAGGCGACGGCCTGCGCCCCGTAAGTCGCGGCGGCGAACCACGTCATCGTGACCACCGAAAGCCCCCGCGCATTGACCAGATAAAGCGGCAACCAGATCGAGACGAAGAAGAACGCATAGTTCGCGGTGACATGGCACGCGCCGGTCAGCCACAGCGCCCGCTGGCGCAGCAGGCCCGGATAGGAAAACGCGCGCGCGGCCGATGGCACGGCCTCTTCGTCCAGCCTGCGCGCCACCAGCCACCACGGCAGCAGCCACGCCAGCGTTACCGCGCCGAACGCCGCGAACACGGTGCGCCAGCCCCATCCGGCCAGGATCAGGCCGCCCGCCAGCGTCCCTGCCGCCGGTCCCAGCGCCAGCCCCACCGCCACTGCTGCATTGGCTATCCCTCGGCGCTGCTCGGGCACATGCAGCGCGATCAGTTTCGACGTGCAGGGGAACACGAAGCTCTCCCCAATTCCCAGCAAAAGCCGCAGGACGATGAGACCGACCAAGCCCCCGGCAAGACCGGTCAAGATCGTGCTAAGCGCCCACCCCCCCAATCCAAAGGCCAGCACGCGCTGGACAGCGAAGCGGTCGCCCAGCCATCCCAGAAGCGGCTGGAGCAGCCCGTAGGTCCAGAAAAACGCAGACGCCGCCACCCCGAACTGCGCCGCCGAAAGCCCCAGATCCTGCTTCAGTTTCGGGGCGACAATGCCCATGGCGCCGCGATCGACGAAGTTGAGCAGAATGGCCAGCGCCAGCATCAACACCAGCGCCGCTACCAGCCGCCCCTTGTCCCCCGTTGGTCCGTTCATGGCGCGAGTGTGGCAGCGAAACGGGCGGGCGGCAACGGTGGGGGCAGGACTGGGGGCGCCCCGTTTCCGGGACGCCCGCCGCGATCACTTCAACGTCTTGAGATAGGCGATGATGGCCTGGCGCTTCGCCGGGTCGGTCTGGCCCGCATACGTCATGCGCGTGCCGGGAACGAGCTTCATCGGGTTTTCCAGCCACTTGTCGAGCGTGGCGTCGTCCCACGTAAGGCCCGAAGCCTTCAGCGCGGGGCTGAAGCTATAGCCGGGCACATCGCCCGCCTTGGTGCCCACGATGCCGAACAGGCTGGGGCCGATCAGGCTTTTGCCCTTTTCAACCGAATGGCACGACTTGCAGATGCCGAAGGCCACCGGCGCCGCATCGGCAGCGGCAGCCGTGGTGGTTTCCGCAGCCATCGGCGTGGTCGCCACGTCGGCGGGGGCGGCGGCCTGTTCGGTCCCGCTGTCCTTGTTGCCCGAACCGCCACAGGCGGCGAGCGAAGCGGTCATGACGGCCGCGATCGAAGTCTTCAGGATGATGCGCACGGGTGCTTGTCCCTTTCGTCTGGCAAGGTCTCCCGAAAGCGCAACGCGCAACGGCGACACTTGTTCTTCCCTTGGGATCGGGCACGCCCTATGCCCCGGCGGCCAATGTTTGAAAAGCCGCCTCGCACCACCTACGACGAATTGGCGACGACGCTGCGGCTGGCCGCACCGCTGATTGGCGCGAACCTGCTGCAGATGGCGGTGTTCGCGGTCGATGTGGTGTTCGTGGCGCGCCTCGGGCCACAGGCGCTGGCGGCATCCTCCCTTTCCGTTGCGCTGTTCGGCCTGCTGATGTGGAGCCTGACCGGGCTGGTCGGCGCCGCATCGCCGCTGATCGCCGCCGAACTGGGCCGGCGCGCCCACGCGGTGCGCGAGGTCCGCCGCACTGTGCGCATGGCCGGCTGGGTTGGCGTTGTTGCCGCGCTGCTGGGCATGGGGGTGTGCCTGCTGGGCGGCCCGATCATGCGGCTGACGGGCCAGCAGGACAGCGTGATCGCGCTCGCGGTGCCGTTTCTGCATGTGCTGATGTGGGCGGCACTGCCGATGGTGGTCAGCGCGCTGTTGCGCAGCGTGGTCTCCACGCTCGGCCGCGCCGGGGTGGCGACATGGATCACCGCGCTGGCCGTGGCGGTCAATGCGCTGGGCAACTGGGTCTTCGTCTATGGCCATCTCGGCGCGCCGGCGCTGGGCCTGACGGGATCGGGCCTGTCCAGCGTGGTGACGTCGTGCGCGATGGTGATCGCCTATGCGCTGGTCATCCGCAGCGACCGACGCCTGCGCCGCTATCGCCTGCTCGGCCGCTGGTGGCGCCCGGAATGGCCGCGCTTTTTCGATGTGCTGCGCATCGGCCTGCCGATCTTTGCCACGATCGTCGCCGAAGCCGGGCTGTTCAACGGCGCGGCGTTCCTGATGGGCCGGATTGGCGAAGTGGAACTGGCCGCCCACACCGTGGCGCTGCAATTCGCCTCGATCGCGTTTCAGGTTCCGTTCGGCATGGCACAGGCAGCGACGATCCGCGTGGGACTGGCCTATGG
>JBDLVU010000146.1:0-6656 GCA_039804665.1 Pseudomonadota bacterium | reverse complement strand
GATCGACACCGGCAGGCCGGTTTCCTCGCGCAGATATTCGTCCAGACCCTTGATCAGCGCGCCGCCGCCGGTCAGCACGATGCCCTGATCGACAATGTCGGCGGCCAGTTCGGGCGCGGTGTTTTCCAGCGCGATGCGCACGCCTTCGACGATGGCGCCAATCGGTTCGGCCAGCGCCTCTGCCACGTTGGCCTGGGTGATGGTGATTTCCTTGGGCACGCCGTTGACGAGGTCGCGGCCCTTGATGTGGATGGTTTCGCCAATGCCGTCGGCGGGCACGGTGGCGATGCCATAATCCTTCTTGATGCGTTCGGCGGTGGCTTCACCGATCAGCAGGTTGTGGTGGCGGCGGACATAGGAGACGATCGCTTCGTCCATCTTGTCGCCACCCACGCGCACGCTGGTGGTGTAGGCAAGGCCGCGCAGCGAAAGCACCGCGACTTCGGTGGTCCCGCCGCCGATATCCACGACCATCGAGCCGACCGGCTCGGTCACGGGCATGTCGGCGCCGATGGCGGCGGCCATCGGTTCGAGAATCAGATAGACCTGGCTGGCGCCGGCGTTGCTGGCGGCATCGCGGATGGCGCGACGTTCCACCGAGGTCGAGCCCGACGGCACGCAGATCACGATTTCGGGATAGCGCAGCAGGCTCTTCTTGCCATGCACCTTCTGGATGAAGTGCTTGATCATGGCTTCGGCCACTTCGATGTCGGCGATGACGCCATCGCGCAGCGGGCGGATCGCCTCGATGCTGTCGGGCGTCTTGCCCATCATCATCTTGGCATCGTCGCCAACGGCCTTGACCTTCTTGATGCCATTGATCGTCTCGATGGCGACGACGGAGGGTTCGTTCAGAACGATGCCGCGATCCTGCACATAAACCAGCGTGTTCGCCGTGCCGAGGTCGATCGCGATATTCTGGGAACCGAACTTGAAGAATCGGGAAATCATCGAAGCCATCAGGAAATCCGTCAAGAATCTGCGGTTTGGCGCGCAGTGGTGCGCCGCCCCTCCGAAAGAGTGCGTCCAGCGAAGGCGGCTCCATTAGCGCACCCCCGCCACAAAACCCAACGATTTGTGCGGCAATGGAGGGATAACTTCCACCGTCTGTCTCGAAATCGGGAGAACTCGTCGCTAGGTTGCGCGCACCATGCCATCCACCCCCCGCACCATCCGCAGATTGCCCGACACACTGATCAACCGCATCGCTGCGGGCGAAGTGGTGGAGCGCCCCGCGAGCGCGCTGAAGGAGCTGGTGGAGAACGCCATCGACGCCGGTTCGACCACGATTTCGGTACGACTGGGCGAGGGGGGGCTGGGCCTGATCGAGGTGACGGACGACGGGTGCGGCATGCGCGCCGATGAAATCGCGCTGGCGCTGGAGCGCCACGCCACCAGCAAGCTGCCTGATGAGGCGATCGAGCTGGTCGATACGCTGGGCTTTCGGGGCGAGGCGCTGCCCTCCATCGCATCCGTCGCGCGCGTCACCATCGAAAGCCGCAGCCGCGAGACGGGCGAGGCGTGGAAGCGCGTGGTCGATCATGGGGCGCTGGTGGGCGATGGTCCCGCTGCGCTGCCGCCGGGCACGCGCGTGCGGGTGGAGGACCTGTTCGGCAAGATTCCGGCGCGGCGCAAGTTCCTGCGCAGCCCGCGCAGCGAATGGGCGGCGAGCCTTGAAGTGGTGCGCCGGCTGGCGATGGCAAGGCCCGACATCGGCTTTACGCTGGAGCATGATGGCCGCCGCGCCATGCAGGTACAGCCGCACGACACGCTGGAGGCGCGCGTGGCGCAGCTGGTGGCGCGCGAGCTGAAGGACAACGCGGTGGCGGTGGACCTTGTGCGCGGGGATTATCACCTGATGGGCGTGGCCGGCCTGCCTACTTTCAACCGGGGCGTGGCCGATCACCAGTACCTGTTCGTCAACGGGCGCCCGGTGAAGGACAGGCTGCTGATCGGCGCCGTGCGCGGCGCCTATGCCGACATGCTGGCGCGCGATCGCCATGCGGTGCTGGCGCTGTTCTTGCAGGTGCCCGCCAGCGAGGTGGACGTGAACGTGCACCCGGCCAAGACCGAGGTGCGGTTCCGCGATCCGGCGCTGGTGCGCGGCATGATCGTCAGCGGGCTGCGCCATGCGCTGTCCACCGGCGACCGCCGCAGCGCGCAGGCGCCCGACGCGGCGGCGATGCAGGCGTGGCAGACGGAACCGGTTGTGCCCGCGCCCCTGTCCACGCCCGGACCGCTGTTCCCTGCCGAACAGGGCAGCATCTTTGCCGCAGCGCCTTCGTGGCGCCCCGCCGAACCGCGCGTCAGCGAAGCGGGGCTGGCGTGGCGCGGTTATGAGGCTGGCGTGATGGCGCCGCCGGTGGCGCGGGCGGAGCAGGCCGATGCCGCGCCGCCCGAAGCGGTGGACTATCCCATGGGCGTGGCGCGTGGGCAGGTGGCGAACACCTATATCGTGGCCGAGGCGGCCGACGGGCTGGTGATCGTTGACCAGCACGCCGCGCACGAACGGCTGGTGCTGGAACGCCTGCGCGCGGGCGGAGCCGGGGAAGGGGCGGCGCCATCGCAGGCGATGCTGATCCCCGAAGTGGTGGACCTTGACGAACCCGCCTGCGACCGGCTGGAAGAGGCAGCGGGCAAGCTGGCCGAATTCGGGCTGGTGCTGGAACGCTTTGGCCCTGCGGCGATGCTGGTGCGCAGTGTGCCGGCGGCGCTGGCCAAGGGCGATCCGCAGGCGCTGGTGCGCGACGTGGCCGACGATCTGGCGAAGAACGGCGAGGCGCTGCTGCTGGGCGAGCGGCTCGACCTCGTGCTGGCGACGATGGCCTGCCACGGATCGGTGCGCGCGGGGCGCGTGTTGTCGGTGGCGGAAATGAACGCGCTGCTGCGCGAGATGGAGGCGACGCCGCGATCGGGCCAGTGCAACCATGGCCGGCCAACGTGGGTCAAGCTGGCGCATGGCGATATCGAGAAGCTGTTCGGGCGGAAGTAGGGGCGCGGGGCAGCCCCTCTCCCAGCCCTCTCCCCCTCCGCGAGGGGAGCAGTTTTAGCGGACGCCGATGACTTCTTCCTGCTTCCACGGGGCGATGGGTTCGGCGCCGCGTTGCTGGAAGGCCTTGGGAAGTTCCTCCACCATGTCCCACGTGGCGGCAAGGCGGCCCATGCCGATGCAGATCGCCGCAAACACGCCCAGTTCGACGATTTCCGCTTCGCTGAAGTGCTGTTTCAGCCTGTCGTAGTAGGCATCGTCGATCGACAGGTGGTTGGTGGCGAGGCGTTCGCCGTAATCGATGGCGAGCTTTTCGCGTTCAGTCAGGTTCTCGGCTTCGGCGGGCCGTTCAAGCGAGCAGACCAGCGCTTCGTCCACCCCGTCGGCCGCGGCGGGGGCATAGCGGATGGCCATGCAGCTGCGGCACTGGTTGTGGAAGGCAATGCGCAGGCGCATCAGCTCGGTCAGGCGTTCGGGCAGGGTGCGATCGCCGCGCAGGGCGCCGAAGAACTTGACGAAACCGGCGGCCATGGCGGGTTTGTGCGCCATGATGCGCAGCGTGCCGCGCTCCAGCGTGCTCAGGGTTTCTGGGTTGGTGAGCGCGCGCAGTTCGTCGCTCCATTCGGGATGCTCGATCAGGGTGATGCGGGTCATCTGGCGTCCTCTCGCGTTTCTTGTTGGCAGGAGGAGACACCCGGCGGGGGGCTTGCGGCAATGCGTACTTGTTATAGGCTGGGCGAACCAAACCCCGGGGAAGGAGTGCCCATGCGTCGTGCCGTTATCGTGCTGTTGCCGCTGCTGGCCCTTGGTTCCCTGGCGGGGTGTTCGAGCCAGAGCCCGGCGCAAAAGGCGGCGCAGGACGCGCGCGACATCGCCAGGGTGAACGCCGCGCAGGATGTGCAGGCGCCGGCCAAGCCGATAGCGCCGCAGCCGATCCTGTTCTTCGACATCACCAAGGCCAAGCTCTATGGCTCGGGCTGTAATTTCGTGTCGGCCGATGGCGGAATGGGCGCGTTGTTGCTGGCGCAGGCCGAGCGCGGGGTGATCAAGCTGGACGACAAGCTGGTGGTGCTGGCCGCTGACAAGGGCAGCAAGGCGCTGCCGCAAGGGGCGTGGTCGCACTACACCGGCAAGGAATACGCGCTGACGCTGTCAAGAATCGAGGATGGCAAGGCTAGTCGCAACGGCGTGGTCGATCTGTTCGACGGGCAGGTGGTGATCACCGACCCGCACGACAACGTGGTCTACAACGCCAAGGGCAACGTGCAGTGCAAGCCGATGTAGCGGATTGGCCGGTATTTAGGCTTAGTCCGTCCCCGCCGGATCGCGGGTGGCGATCATCGCCATCGAGGTGAAGGTCATCACGGGTTTGTCGTGCTGATTGAGCACGCGGGTGGCGGCGCGGAAGATGCCCATTTCGGGCTTTGACTTGCTGCGGCGCTTTTCCAGCACGGTGGTTTCCACGCGCAGCGTGTCGCCCGGATAGACCGGGGTCAGCCAGCGCAGTTCGTCCATGCCGGGGGAGCCGAGGCCCATGTGGCCCAGCGCCTTGTGATCGGCGACGATCATCGCCATCGTCATCGCGGCGGTGTGCCAGCCGCTGGCCGAAAGGCGGCCAAAGTGCGTCTTCGCCGCCGCCTCGTCATCAAGGTGGAAGGGCTGGGGATCGTACTTGCGCGCGAACTCCAGCACTTCATCCCGCGTGACATCATAGTGGCCGAAGGAGCGGGCGACGCCAACCGGAAGGTCTTCATAATACTGCATGAAAACCGTTTGACCGCGCGCCGCCCCGCTTGTCAACCGAACGGTTAAACGTTGAACTTGAAGTGCAGAACGTCGCCATCCTTGATGACGTACTCCTTGCCTTCCTGCCGCAGCTTGCCCGCATCGCGCGCCGCCGCTTCGCCGCCGAGACCGACGAAATCGTCGAAGGCGATGGTTTCGGCGCGAATGAAGCCGCGCTGCATGTCCGAATGGATCTCGCCCGCCGCTTCCGGCGCCTTGGCGCCCAGATGCACGGTCCACGCGCGCGCTTCCTTCGGCCCCACGGTGAAGAAGGTGATGAGGTGCAGCAGTTCGTACCCGGCGCGGATCACGCGGGCGAGGCCGGTTTCGTGCAGGCCCATTTCCTCAAGGAACACGGTGCGTTCCTCGGCATCCATGCCGACCAGTTCGGATTCGATCGCGGCCGACACGATCACCGCGTTGGCGCCTTCGGCCTTGGCCTTTTCGAACACGCGGGCGGAGAACGCGTTGCCATTGGCGGCGCTTTCTTCCTCCACGTTGCAGACATAGAGTACCGGCTTGGCGGTGAGCAGCTGCGCCTGGCGGAAGACGCGCAATTCCTCTTCATCCTTGGGCTGGGTAAGGCGCGCGGGCTTGCCTTCGCGCAGCAGTTCCAGCGCCTGGCCTAGTACGGAGGCGATGATCTTGGATTCCTTGTCGCCCGCCTTGGCCTTCTTTTCGGCAGCGGGAACGCGCTTTTCAAGGCTTTCGAGGTCCGAAAGCATCAGCTCGGTCTCCACCGTTTCCGCATCGGAAATCGGATCGACCTTGTTGTCGACATGCTGGATGTCGTCGTTTTCAAAGCAGCGCAGCACGTGGACGATGGCGTCCACTTCGCGGATGTTGCCGAGGAACTGGTTGCCCAGACCTTCACCCTTCGACGCGCCGCGCACCAGCCCGGCGATGTCGACGAAGCCCAGCTGAGTGGGGATGATCTTCTGACTGCCGGCGATTTCCGCCAGCTTGTCCAGCCGGGGATCGGGCACGCCGACGTTGCCGACGTTCGGCTCGATCGTGCAGAACGGATAGTTCGCAGCCTGCGCCGCCTGCGTCTCGGTCAGCGCATTGAACAGCGTCGACTTGCCGACATTCGGCAGCCCGACGATCCCGCAACGAAATCCCATTTCAATCCGTCCATTCCTGAGTGTTGCGCGGCCCATAGCGGGGCGCACGCGAATTGGAAACCTTCACCGGAAGTTTAGACTTCACGGGGCATATTGGTCCGGAATGGTGGAGAGTTCCGGGCAATGAAGATTCATCGGCCGCTGGGCCTGATCCTGCTGGCGGCGCTGTCCGCGTGCGGCAAGGACCCGAAGGCGAGCGCGGACAAGGCGCGGGCCGAATTCGCCGCGCACCAGTACGTGGCCGCGCAGGCGGACCTTGGCGTGGCGCTGGCGGCGTTTCCCGATGATCCGGCGCTGCTGGAACTGCACGCGCGCAACGCGCTGATGCTGGGCGATGGCGTGGCGGCGGGGGCGAGCCTGCAAAAGCTGCCCACCGCCAAACGCCCCGCCGATTTTGTCGAACTTGTCGCCGAAGCGGCCCTGCTGCGCGACAAGCCGGATGAAGCGCTGGCCACGCTGGGGCCTGATGCCTCGTCAGCCGCGCAGCGGCTGCGCGGGCTGGCGCTGCTGGCCAAGGAAGACCGCGCCGGGGCGCAAGCCGCATTCGACGCCGGGCTGAAGGCCAATCCGGCGGACGCGCGCCTGCTGGCGGCGGCGGCCAAGCTGAAGCTGATGGAGGGCGATGCGCAGGCCGCACGCGCACTGTCGGACCGCGCGCTGGCGGCCGATGGCGGGGCGCTTGATGCGATGATCGCCGATGCACTGGTTTCCACCGCCGAAGGCGATCTGGGCCGCGCGCTGGCATCGTACGACAAGGC
>JBDLVU010000145.1:0-6665 GCA_039804665.1 Pseudomonadota bacterium | reverse complement strand
CATCCCCGAGCTTTCCACCACCATCGGCGGCCAGTGGGATCAGGAAATCGGCCATTCGGGCCACCATCTGATCCTGCGCGGCGATTTCCATTATGAATCGCCCAATCAGCTGGAAGAAGGCCTCCCCGGCTTCCTTGATGCCTCGGCTCCCGATGGTGGCCGTTCCGCCGCCATCGCCGCCGCCGCTCCGTTCAAGGCAGAGGTCAACGAACTCAACGCCTCGCTCACCTGGGCGCTGCCCAACGGGCTGGAACTCACCGCATGGGGCCGCAACATCACCAACGACCGCTGGCTGATCAACATCTTCGATACGCCGGCACAGCCCCATTCGATCTCGGGCTACACCAACCAGCCCCGCACCTGGGGCGGCACGGTCCGCTACCGCTTCTAAAGCGAAGCGCCTGATCGAACGGAGAAGGGGGCCAACCGGCCCCCTTTTTCTTGCGCGCTTGCCCAGTCCTCTGACCCGGCTCATCCTGCGCTTGCCGAAGCACGTGCGCCACTTGCGCCCATCGCGCTTTTTCTTGGCAAACGCGCGATTTCATGGCTCACTCCCCCAATCGATGCCCACAATTTGGCGCGCCGATGCACAAGAGGGGGAACTGCCATGGACTGGATGCTGCTGCCCTACCGGCGCTACTTCGACTTTTCGGGTCGTTCGCGGCGCAAGGAATACTGGATGTTCACGCTGTTCGCCGTGATCGTCGTGGCCTTGACCTTCCCACTGATGTTCATGGGCAGCGTTTCGGCGGCTCAGGCTGGCAACGGCGGTGGCCCGCTGCTGTGGATCGGTTCGCTCGTGCTCGGTATTTTCGTGCTGGCCAGCGTCATCCCCAGCCTTGCCGTGCAGGTCCGCCGCTTTCACGATCAGGATCGCTCGGGCTGGATGGTCCTGCTCGGTTTCATTCCCTATGTCGGCGGCATCATCGTGCTGGTGTTCATGTGCCTTGAAGGCACGCGCGGGCCGAACCGCTACGGCCCCGATCCCAAGGACCCCGCCGGCGCCGAAGTCTTCGCCTGAAGGAGCGCAAGCCCATGGAATGGATGATCCTGCCCTATCGCCGCTATGCCGAATTTTCCGGCCGTTCGCGTCGCCGCGAATACTGGATGTTCGCGCTGTTCTATTTTCTGGTGATGATCGTGCTGAACGCGCTGTTCGGCACCAACCAGATCGAAAGCGGCGCTGGCACGTTCGTCTATGGTTCGCGGCTGGTCGGCGCGGGCAGCTGGGTGGGGGGCTTGTTCTGGCTCGTCAGCATCGTCCCCAGCCTTGCCGTCTCGGTTCGCCGCCTCCACGATCAGGACAAGTCGGGCTGGCTCCTCCTGCTCGTGCTGATCCCGATCCTCGGCTGGTTCGCGCTGCTGGTCCTGATGTGCCTTGATGGCAGCCACGGCGCCAACCGCTACGGCCCCGACCCCAAGAACCCGACCAACGCCGAAGTCTTCTTCTGAAGGCCGCGCCCTCCCTTGGCCTACCGGGGGAGGGCGCGCCAGGGCCTTGTTCGTCATGCCAGCGAAGGCTGGAAAGGCCCCTATAGCTCCCGCAAAACCTGCGCCGGCCGCGTGCGCAGCACCGCCGCCGATCCGGCGAGCGCCAGCGCCATCACAAGGCTCACGCCCACCGCCAGCACCGCGCCGATCGCGGTCCAGCCGGGCAGCCATTCGAAGTCGAACAGCTGCGTCACCACGGCCCAGCCCACCGCGCTGCCAAGGCCCAGCGCCAGCAGCGCCAGCGCGCCGCACAGCAGGCCGTATTCCGCCAGCATCACGCCCAGAACCTGGCCTCGGCTCGCCCCCAGCACGCGCAGCACCGCGCTGTCATAACGGCGTGCCTCGCGCGCGGCGGCAATCGCGCCGGCCAGCACGGCCATGCCCGCCAGCACCGCCACCGATGCCGCCGCCAGCACCGCCGTGCCCATTTGGACAAGAATGTCGCGCGCCTGTGAAAGCACCGGGCCAACCTCTATCACCGAACTGGAAGGCAGCGCCCGCACCAGCCCCGAAAGCAGCGCCCGCGCCACCGCCGGGCGCTTTGCGCGCGCGGGCAGTTCGATGGTCGCGGCAAGGTTATGCGGTGCATCGGCCAGCGCGTTCGGGCTGAACACCAGCACATAGTTAAATCCGAACGTGTCCCAGTCGATCCGGCGGAAGCTGGCGATGGTGGCGCTGCGCTCCACCCCCAGCAGCGTGATCGTGATCCGGTCGCCCAGCTTCAGTCCCAGCGCCTGCGCCAGCTTTTCGTCCACCGAAACCAGCGGCGGTCCGGCATAGCCAGCCGGCCACCATTGCCCTGCGGTCAGCGCGTTGCCTTCGGGCAGCGTCTCGGCATAGGTCAGCCCCCGGTCGCCCTTCAGCGCCCAGGCATCGTCGGGAATCTGAATCAGGTCCGCCACCCGTGTCATGCGCTCTGCCGGGCCGAACGCGGTGATCGTGCCGCGCAGGGCGGGCACCGTGCGGATGGTCGCCCCCGGCGCCACACGGTTGACCAAGGCGCGGAAATCCCCTGCCTTTTCGCGCGGCAGGTCCAGCACGAAGTAATCGGGCGCCCGCGCCGGAACGCTGCGCGCGATATTGGCGTCAAGGCTCGTCTCCACCGCCGCCAGCAGCACGAAGGCAGACAGCGCAAAGCCCAGCGCCAGCACCAGAGCGCCGGTTTGCGCGCCCGGCCGGTGCAGGTTGCCCAACGCCATGCGCCACACCGGATCGCGGGGCGCAGGCCAGCGTGTGGCGGCTTTGGTCAGGCCCCAGCCGACCAGCCATAACACGCCAAACAGCGCCGCTGCCCCGCCCAGGAACCCTGCCGCCAGCAGCTTTTGTGGCGCGGTTATCACCGCCAGCCCGGCAATCCCGGCAAGGCCCGCCGCCACCGCCAGCGCCGCCCCCCGGCGGTTCCACGCCGCGCCCGCCACCCGCGCCCGCATCAGCGCCATCGCCGGCGTCTGGCGCGCGCGCAGCAGCGGCGGCGCGGCGAATGTCATTGCGATCAGCGCGCCATAGATCGCCGCCAGCGCCAGCGCGCCGCCATCGATCACCAGCCCCGTCTCCACCGCCAGCGCATGGCCCAGCAGCGGCGTCACGCTCACGCCCACGGCCAGCCCTATGGCGATGGCCAGCGCCGATGCGCAGGCCAGTTGCAGCAGGAACACCCGCGCCACATCGCCGCTGGTCGCGCCCAGAATCTTCAGCGTGGCAATGCTTTCGCGCCGCGCCTCCAGATACGACGCCACCCCGTTGCCGATGCCGATGCCCGCGATGGACAGCGCAGCCAGCGCCACCAGCGTCAGGAACTGCCCCATGCGCGAAACAAAGCGGTCCAGCCCCGGGGATGCCTTGTCGCGCGTGCGCACGCCGAACCCGCCATCGGGGAACCGCGCGGTAAAGCCGTCCGCCACCGCCTGCGGCTGCGCGGTCTGGGGCACGCGAATGCGATACTTCCACCGCGCCATGGACCCTGCGCGCACCAGCCCCGATGCGGTCAGCGCCTCACGGCTCACGATCACCGTCGGGCCGAGCGCAAAGCCTTCGCCCAGCCGGTCCGGTTCGCTGGCAATCACCCCGCCCACTGTCAGCCGCGCCGCGCCGATTTGCAAAGCGTCGCCCGGCTTCACCCCCAGCCGGTCCGCCACCCCCGGCGCGATCCATGCGGTCATGCCCTTCGGCGCGGCGGCGGGGCCGCCTTGCAGGCTGAACGTGCCATACAGCGGCCAGCGCGGATCGACCGCCTTCAGTTCCACCGGCGTTGCCGCAGCGCGCCCCGGCGCCTGCGCCATCGCCTGCAACCGCACGCCTTCGGATACGGTGCCAAGGGCCGCCATCGCGCGGGATTCCGCTGCGTTTGCGGGGCGTCCGGCCAGCGCGAATTCCACGTCGCCGCCCAGCATGTCCCGTCCGCGCGCGCGCAGTTCGCGTTCGATCGCGCCGGTCAGCGTGCCGATGGCCGAAAGCGCGGCGGTGCCCAGGATCAGGCACGCCAGCAGCAGCCGCAAACCCTTGAAGCGCCAGTCCAGTCCGCGCCGCGCCAGCTTCCATGCGGTGCGCCAGTTCACGCTGGCGCGTCCGCCACGATTTCCCCGTCGGCCAGCCGCACGATGCGGCCGCAGCGGTGGGCCAGCGCTTCGTCGTGCGTGACCATCACCAGCGCGGCGCCGGCATTTTTTGTGCGTTCGAACAACAGGTTGGCCACGGCTTCGCCCGTTGCGTGATCCAGATTTCCGGTCGGTTCATCGGCAAACAGGATGGCCGGGGCAGGGGCCAGCGCGCGGGCAATCGCCACGCGCTGCTGCTCCCCGCCCGAAAGCTGGGCCGGGTAATGGTGCAGCCGGTGGCCAAGGCCCACCGCGACGAGTTCCGCCTCCGCCCGTGCCAAGGCACTGGATTCGCCTGCCAATTCCAGCGGCGTGGCGACATTTTCCAGCGCGGTCATCGTTGGCAGCAGGTGGAAGGCCTGCAACACGATGCCGATCCGTCCCCGCCGCGCCAAGGCCAGCGAATCCTCGCTCATCGCGGTGAAATCCTGCCCCGCAACGCGCAAGGTCCCGCCACTCGCGCGCTCCAGCCCGGCCAGCACGGCCAGCAGCGAGGACTTGCCAGAACCGGAGGGGCCGAGCAGGGCGAGCGTTTCTCCGGCGGCCACTTGCAGGCTGACCCCGCGCAGGATCTCGACCCGTCCGTCGCCGGTGCCGAGAGAGAGGGTGAGGGCGCGGGCGTCGATGATGCAGGGTCTTGTCACCACCCGAAACTGGCATACTTTAAGGGGCCAGGGCAACCTAGACCCCCTCTAGGTCCGTTTAGGTCGTTCTCAATGCGTTTAGCCCTTTTGGCCCTGTTTTTGCTGCTATCCGCTTGTTCTGAAAGCAAAACACCGCAGGTTTTGGCCACCCGCAGCGCGTCTGCGCCTTCCGCGCCGGCAAACGCCCCGGTGATCCTCGCCTTTGGCGACAGCCTCTATGCCGGCTATCGCCTGAACCCCGGCGAAGGCTATCCGCCCCGGCTGGAAGCGGCGCTGAACGCGGCCGGAACCCCCGCACGCGTGGTGAACGCGGGCGTTTCGGGCGATACCACCGCCGCCGCGCGCCAAAGGTTGGCATTCACGCTGGACGGACAGCCGCAAAAGCCCGCGCTGGTGCTGGTGGGCCTTGGCGGAAACGACATGCTGCGCGGGATTTCGCCGGCGGAAACGCGGGAAAATCTGGATGCGATTTTGGCGGAATTGCAGAAGCGGGGGATACCCGCGATGCTGACCGGAATGCTTGCCGCGCCGAACTTGGGGGCGGATTATGCGAAGCAATTCAACCCCATATGGCCGCAACTGGCGAAGAAATATCACGTGCCGCTGGTGCCGTTCTTCCTCCAGCCGGTGATCGGCAAGGATGCCCTGCTGCTGGACGATCACATCCACCCGAATGCGGCGGGTGTGGACCGGATCGTGGCGGCGACGGAAGGGCCGGTGGCGCAGGCGCTACGCGATGCTGACGCCGCCGTCGGCCACGCGCCAAACCGCTGATTCGCCTTCGATTTCGGCAAAGGGTGCGATTTCGGTTCCGGTCATCCACACTTGCGCGCCCGACGCGGCAAGGCGTTCGTACAGCGCCGCGCGGCGCACCGGATCGAGGTGCGCGGCGATTTCGTCCAGCAGCAGCAGGCGCGGCCGTTCGCCCGCGGTCAGGGCGGCATGGGCGAGGACAATGGTGATCAGCAGCGCCTTCTGTTCGCCGGTGGAGCACTCGGCGGCGGGCGCATCCTTGGCGGCAAGGCGCACGGCCAGATCATCGCGGTGCGGGCCGATCAGCGTGCGCCCGGCCGCGCGATCGCGGCGGCGGCCATCGCGCAGCGCGGCGCGCAAGGCGTCCTCTTGCGCCGGGGTTTCAGTGGCATAGGCAATGGCAGGCCGCGCGAAGGGGTGTTCGGGCAGGGTTTCGATCACCGCGCGCAGGCCGTCCACGAGTGCGCCGCGCGATTGCGCCAGCACGGCGCCGGTTTCCGCCAGTTGCGCCTCCAGCGCATCGAGCCACATCGGGTCCGGCTCGGCCGGATCGGCCAGCAGGCGATTGCGTTCGCGCAGCGCGGTTTCATAGCGGGTGGCGGTGCGGGCGTGGCCGGGATCGACTGCCAGCACCAGCCGATCCAGAAAACGGCGGCGGCCACCGGCGCCTTCGGCAAAGATGCGATCCATCGCCGGGGTCAGCCATGTGATGGAGAGCCATTCGGCCAGCCGCGTCGCCGGCCCTTCGGCACCATTGATGCGCACGGTGCGGCGGTTGGGGGTTTGCGGGGCGGTGGCGGTGCCGAGCGCGACATCGCCCTGTTCCAGCTCTGCCGCGATGGCGAAGCTGCCATCGCCGGTGCGGCCCGCCATTTCCGCAGGCGCCGCGCGGCGCAGGCCCCGGCCGGGGGCGAGCAGGCTGATCGCTTCGAGCACGTTGGTTTTGCCCGCGCCGTTTTCGCCCACCAGCACGTTGAACGCGCGCGTGGAGTCCAGCCGGGTGGCGGCGTGGTTGCGAAATGTGCGCAAGGTCAGGCGGGTAAGGGCCATGCGCGCGGAGTTAGGCCGATTGCCCCCGGTCCAGCAAGCCGTGCTTGCGCAGGCAGTGGCGCAACTGGTCATAGGTGAGGCCCAGCGCCTTTGCGGTCTGGCGCTGGTTGTAGCGGTTGCGGCCGAGATGGTG
>JBDLVU010000144.1:0-6675 GCA_039804665.1 Pseudomonadota bacterium | reverse complement strand
GCGCCGCCGTCACCGCCCGCCGATTGCGCGCCGGCGCAGGCGCTGCCGTACGAGGTCAAGAACGCCCCGCGTCCGTATCGGGTGGCCCGGGTGGCCCGGGTGGCCCGGGTGGCCCGGGTGGCGATGCCGCCCGCCGGGTCCGCAACGCCGCTCAGGACCGTGTCAACTTCGTCAACTTCGCCCGCTCACAGCACGAAGTCTGCCGCCACCGGCTGCCCGCCGAACGCGATTGTCATGAAGCCGTATTCGGCGGCGGAATCGTTGTCGGTGTTCAGCTCCACCTTCCACAGGTATGGCGAATTGTTGACCTCTTCCACGCGCACCTGTCCCGGCGCGTTGGTGCCGAACGCGGCCGTGCCGATGAAGGTGAAGTCCTGATTGCCGATGATCGTCGCGTTGGCGTCCAGCGCGTGCAGGTTGATCAGGTCGACTTCGGCATGGTTGAAATCGCGGATCAGATCCTCGGCGAACGGATTGGCCGCGTTGATCGGCGCGAAATCGGCATAGGCGGTCCAGCTAAAGGTGTCGGCCCCGGTGCCTCCGGTCAACTCGTCACGGCCCGCGCCGCCCACGATCAGGTCGTTGCCCGCGCCGCCCATCAGCCGGTCGCCGCCCGCCTGGCCATAAAGCTGGTCGATGCCGGTGCCGCCCAACAGGTAGTCGTTGCCCGCGCCGCCATACAGCCGGTCGTTGCCCGCGTCCCCGCTCAGGAAGTCGTCGCCGGCGTTGCCGTACAGCTTGTCGCTGCCGGCAAAGCCCTTGATCGTGTCGTTGCTGGCGCCGCCGTTGATCGTGTCGTTGCCCTTCCACAGGCCGGCGTTGATCGCATCGATATCGCCGTCGCGCACCGCCGCCATGAAGTCGGCCAGCGGATAGGACATCGCAGTCAGGCTGGTGTCCTCCGTCTGGACCTCGTTGATGATCCCGCCGGGCGGATTGAGCGTAAACCCGACGTCGGAAGAGAAGTCTATCGTGTTGCTTCCAAAGGTAAAAGTGGCGATCAACCCGTCACCGCTCAGTTGTACCGGCGCGGTCTGGCCAAAGGCAAAGTTGCTCAGTGCTTCAGGCGAAAATACGTTCGACCATGTATCGCCGGCAACTGCCGAGGTGGATGCAACGGTCATGATACGCTCTCCCACACGTTTTAAGTATTGTTACATATCTGCCCATTTCGGATGCTTGTCCACACCATCCGCGCGGGCAGGGCGAGGCCGGCGCGGGCGGCCTTGCGGGGGTGGGGGTGTTCCGTATACGATGGGATATGGAAATGCATCGCCGCCCCTTCGCCCGCGCCCTGCGCGCCGTCCTTGCGCTGCTGTTGCTGGTCGGGGGTGGGCAGGGGGCCTCGGCACAGGCCGCCGGGCCGCTCGTGCTCGCCGCCGCCAGCTTGCAGGAGGCGCTGACCGATGCCGCCGATGCCTGGGCCGCGCGGCATCATCCGCGGCCGGTGCTGTCTTTCGCCGCGTCCTCGGCGCTGGCGCGGCAGGTTGAAGCGGGCGCGGCGGCCGACCTGTTCGTTTCGGCCGACGCGGACTGGGCCGATTATCTCCAGCAGCGCGGCCTGATCGTGCCGGGCACCCGGCGCGTGATGGCGGTAGGGGCGCTGGTGCTGGTGGCGCCCGCCGGATCGCCCCTGCGGCTTTACCCCGGGCCGGGCTTTCCGCTGGCCGCCGCGCTCCACGGCGGGCGGCTGGCGATGGCGGACCCGGATGCGGTGCCCGCCGGGCGCTATGGCCGGCAGGCGCTCGAACGCTTCGGCGTGTGGCCGCAGGTGGCGGGACAGGTGGCGCGCGCCGAAAACGTGCGCGCCGCGCTGGCGTTGGTGGCGCGCGGCGCCGCGCCGCTGGGCGTGGTCTATGCCACCGACGCGCGCGCCGAACCGGCGGTGCGCGTGGTCGGGGTGTTCCCCGCCGGTGCCCACGCGCCCATCGTCTACCCGCTCGTCCGCCTGACGGCCTCGACCAACCCGGACGCGGAGGGTTTCCGCCGGTTCCTGCTGTCCGGCGCGGGCAAGGCGATCCTGCGCGCGCACGGCTTCGTCGCGCGCTAGATCTCCAGCTGGCTGCCCAGCTCGATCACGCGGTTGGTGGGGAGGTGGAAGAACTGCATCGCGCTTTCGGCGTTGCGGATCATCCACGCGAACAGCTTTTCGCGCCAGATCGCCATGCCAGACGGCCGCTTGGATGCGACGAGGGTCTGGCGGGCCAGGAAATAGCTGGTTTCCATGGGCTTGAACGGCCCGCCCGCGCGCGTTTCGGCGGCGAGTTCGGCGGGCACGTTCGCCTCGTCCATGAAGCCCAGGTGCAGCACCACGCGGTAGAACCCGTGGTCGAGCGAGGTGACCTCGCGCCGTGCATCGGGCGCCACGTGCGGCACGCCTTCGGTCATCACGGTCAGGATCACCACGCGTTCGTGCAGGATGTGGTTGTGCTTCAGGTTGTGCAGCAGCGCGGGCGGGATGCCGTCGGCGCTGGAGCACAGGAACACCGACGTACCGCTCACCCGCCGCACGCGCCCTGCCACCGAGCCGAGGAACAGGCCGAACGGCATCGCGTCTTCGGCCAGTCGTTCGCGCAGGATGCGCCGCCCGCTGGCCCAGGTGGTCAGCACGATGAAGCAGATCGCCGCCACCAGCAGCGGAAACCATCCGCCGTCCGGGATCTTGGTAATGTTGGAGGCGAAGTAGGCGCCGTCCACCACCAGCGCCACGCCGGTGACCAGCGCGGCCAGCACGGGCGGCCATTTCCACACCGCGAAGGTCAGCACGCCCAGCATCAGCGCGGTGATGAACATCGTGCCCGTCACCGCGATGCCATAGGCCGACGCGAGCGCCGAGGAGGACTTGAAGCCCAGCACCAGCAGGATCACCAGCCCCAGCAGCAGCCAGTTGACCAGCGGCACATAGATCTGCCCCGCGGCCCGCGCGCTGGTGTGCTGGATGCGCAGGCGCGGCAGGAAGCCGAGCTGCATCGCCTGCTGGCTGATCGAATACGCGCCCGAGATGACGGCCTGACTGGCGATGATCGTGGCCAGCGTAGCAAGGATCACCAGCGGCAGCCGCAGCGCTTCGGGCGCCATCAGGAAGAACGGGTTCTGCACCAGCGCCGGGTTCTTTAGCAGCAGCGCCGACTGGCCGAGGTAGTTCAGCAGCAGGCAGGGGAAGGCCACCCACAGCCACGCCAGCGAAATCGCCCGCCGCCCGAAGTGCCCCATGTCGGCATAAAGCGCCTCTGCCCCCGTCACCGCCAGCACCACCGAGCCGAGCGCGAGGAAGGCGAGCGTGGGATCGAGCGTGAAAAAGTTCACCGCGTACAATGGATTGACCGCCCACAGGATTTGCGGCGCCTGCACGATGCCGCCGATGCCCATGACCGCCAGCACAAGGAAATAGACCAGCATTACCGGCCCGAACAGCTTGCCCACCGCCGCCGTCCCGCGTGACTGGATGGCGAACAATCCGATCAGGATGGCAATGGAAACGGGCAGAACGAGGTGGGAAAAGGTGGGGGAAACGACTTCCAGCCCCTCCACCGCCGACAGCACCGAGATTGCCGGCGTGATGATCGCATCGCCATAGAACAGCGCCGTCGCCACCAGCCCCAGCAGCGTCATCGCGGCGGTCCAGCGGGTTTCGCCCAGCCGGCGCCCGATCAGCGCCAGCAGCGCCAGACTGCCGCCTTCGCCCTTGTTGTCCGCGCGCAGGATCACGCCGACGTACTTGAGGGTGACGATCACCGTCATCGTCCAGAAGATCAGCGACAGCACGCCGAACACATGCGCCGGATCGACCGCCAGCGGATGCGCGCCGATGAAGCTTTCCTTCAGCGAATAGAGCGGGCTGGTGCCGATATCGCCGAACACCACGCCGATCGCGCCCACCGCCAGCGTGGCGAGGCTTTCCTGATCGTGGTGCGCGTTGTGCGGCGCGTCTTGAAGCGGGGCGGAGGCGGGAAGGGCGGGAGTCGGCATCATGGTCTGATCCGCTACGCCCGGCGGCGGCGCGGTGCGACAATCTTTATAGCTTCTTTATGGGGGCGTTCCTTCGCCCGCGCGCGCGGGCCTGTGCGCGGGATGCGACGCCTCTCGGGGCTGCCGCTCGGCGCATCCTTCGACAGGCTCAGGATGGGAGCAGCGGGCGGGTGGTGAGGGCGACGGGCCGCCAAACCCTCTCGACAGCGGGCGCGGCGCGGCGCAAGTCGCGGGGGATGAGCGAGGACGCGATCAGCGAGCGCGTGAAGGCCGCGCGACGGGACGACGGCGAAGGCTGGGGCACGCCGTTCGGCCATGCCGCCACGCTGGCGCTGATCGCGCTGGTGACGCTGGCGGGGCAGGCGCTGTTCGCGCGCGGTGACCTTGCCGACATCGGCCTGCTCTATCTGGTGCCGGTGATGTATGCCGGTACGCGCCATGGGCTGTTGACCGGCCTTGCCGCCGGGGTCGTCTCGACGCTGGCCTACAATTTCTTCTTCATCCCGCCGGTCCATACGCTGGCGATTGCGGAGCCGTCGCACCTCGTCACGCTGCTGGTGCTGCTGGGCGTGGCGGTGGTGGGCAGCCAGCTGGCGGCGCGCGTGCGCGGACAGGCGGCGCTGGCGCAGGCCGATGCCAGCCGCGAAGCCGCGCTGGCCGGGTTCGCGCGCGTGCTGATGGCGGCGAACGGTCGGCCTGCGCTGTGGTCGGTGCTGGCGGGCGAGATCGCGCGGCTGTTCGATGTGCGCACGGTGGTGCTGTCAACCGCCGAAGACGGTTTGCGCATCCGCGCCGCCGAACCCGCGCAGGACCGGCTGGACCTGATCGACCAGGCCGCGGCGCAATGGTGCCTGGACCATGCGCAGGCCGCCGGACCGGGCGCGGCGACGCTGACCACCTCGGAATGGCTGTTTCACCCGATCCGGTCGGGCGAAACGGCGCAGGCCGTGCTGGGCGTGGCGCGGGGCGATGCGGGCGAGCCCCTGCCGCACGCGGCGATGCCATTGCTCGCCAGCCTGCTCGATCAGGCAGGGCTTGCGCTCGCGCGGATCACGCTGGAAGAGGAAATGGTCGCGCTGGGCCGCCTGCAGGAGCGCGAAACCCTGCGCGCCGCGCTGCTTTCATCGGTCGGGCACGATCTGCGCACGCCATTGACCACGGTGCTCGGTTTGCTGCGCGCGATCCGGCCGGAAAGCGCCGCGCAGGCCGAGCAGCTGAGCGTGGCGCGCAGCGAGGCCGAACGGCTCGACCGGTTCGTGGGCAACCTGCTCGATATGGTGCGCATCGAAAGCGGCGCGATCGAACGCGCGCCCGAACCGGTGGATCTGGCCGAGGCGGTTGCCGCCGCGCTGGACGACATGCGGCGCACGCTGGGGGGCCATGCGCTGCACGTGGCCGTGGCCGACGATCTGCCGCTGGTGCTGGCCGATGCGCGTCTGCTGCACCATTGCCTGATCAACCTGATCGACAACGCGTGCAAGCATGGCGGCGCGGGCGGTGCGATCACGATTGCCGTTGCCGAGGAGCCTGCGGGGCTGACGCTTTCGGTGATGGACGAAGGGCCGGGCATCCCGCCGGGCGAGGAAGCGCGCGTGTTCGGGATGTTCGCGCGGGCAGAAGGATCGGACCGGGTGGGCGGATCCGGGCTTGGCCTTGCCATCGTGCAGGGCTTTGCCGATGCAATGGGCTTTGCCGTGGACGCGGGCGGCCGCGCCGGGCAGCCGGGCGCGCGCTTCAGCATTCACATGCCCGCGTCCGCGCTGCGCATGGTGGAGAAGCCGGCATGAGCGCACGGATATGAAACCGGCCATGAACGAACGCGTGCCCGTGCTGGTGGTGGAGGACGAACCTGCGATCCGCGCGCTGCTGCGCGATGCGCTGGCCCATGCGGGCTATGCGGTGATCGAGGCGGCCGATGCGGCGCAGGCGCTGGCGCGGATGGCGGAGCGCACCGCCCGGCTGGTGGTGCTCGATCTGGGCCTGCCCGATCGCGACGGGCTGGACCTGATCGCGCCGCTGCGGGCGGCGGGCGCGGCGGTGCTGGTGCTGTCCGCCCGCGATGCGACCGCGCAAAAGATCGCCGCGCTGGATCTGGGCGCCGACGATTACGTGACCAAGCCGTTCGATGCCGACGAACTGCTGGCGCGGGTGCGCGTGGCGCTGCGCCATGCCCATGCGCCCGATGCGCCGGCGGCGGTGGTGCGCGTGGGCGAGGTGGAGATCGACCTTGCCGCGCGCATCGTGCGGCGCGCGGGCGAGGAGGTCCATCTGGCGCCCAAGGAGTATGCGATGCTCGCCGAACTGGCGGTTCATGCGGGCCAGGTCGTTACGCACGCCCGGCTATTGCGTGCCATTTGGGGACCGGGTCATGAAAACGACGTCGAATACTTGCGCGTGGCGGCACGGGGCATTCGCCGTAAGTTAGACAACTCCATCCATTTCGGCAGGTCCATCATCCGCAGCGAGCCGGGTGTCGGGTATCGCCTGTTAACCAGTTCCTCCGCATTTGCCGAGGGTTTGCGTTAACCTTCCAACCGGCGGATTTCCGAACAAAAGCGGACCATGCACCCCGCCGGCAGATCCCGTTGGCGCGCGACTTGCGGTGCCTGAGGAGTGCGGGCCTCTGTTGCGGAATTTTTGCACATTTCATTTCCGATACGGGGCCAATTTCGGGGCCAATCTTTGACAAGATCCTGATCGCGAACC
>JBDLVU010000143.1:0-6727 GCA_039804665.1 Pseudomonadota bacterium | reverse complement strand
GCAGGTTTCAGGTGCGGCCGAAGCGCGCAGCGCCGAGGAGCGCGAGGCGCTGGACGGCTGGGGCAAGACGCTGACCGCGGGGCAACTGCACCGGCTGTGGCAGTTGCTGCTGAAAGGCTATGACGAAGTGCGCGCCGCGCCCGATCCGCTGGCGGCGGCGCAGATGGCGCTGCTGCGCGTGATGCACGCGAGCGAGATGCCCGATCCCGGATCGCTGGTGAAGAAGCTGGAAGAACTGGCCGCGCGCGCGCCGGTGATGGTGGCGGCTCCGGCGGGCGATGACGGCGGGATGCCGATGGCGTCGGCGCCGGTCCCGCCCGTTGCCGTGGCGATGGACTGGGAAGCGCTGGTCGAGCGGGTGGAGGCGATTTCGCCGCTGACCGGATCGTCGATGCGGCTTTCGGTGCGGGTGATCGAACTGCGCGCCGGATACCTGAAATACGAACTGGCACCGGGCCTGCCGGGCGATCCGACGCAGGACATTCGCAAGGGATTGCAAGGCGCGACCGGAGAGCACTGGCAGGTCGAGCGCGGAACCGGTAACGCGCAGCCGAGTCTGGAAGAGGTGAGGGCGGCCAAGGTCGCCGCCGCCGATGCCGAGATGCGGGACGATCCGCTGGTCAAGGCCGCGCTGGCGGCTTTTCCGGGTGCGCAGATCGTGGATGAAAGCGGCTCGCGAGAGCACGAACAAAGACCCTGGAGCAGGCGCGCATGAAGTCGATGGAAGAAATGATCCAGGCAGCCCAGAAGGCGGCCGAAACCATCCAGAAGCAGATGGAGGATGCGCAAGGGCGGCTTGACGCGATCGAGGTCGAAGGCGCCGCGGGCGGTGGCCTTGTCAAGATCCGCGCCAGCGCCAAGGGCCGCGTGATCGGCGTGAGCATCGATGACAGCCTGCTGTCGGTTTCGGAAAAGGGCATCCTTGAAGACCTGGTGACGGCAGCGTTCAACGATTGCCGGACCAAGGCCGATGCGGCCGCGGGCGAGGAAATGCAGAAGGTGCAGATGGCTGCGGGGATTCCCGCCGGGTTCAAGCTGCCGTTCTGACGCCTGCGATTGCGACGAAATCTTTTCAGTTTGCGACGCCTCGTTCAGGAATTGTTGCAGGCCCACAGCGTTATGGGCATGAGCAATCGCTGCGCGCCGCAGCCCGGAAGGATTATCGTTTGAGCGTTTCCGCAATTGTCGCTTCCGTTGCGTTGGCGAGCGCGCAGCCGGCGGGTGCCGCGCTGCCCGTGCCGCCGGTGGAGGCTGCGCAGACGGCCGCGCCCGCGCCCGAAGCCTCTTCCACGCCAGCAGTGCCCGCTTCGGCACCTTTGCCTGCGGCCGAAGTGCCCGCGCCGGATGCGGCTGCGGTACCGTCCAGCACCCCGCAACTGGTGGTGCCGCCGCCGCCGCCCAAACCCTATGTTCCGGGCGCGCCGATCGTGGTTTCGGGGCACGCCAATGCCCCGCGCGAGGACCCGATGGAGCGGGTCAACGCCAAGAGCTTTGCGGTGATCACCAAGGTTGACGAAAAGCTGATCGGGCCGATCGCCACCGGGTATGAAAAGGGCGTGCCGCGCCCGCTGCGGATGGGATTGCGCAACTTCATCCGCAACCTGACCGAGCCGGTGGCGTTCCTGAATTACATGTTGCAGCTGAAGCCCGGCAAGGCGGCCGAGACGGTGGGGCGGTTTGCCGTCAATTCCACCGTGGGCGTGGCGGGGCTGGTCGATGTGGCCAAGAAGAAGCCTTTCAACCTGCCCTATCGCCACAATGGCCTTGCCAACACGCTGGGCTATTACGGGATCGGGCCGGGGCCGTACCTGTTCCTGCCGCTGGTGGGGCCGACCACGGTGCGCGACCTGTTCGGGTTGCTGGTGGACCGCGCGGTGGTGCCGTTCGCCGTGGGCAAGCCATTCAACAAGCCGACGTATGCGCTGCCGGTGAACACGATCGAATCGATCGACGACCGCAACCAGATCGATGCCGACCTGAAGGCGATGCGCGAGAGCGACGATCCTTATACCACCTATCGCACCATGTACCTGAAGACGCGCGAGTACGAGATCGAGGCGCTGCACGGGCGTGGCCCGCTTGCGAACGGCGAAATGGGCGTGGCGCCGTTCGCGCGGCCGTTGCTGAGCGATGGCGTGGCATCGGCGGCGGCGAAGGCCCCCGCTGCTTCGGCCCCGACAGCTGCCGCTCCCGCCGCGCCGGCCGTCTCGGTGACGCCGCCGCCCGAGGTTGCCCCCACCCCCGCGCCGCCGCCTTCGCCGACGTTCGTCTCGGTCCCGGTGGTGCAGCCGATTCCCGCCCACTGAGCCGGGGAACGGACAGCCGTTTCGCGCGTTGATATGCCCCCGGGATGCGTCGATCCGTGCGCGCTCCAAACGATCGCACGGACGATCCCCTCCCGGATGCGGAGAGGAGAACGGCGATGCATAAGGCAATGGCACTGGGCCTGGTGGCGCTTGCCACGGTGACGGCGGTCGGCGCGCAGGCGCAGGCGGGCAATTCGGACATCGTGGCGCGCGGCACGTCGCACCGGCTGGGCTGGATCACGACGATGGGACCGGACGCAGCCGGACGGACCACTGTGGCGATCGACATCGCCGGCATCGATCCGGCAACGCCCGAAGGCTGGGCGCGGATGGCGCGGCGCGTGGACCATGGCGTGGGCACGCTGTGCGACAAGGTGGGCGCGGCCGTATGGGTGGCCGGGTATCACGATCCGGTGCGCGAATCCTGCCTGAACGAGGGGCGTGCCGACGCGCAAGTGCAGATGGAGCAGGCAAGGGCGGCGGCGCTGCGCGGGCAGAAGGTGGCCACGCTGGGCCTGAACTATTCCGGCTAGCGTCAGCTTTCCAGCAGCAGCGCGTTGTCGCGCAGCGCTTCAAAGGCGCGGGCGTCGGTCAGGGTGAGCAGTTCATCGTGTTCGAGCCCGCAGCCGCGCCGCAGCATCCGCGCGGCGACCAGCCGGTTGCCCGGCGAAAGGCCGTAGGTGGTGGCGAGCACTTCGGGATTGTGGCTGATCGTGCGGTCGAACAGGAGTTCAAGATTGCGCGGGTGAAAACCGGTGCCCAGAAACACCAGCCGCTTGGCCGCGCCGACTTCCTGCCGCAGGCGGTGCAGCCACGCGGTATCGGCCATGCGTTCCGAATGGGTGCGGATTTGCCCGGCGATGGCGTGGATGTTCCATGGCTGCTCGCTGCCGGCCCATTCGGCCTGCGCCTCCTGCCCCGGTTGCCACGGCAGGCGGCCGACCGAGCCATAGGGATGGAGGATGCGCAGCCGTTCGCCGACGATGCGCTGCGCGTCTTTCAGGTCGAGGCCATAGGCCATGACCAGCGCGTGCGGCAGGTAATGCTCGATCGCGCGGTCATAATTGAAGCAGACTATGGTCAGGTCCTCGAACGCGCGTTCCAGCCGGGTGCGGGGCAGCCCTGCCGTTAGCAGCTGGCCCAGCCAGAACAGCCACTGTTCGTCCGGTTTGCCCAGCAAGGGCAGTTCGCCGGGCTGGCGCGGTGCCTCGCGCAGGGTGGCGCGGGTTTCGGCCTGCCCGATGTGAAACGCAATGGCGATCTTGCCGCAGGCGACGGCCAGCGCATCGTGGTCCACCTGTTCGATCACGGTATCGATGGCGCGGCCGACGCGCGCGGCGTTGCGCAGCAATTGCGATGCGCGGACCACGTCATTCTGGTCGCGGTTCATCCGTTCGGCCTGTTTCAGCAGGTGGCGGATCAGGAACTGGCTTTCGCGCGATTGCGCAGGCGTGCCAAGGCGCGAGAAATCATAGCCCGCGACCACGCGCGCGAGCAGGTCTTCGCCGCTGGGCATCTGCAATTCGCAGGACGCCCCGGCGCCGATCACCAGCGTCGTCTTGGTTCGGATCATGCGGGCGCTTGTGCGCCGATCATGCCTAACATCGGGTTACCGGTGGCGGGCGGGAAAGGGTGCCCGGGTGGAAAACGGTTGGCGGCCTGAATTGTCGCGATCCACAGCCGTCTTACCCTTTGCCATTGCGAGGTGGGAGACGGGCTCCCATATCGGACACGAGCGCCGCTGCACTGGGTCGTGCGGCGGGCCGGACGGACACTGCTTTATGAATCTCTATCCCCTGCTTCCCTTGCGCGACATCGTGGTTTTCCCCGGCATGGTCGTGCCGCTGTTCGTGGGCCGCGAAAAGTCGGTCGCCGCGCTTGAGGCGGCGATGTCGGGCGACAAGGACATCTTCCTGCTGGCGCAGCTGGACCCCGGCTGCGACGATCCCGACCGCGACGATCTGTATGACACAGGCGTGATCGCCAGCGTGCTGCAGCTGCTGAAGCTGCCCGATGGCACCGTGCGCGTGCTGGTGGAAGGCCATCGCCGCGCCGCTCTCGAAAGCCTGCGCACCGAAAACGGCACCGGCGGCGAGATGCTGGTGGCGCAGGTCGAGCCGATCGAACCGGTCGAGAGCGAAGGCGCCGAAGTATCCGCCATGATGCGTTCGGTGGTCGAACAGTTCGGCGAATATGCCAAGCTTTCCAAGAAGCTGCCGCAGGATGCCGGCGCGCAGCTGGGCGATATCGAGGAAGCTGGCAAGCTGGCCGACGCGGTGGCGAGCAACCTTGCCGCGCGCGTGGCCGAAAAGCAGGCCGTGCTTTCGGAAAACGATCCGCTCAAGCGCCTCGAAATGGTGCTCTCCTTCATGGAGGGCGAGCTGGGCGTGTTGCAGGTGGAGCGCAAGATCCGTGGCCGCGTGAAGCGGCAGATGGAAAAGACGCAGCGCGAATATTACCTGAACGAGCAGCTCAAGGCGATCCAGAGCGAGCTGGGCGGCGGCGACGATGGCGAGGCCAACGAGCTGCAGGAGCTGCAGGAAAAGATCGACGCGCTGAAGCTGTCCAAGGAAGCCCGTGCCAAGGCGCAGGCCGAGCTGAAGAAGCTGAAGTCGATGCAGCCGATGAGCGCGGAGGCCACGGTCATCCGCAACTACCTTGATGTGCTGCTGGGCCTGCCGTGGGGCAAGAAGAGCAAGCTGAAGAAGGACATTCCGGCCGCGCAGGCGATCCTGGATGCCGATCACTATGCGCTCGACAAGGTCAAGGACCGCATCGTCGAATATCTGGCGGTGCAGGCACGGACCAACAAGCTGAAGGGGCCTATCCTGTGCCTCGTCGGCCCTCCGGGCGTGGGCAAGACCAGCCTCGGCAAGTCGATCGCCAAGGCGACCGGGCGCCAGTTCGTGCGCCAGTCGCTGGGCGGCGTGCGCGACGAGGCTGAAATCCGTGGCCACCGCCGCACCTATATCGGGTCGCTGCCGGGCAAGGTGGTGACCAACCTGCGCAAGGCTGGCACCGCCAACCCGCTGTTCCTGCTCGACGAGATCGACAAGCTGGGTCAGGATTTCCGCGGCGATCCGGCATCGGCCCTGCTCGAAGTGCTCGATCCCGAACAGAACGCCAAGTTCCAGGACCACTATCTGGAACTGGACGTGGACCTGTCGGACGTGATGTTCGTGTGCACGGCCAACAGCCTCAATCTGCCGCAGGCGCTGCTTGATCGCATGGAGATCATCCGGCTGGAGGGCTATACCGAGGACGAGAAGGTCGAGATCGCCGAGCGGCATCTGGTGCGCAAGCAGGTGGAAGCGCACGGACTGAAGAAGGGCGAGTTCGAGCTGACCCATGATGGTCTGCGCGACCTGATCCGCTATTACACGCGCGAAGCCGGCGTGCGCACGCTGGAGCGCGAGATCGCGCGGCTGGCGCGCAAGAGCCTGCGTCAGATCCTGGAAGGCAAGACCAAGAGCGTGACGATCACGCCCGAAAACCTCGACGAGTTCGCAGGCGTGCGCAAGTTCCGCCACGGCGTGTCGGACGAGGAGAACCAGGTGGGTGCGGTCACCGGCCTTGCCTGGACCGAAGTGGGCGGCGAACTGCTGACGATCGAAAGCGTGACCGTGCCCGGCAAGGGTGCGGTGCGCACCACGGGCAAGCTGGGCGAAGTGATGAGCGAGAGCGTCCAGATGGCGTTCAGCTTCGTCAAGGCGCGCAGCCCGGCCTATGGCATCAAGCCCTCGATCTTCCAGCGCAAGGACCTGCACATCCACTTGCCCGAAGGCGCGGTGCCCAAGGACGGCCCGAGCGCAGGGATCGGCATGGTGACGGCGATGGTGTCCACGCTGACCGGCATCCCGGTGCGCGCGGATGTGGCGATGACCGGCGAAGTCACGCTGCGCGGCCGCGTGCTGGCGATCGGCGGCCTGAAGGAAAAGCTGCTGGCCGCATTGCGCGGGGGCATCAAGACGGTGCTGATCCCGGAAGAGAACCGCAAGGACCTTGCCGAGATCCCCGCCAACATCAAGGCCGGGCTGGACATCGTGCCGGTGGCCCATGTGGACGAGGTGCTGGCGCGTGCGCTGGTCACCGTGCCGGAAGCCATCGAGTGGACCGAAGCGGACGATCTGGCGAGCCAGCCTGCTTCGCCGCAGGCCGGCGCGGCGGTGAGCCCGACGGCGCACTGAGTGGCCGCACGGCACCTGATTTGACGACAATCTGACGAGCCCCTTGCGCAATTTCGTTGCGCAAGGGGCTTCGCACATCCGGAATCGCCCGGATTTCGGGGATAATTCGCGGTTTTGCCGCGCATTTGCCTTTGACAGTGGAATCTTTCTCGGCTCTCTTCCGCCGCACCCGGAAGGCGATTCCAAACCACAGTTTTCCCACAAAAAAGAGGTAGGGGGTTCCGCATGAACAAG
>JBDLVU010000142.1:0-6749 GCA_039804665.1 Pseudomonadota bacterium | reverse complement strand
CAGGTCGGCTGGCTGCGCGACCTGATCGAAATCGTCGATGCCAGCCACGATGCGGAAGAGCTGCTCGAAAACACCAAGATGGCGATCTATCAGGATCGCATCTTCGCCTTCACCCCCAAGGGCGCGCTGTTCCAGCTGCCCAAGGGAGCCACGCCGATCGACTTCGCCTTTGCCGTGCACACCAATCTGGGCGCGCAGGCGGTGGGGGCCAAGATCAACGGGCGGCACGTGCCGCTGCGCACGGCGCTGGGCAACGGCGACGTGGTGGAGATCATCAAGAGCCGCAATTCCGAGCCGCAGCTATCGTGGCTGGGCTTTGTGGTGACGGGCAAGGCGCGCGCCGCGATCCGCCGCTTCGTGCGGCAGAAGGAACGCGCCGAAGTCGCCGCCATCGGACGCAAGCTGTACGAGGAAATCGCCGAACGGTTGCCCAGCAAGATCGGCAAGAAGGCGCTGGCGGATGCCGTGAAGCGGCTGAAGATGACCTCGGAAGAAGACCTGATGTTCGCCATTGGCTCTGCCAAGGTGGACGACCGGCAGGTGATGGAGGCGCTGGTTCCGGGCAGCGCGGCGAACCTTCCCGCGAGCGAGGAATGGCCGGGTCAGCAGCGCGCCATCGCGGTGCGCGGGCTGACGCCGGGGATGGCGTTCAAGCTGGCGGACTGTTGCCATCCGGTGCCGGGCGACCGCATCGTGGGCCTGCGCCGGCCGGGCAAGGGCGTGGAAGTGCACGCCATCGACTGCATGAGTCTGGCCGACGGGGTGGATGCCGACTGGATCGACCTTTCATGGGATGCGCGCACCGATGGCGCGATCGGCCGGCTGCGCGCGGAGCTTTACAACCGGCCGGGGACGCTGGCGGAAATGGCGGGAATCTTTGCCAAGAACCACGCCAACGTGGTCAATCTGGAAATGACGCAGCGCGAGAACCCGTTCCACACCTATGAGGTGGACCTGGAGGTGCGCGATCTTGCCCACCTGACCCGGATCATCAGCGCCTTGCGCGCAAGCGATGCGGTGGCGCAGGCCGAGCGGATCTGAGGCCTCAGGGTTTCCATACCAGCATCGTTGAAACCACGGTCTGGCGGTAATCGTACACGGCGACGTTGGAATGGCGGTCCACATAGCGGACGGCAGGGCGCAGCGTGAGCGTGCGCGACAGCGGCACATCCAGCGCGGCGGTCAGCGTGGAGCGGGTTTCACGCCGCTTTTCGCCGATCGAGGGGGTGATGTCGGAATAGTCGCGGCGCTGGAAGGTGTAGCCCAGCCGTGCGCGCAGGGATGCGCCCAGCAGGCGGAACGGCACCTGTCCCCGCAGGCTAGCCTGCCATGCCTTGTAGGCGAATTCCGGCCCGTCGGTCCGTTCGTCGTCCACCCGCGCCGACAGTGCGACATAGCCCTTGCGCCGCGCGAAGAAGCGGTAGGCGTCGAGGCCGACCATCGTGGTATCGGCACGCAGCGGGGCGACCGTGGCGAAATCCTTGCGCAGAAAGGTGACCGCGCCGCGCACGAACAGGTGCGGGGTAGCAAAGGCGGACATCGAGGGTGAGGCCATGTGCATGGCAAGGTAGCGTTCGCCATCGAGCAGGACGTGGCTGTACTGGTAGTCCAGTCCGGCGGTCAGCCGGCCGAAGCGCCGCGTGACCGAGGCGCTGGCGCCGTGGATGGCGAGGTCGAAATCGGTCAGTTCGCGGTTGCGGATCTCGTCATAGCTGTAGCCCAGCCGCAGCGTGGTGCGCCGCGTGGCGAGCGGGGTGAGCGTGATCCCGGCGGACAGCAGCAGGCCATCGTCGCCCTTGCGGATATTGAGATCGGCATCGTCGATGGAAACATTGCTGTCGTGCTGAACGCCGATGCCGAGCGTGAGCGCGACCAGCTTTGGCGCGGACAGCGCTTTTGCCGGAAGGGGCTTGGCCGGCGCGGGTTTGGCGCTGGCGGGACTCGCACTGGCGGAACTGCTGGCCGGAGCCTGCTGCGCGGCGGCAGGCACACATAGGGCGGGCGCGCAGGGCAGCGCGAGAAGCGAAGCGATGATGCGGTGCATGGGAAAGGTGGCGGCGGGGCCGGGCCCCGCCGCGTATCAGCCCTTATTCGCCGTCGGCAGGCGTGGTGGCGCCGGCGGTGGTGCCGACCTGATCGGCCACGCGGTCCGCCGCGACTTCGGCAGCCTGTTCAGCCGCGTTGTCGGCCGCGCCATCGGCCATTTCGACGCCGCCGGAGCCGGCCATCGTGTACATGATCTCGGGATTGTCGAGCTCGCCGGGCAGGGTGCGCTCGGTCGGGTCGATCACGCCATCGTCGCCCGCGCGGGTCAGGTCGACCGCGCCGTCGTCGATCTTCACGTCGACGACATCGGTCGCCGTATCATCGACAGGCGTATCGATCGTGGCGGTATCCACCGCGCTGACGTCAACATCGCCATCGGCGGCGAGTGCCGGCGTGGCGAGGAAAAGTGTTGCGGTGCCGGCCACAAGGGCAAGGGCTTTCGCATTGAAGTGCATGTCGGTCTCCCACGAACATCAATTGATGAGTGCCTTCCCCGGGCAGGGCGAAAGGTATCATGAAGCATGATTGCCCGCACGCCCGAAGATTCGTTCAAATTCAACAGCAGCAGTAATAATTTCGGTGCTTTAACGAAAAGAGCATTGCCTGCGCGATCGGTCCGGATCGGTATGTTTTTACTGCGGTTTTACGCGACGATGACCTCCACAAGGGTCGGGCCCGGCGTGGCAAAGGCGCCGGCGAGGGCGGCGTTTAGACCGGCGGCATCCTCGGTGCGGGTCGCGTTGATGCCGTGGCCCTGCGCCAGCGCGCGGAAATCGAGTTCGGGGAACTGCGTGCCGACCAGCTGCTGCATCCCGAAGTGGCGGCCGAAGTGGTGCAGCGCTTCGTAGCGTCCGTTCTTGAGGATCACGAAGGTGACGTTTGCGCCCCATTGCGCGGCGGCGTGGAGGCCCTGGATGGCATACATGGCCGAACCATCGCCCAGCACGGCGATGATCTTTTCTTCCGGCCGCGCCAGCGCCATGCCGACGGCGGCGGGCAGACCGTGGCCAAGCCCGCCGCTGGCGGTGGTGTAGAACGTATCGGGCGCGACGATGGGCAGGTGATCGTGCATCGGCCCGCGCGCCGAGGGCGCCTCTTCCACGATGATCGCGCCGGCGGGGCGCAGCGCGGCGATCTGCTGGAGGACGTAGGCATCGGTCATGGCACGGCCATCCAGCAGGGCCGGGCGCTGGCGCGGCGGCGGCGCAGGCCGCACGGGCGCGGCGTGTTCCAGCAGCATGCCGAGCGCATGATCGCAGCCGGCGACGATGGCCGTGCCCACCGGCGCCCACGCGGCGTGGACGTGGTTGTCTCCGATCAGCCAGACATCGGTGCCCGGCGCGATGTGCGGGCCTTCTCCTTCGACATGGTACAGGCTCATCGGCCCGCCCAGCGCCAGCACCATGTCATGCCCGCCAAGCTGGGCGACAATCGCCTCGCGCCCGGCGGTGAGGAAGCCGGCGAACAGCGGATGGTCTTCGGGAAAGCTGCAACGGGCCGACATCGGCGCGACCCACACGGCGGCCTGATGCTTTTCCGCCAGCGCGATCACGCGGTCCCACGCGCCATCGCGCGCAACGCCCGCGCCCACGACCAGCGCCGGGGCCTTTGCCCCGGCGAGCGCGTCGGCGCAGGCGGCGATGGCGGCGCTATCCGGCACGCGGCTGGCATGGATGCGGCGCGCGGCAAAGGGCGGGCATTCCACTTCCCAGTCATCGATGGGGATCGAAACGAACGTGGGGCCATAGGGCGGCTCCATCGCCACCTGCCATGCGCGGTGTATGGCCGCGGGCACGTCTTCCGCCCGCGCCGGTTCGCATGACCATTTGACGAACGGGCGAGGGAATTCGGTGGCGCGTTCGGCGAACAGGAACGGTTCGTAAGGCAGGATGGAGCGCGCCTGCTGCCCGGCGGTGACCACCAGCGGGGTCTGGTTCTTCCACGCGGTGAACAGGTTGCCCAGCGCATGGCCGGTGCCGGCCGAACTGTGCAGGTTTACCAGCGCGGCGGTGCGCGTGCCCTGCGCAAAGCCATCGGCCATGCCCAGCACCACGCTTTCCTGCAAACCCATCACATAGCGGAAATCGGCGGGAAAATCGCGGAACATCGGCAGCTCGGTAGAGCCGGGATTGCCGAACACGGTGGTCATGTTCAGATCGCGCAGCAGGGCGATGGTCACGTCGCGAACGGTGGGCATGGTCTCTCCGGAATGCTTTGGCCAGCAAGGCCTTGTATGCGGGCATGGTGTTTGCAGGCGGTGCGGGCAAGCGCAAGCGGCGCGGCTGTCACGCCGTGCAACGCAGCTGCCTTGACAGTATCGGGACCTGCCCGGAAACCGGCTCTGTGCAGCGAAAGGCCGTGGACATGCAGCGGGTGGTGATTGTGGGTGCGGGTGCGATGGGCTGCCTTTTCGCGGCACGGCTGGCGCTGGCCGGGGTGGAAGCGGTGCTGGTTGACGTGGACGCCGCGCGGCTGGAACGCATCGCGGGCGAGGGCGTGGTGTTGCACGATGATTCCGGCGAACACCGCGTGCCCGTGCGCGCGGCGCGGGCCGAATCGGTGTCCGGACCGGTGGACCTGCTGATGCTGTTTACCAAGGGCATGCACAGCGCGGGCGCGATCCGGTCGGTTGCGCATCTGGTTGATACGGGATGCACCGTGCTGACCCTGCAGAACGGGCTGGGCAATGCCGAGGCGATTGCCGATGTGTTTCCGGCAGGCAGCGTGCTGTGGGGCGTGACCGATTTTCCCGCCGACCTGCAAGGGGCCAACCATGTGGCCTCGCACGGGGTGGGGCAGGTAAAGCTGGGCGGCTTTGCCGGCGCCAGCGCAGAGCGGGCACAGGCGGCGGCCGACATCCTCAACCGGGGCGGGCTGAATGCGGTAGTCGATCCCGAGGTGAAGGTGGCGGTGTGGGAAAAGGTGGCGTTCAACGCCACGATGAACGCGCTGTGCACCGTGTCCGGCTTGCCGGTGGGCGGGCTGGATACGGTGGCCGGGCGCAGCGCGATCGCCACGGTGATTGGCGAGATCGCGGGCGTGGCGGCGGCGCTGGGGGTGAGCATCGACAGGGCGCGGCTGGAGGCGCGGATCGCGTTCGTGCTGGTGGACCACCGCACGCACAAGCCCTCGATGTTGCAGGACCGGCTGGCGGGGCGGCGCAGCGAGATCGAATCGATCAACGGCGCGGTGCTGCGCGCGGCGGCGGGCGCGGGGCTGGTGATGCCGGCCTTGCAGGTGCTGACCGATCTGGTGCGGATGGGCGAGCCGGGCTGACACTGTTCCAACGGGTATGGGGATAGTCGCGGCAAGGCGGCTTGATCTTCCTGTTCATTGGAACATAAAGTGAATGAATGCGATTCGTTCCAACCCCGATGCGTGAAGGCGGCCCAATGGCTTCAGGCATGGTCCCGGGGCCGGTGCCAGAGGGCCGGCAGCCGCTTGGCGTGGCCGCCATCGATGCCGCGCTGGCCGGCGGGCTGGAGCGCGGGCGCGTGCACGAGGTTCATGCCGCGCAGGATGGCGATGCGGCGGCGGCGGCCGGGTTCGTGGTGGCGGTGGCGACCCGCATGGCCGGCGATCGGGGCAACAGTGCGCCGGTGCTGTGGCTTCGCAGCCGGCGGGCCGCGCATCTGGGTGGGGCGGTGCAGGCCAATGGCTGGGCCGAACTGGGCGGCGCGCCGGGGCGGGGTCTGGTGGGTATCGTGCCCGATGCACTGGCGCTGCTGCGCGCGGCGCACGATGCGGTGCGCGTGGGCCTGCTGGGCGCGGTGATTGTGGAAAGCTGGGGCACGATGCGCGAACTGGACCTGACCGCCAGCCGCCGTCTGGCGCTGGCGGCGGAAAAATCCGGGGTGCCGCTGTTCCTGCTGCGCGCCGATGCCGATCCGGTGCCCAGCGCCGCGCAGACCCGCTGGCAGGTGGCTTCGGCCCCGTCGCACGCGCTGCCCGGCAATGCGCCCGGACGGCCGACCTTTGACCTGACCTTGCTGCGCCAGCGATCCGGCCCGTGCGGCCTGAACTGGCGGGTGGAGTGGGACCGTGACCGATGCGAATTCCATGACGCGGCGCCTGCCGGGGCCGCAGTTTCGCCCCCCGCAATCAGGGCGATGGACGATGGAGAGGGCGAAGGGGATCGATACGCGGCATGATGGCGCGCTGCCTCCGCGCTTTTTATCGAGCGGGAGCGGCCCCGTTGCGCTTCAACACCCGGGTTTCGATCCAGCCTAGGATTTCGGCGCGGCGGACGGTATCATCGGTCAGGTCCGCGTCCACGCCCAGTTGCCACGCCAGCCCGGCGTTGGCGGGATCGGCAGCCAGCGCGGCCAGCTTTGCGCGATAGGCGGCGAGATCGGCTTCGTCGGCGAAGAACCCCTGCGCGATCATGTCGGCGGCATAAAGTGTGTAGAGCTGGACCAGCTGGGTGAGATCGAATTCGGGGTGGTACTGCACTGCCCAAACCTCGCTGCGGCCGAGCGGGATTACCGCGGCCTGCACCGCGCTGTGTGCATTGGCGGCAAGCAACGTGGCGCCTTCGGGCAGGCGGGTCACTTCGTCGTAATGGATGCAGGGCGCGTCGAAGACGGGGGCCTTGCGCGCGAACATCGGATGGCCCTTGCCGGCGTCGGTCAGCCTGATCTTGCGCGCAAAGCCCACCTCGCGGCCGCGCGGGCTGCGGCCCACGGTGCCGCCCGCCGCCACCG
>JBDLVU010000141.1:0-6749 GCA_039804665.1 Pseudomonadota bacterium | reverse complement strand
AGGCGATTGCCGCCGCGAATGATGATCTTATCCATATTCGGCGTTTAGCGCGATGGGCGCGGCGTGCAAGGCGAACCTTGCACTGTACGCTGTCAATCGAGGCCCTCGATTTTTCGTCGGGCTGGCCCCCGGCATCGAGGAAGCCGACCTTGAACGCGCGCCCAAGTTCGGCGCGATGGCAAGCGATGAACAGCGCGCCGAGCAGGCCAACGCCGTCGCTACCAAGAAGGTGATCGGGCAGACCCTGCGCAAGCGCGGCGTCCGGTCCTTGCCGGGCGGCGACTATGGCTTCCCGTGGAACCCCATCGGGCTCAATTCGCGCGATCTGGAACTGTTCGTCGAATGGTTCGGCTACACGCCGGCCGAGACGCTGCACGCCGCGACGAAGCTGGGCGGCGAGCTGATGGACATGGAGATCGGGCAGGTGCGCGAAGGTTTTCTGGCCGACCTGCTGCTGGTGGAGGGCGACCCCACCGCGACCATTTCGATCCTGCGCGACAAGGGGAATATCGCGATGATCATGAAGGACGGCGCCCTGTACAAGGATGCCGCATAACATGCCCGCCGAACACACTGACGTTGTTATCATCGGTTGCGGGCCGGTGGGCGCGCTGGCCGCGAACATGCTGGGGCATGCCGGGCTTTCGGTGGTCGTGCTCGAAAAGGAGCTTGAGCACTACCCCCTGCCCCGCGCGGTGCACCTTGACCATGAAATGATGCGGCTGTTCCAGTCGGCGGGCGTGATCGACCGCGTGGAGCCGGACATGGTGGCCACCGACGGCCACCTGCACGTGGGCGCGGACCACGGCGTGATCCGGTACATGGGCACGGTGGGCAAGCCCAAGCCGTTCGGCTGGTCCAACGATTACTTCTTCTACCAGCCCGAGCTGGAAGCGCATTTGCGCGATGCATTTGCCGGGCACGGCGATATCGAACTGCGCATCGGCGCGGAGTTCACTGGCCTGTCGCAGGCCGACGACAGCGTGACCGTGGCCTATGTGCAGGATGGCGAAACGCGCGAAGTCACCGCGCGGTGGGCGATTGCCGCCGACGGATCGCGCAGCCCGGTGCGCAAGGCGCTGGACGTGAAGCTGGACGATCTCGACTTTGAGGAGCCGTGGCTGGTGGTGGATGCCGAGGTCGAAGGCCCGGTGACGTTCCCGCCGCTGACCGGCGTTCCGGCCGATGCAGATCTTCAGCGCCTTTCGGTGATGATGTGCGATCCAAAGCGCCCCGCCACGGTGGTGCCGGGCCGTCGCAACCACAGGCGCTGGGAATTCATGCTGCTGCCGCATGAAGACGATGCGGTGATGATGCAGCCCGAGAACGTCGCCGCGCTCGTCGGCGCGTGGATGAAGGACGTGCCGCACAGCATCGTGCGCGCGGCGACCTATCGCTTCCACGGGCTGGTGGCGGAACAGTGGAAAGTGGGCAACGTGTTCCTGACCGGGGACGCCGCGCACCAGACCCCGCCGTTCTTCGGACAGGGCATGTGCCACGGCTTCCGCGATATCTCCAACCTCGTGTGGAAGATCGCGGCCGTGGCGAAGGATGGCGCGGATGCGGCGCTGCTCGACACCTACCAGCCCGAACGCGATCCGCACGTGCGCGGCGTGATCGGCGCGGCGGTGGCAGCGGGGCGCTATATCTGCGAGCTCGATCCGGCCAAGGCAGCAGAGCGTGATGCCGGCATCCGCGCGATGGCGGCGCAAAAGCAGGGCGAAACCGCCGCCGACCTGATCCCGGCGATTTCGACCGGGATCGTGGCCAGCGGCACGGCGAGCGCGGGCGAACGCTTTGTGCAGCCGATCCTGACCGACGGGCGCAAGCTGGACGACCTGACCGGCGATGGCTGGCGCCTGTTCGTGCGCAATGCCGATGTGGCGGGCGCGGATGCGGCGGTGACGCGCATCGTGGCGGCGGACCTGCCCGACAACGGCGCCATCACCGCATGGCTGGACGCGCGCGGGCAGGATGCCGTGCTGGTACGGCCCGATCACTACGTTTTCGGAACGGCAAAGGAGTCTGCCGCGTCGCTGCTTTCGGCGCGCGCGGGGCTGCTGGGCCTTTCGCTGGAGCACGCGGCATGAGCACTCTCCCACTCTCCGCAGCCCAGGCGATCATCGCCGGCGCGCTGGCCGAGGCGCGTGCGCGCCACGCCAAGCCGCTGGCGGTGATTGTGATTGACGCCGGCGGCCATCCGCTGGCCTTCGCGCGCGAAGATGGCGCGACCATGTTCCGCTTTGACATCGCCCGCGCCAAGGCGGTGGGCGCGATCGGCATGGGCGACGATACCCGCGTGATCGCGGACCGCGCCAAGGGCAACCCGGCATTCTTCCAGAGCGTGACCGCCGTGGTGGGCGGCAACATCGCGTTCTCGCCGGGCGGCGTGCTGATCCGCAAGGATGGTGACGTGATCGGCGCCGTGGGCATCAGCGGCGACACCGGCGATTGCGACGAAGTTTGCGCGCTGGCGGGCATCAAGGCCGCCGGCCTGCTTGAGGAGACGCAGGCATGAAGCTGCGCAGCATCGAACTGGCCCTGCCCGATCCGGCAGCGGCAGCGGCCTTCATGGTCGATATCTGGGGCCTGACCGGCGCGGACGTGCGCGGGGACACGCATTACCTGCGCGGCACCGGGCCTTACCCCTATCTGGTGGCGTTCGAGAAAGCGGACGACGAGTTCGTGCGGTCCACCACGTTCGTGTGTTCGGACGAGGAACTGGCGGGCCTGAAGGCGCGTGTGGCGGAAAAGGGCTGGGCCGCGAAGCCTGTCACCTCGACCGATCCGGGCGAAGGCCACGGCATTCTGGTGGAACTGCCCGAAGGCACGATCCTGCGTTTCCTGACCGGGGCTGCGGAAGTCGCGCCGATCGAAGGGTTTGCCAAGGCGACCAAGCGGGTTTCGCCGGTGAAGCTGACCCACGTGGTGTTCAACGCCGCAGACGCCGAGGCGATGGGCCATGCGGTGGAAGACGTGCTGGACTTCCGCGTTTCGGACCGGACTAAGGGCATGGTCTTCGTGCGCTGCAACGACAGCCACCATTCGACCGCCTTCGCCCGCGCCGGCTTTTCCAGCCTGAACCACATCGCCTTTGAAATGGACGATCTGGACGCGGTGATGCGCGGCATCGGCTGGATGCGCGACAACGGCTTTGCCCCCGCGTGGGGTCCGGGCCGACATGGGCCGGGCGACAACGTCTATGCCTATTACATCGCGCCGTTCGGGCCGGTGATCGAATATTCGACCGCGGTGGAAAAGGTGCCGGCGGACTACGAAGCGGGCAAGCCCGACGACTGGACCTGGCCCGAACAGCGCATCGACCAGTGGGGCATTTCCGACAAGGACTTCGGCGGCCTGCGCGTGGCCGAGGAACGCTTTCGCTGCCGCAGGGACTGGGAACCGCAACCGCTTGGCAATTGACAGACGCACCTTCGTTGGCGCGACGGCCGCGGCCCTGATGACGGGCCTGACAAGCGACCGGGCACGGGCGAAGGATCGGGGAGAAACGAGAATGACGCAATACATCAGCTTCCGGCGGCCCGACGGCACGCCGAGCTTCGGCCGGATCGAGGGCGATACGGTTCACGACCTTGGCGCGCAGGGTGCGCCGGCATGGCTGCGCGATGCGCTGGCGGGCGATCTTGCCGCGCTTGAGCCGACCGCCAGCTTTGCCCGCAGCGTGGTGCGCCTGCTGCCGGTGGTGCCCAACCCGGACAAGATCCTGTGCATCGGCCTGAACTATGCCACCCACGTGGCCGAGACGGGACGCGACCAGAAGGAATTTCCGGCGGTGTTCACGCGCTGGGCCGATACGCTGGTGGCGGACGGCGAGCCGCTGCTGCGCCCCACGGAATCGGTGCGGTTCGATTATGAAGGCGAACTGGCCGTGGTGATCGGCAAGGGTGGCCGCCGCATCGCCCGCGCCGACGCGATGGCCCACGTGGCCGGCTATTCGATCTTCAACGATGCCTCGGTGCGCGATTGGCAGCGCCACAACATCCAGTTCACGCCGGGCAAGAACTTCCCGGCCACGGGCGCATTCGGCCCCGCGCTGGTGAGCGTGGACGAAGTGGCCGACATCGCCAGCCAGCGGGTGCAGACGCGCCTGAACGGCGAAGTGGTGCAGGACCAGCCGATCAGCGACCTGATCTGGGATATCCCGTTCCTGATCGAATACTGCTCCACCTTTACCGAACTTCACCCGGGCGACGTGATCGTGACCGGCACGCCGGGGGGCGTGGGCGATAAGCGCAATCCGCCGCTCTACATGAAGGCGGGCGACACCGTTTCTGTAAGCGTCGGCGTGATCGGCACGCTGACCAATCCTGTGCACGAAGAACTGTAAGAAAAAGGGGAGGTAAGATCATGTCCTTGTTCAAGTATGGCCTTGTGGCCGGAATCAGCCTGTTTGCCCTATCGGCGCCCGCGCTTGCGGCGGACGAAACCCCGGCCGCGGACGCTGCCGCCCAGCCCGGCACCGGCATCGCGCCGGGCGAGATCGTGGTGACCGCCAGCCGCCGCGCCGAGCGCCTGCAGGATGTGCCGCTGGCCGTTTCGGCGGTTTCCGGCGCGCAACTGGCCGAGGGCGGCTTTCAGAAGCTGACCGACATCCAGTACCAGTTCTCGGGCGTGCAGTTCGGCTCGTCGCCCAACGACGCCGGCTTCCGCCTGCGCGGCGTGGGCACGGCGGGCGGCTTCTCGTCGTCGTCGGAGCAGAACGTCGGCACCGTGGTCGACAACGTGGTCATCCCGTTCGGCAACCCGGTGAACAGCCTGGGCGACCTTGAGCGCGTGGAAGTGCTGAAGGGCCCGCAGGGCACGCAGTTCGGCAAGAACGCCTCGTCGGGCGTGATCAACATCACCACTGCCAAGCCGAAGTTCGACACGGTTTCGGGCAAGGCCTACCTCTCGTATGCCGAGCTGAACGAGGTCAACGCCAACGGTTCGATCAACCTGCCGCTGGCCAAGAACGCCGCGCTGGGCGTGTTCGGGTTCTATCGCCGCAACGACGGCTTCGTGCAGAACGTGGTCCGCAACGAAAGCTGGGGCGGCGAAGAAAGCTATGGCGGCCGCGCAAAGCTGCTGTGGGAGCCGACCGACGGCCTCAGCTTCTACCTGATCGGCGACTATTCGAAAACCAAGCGCACGGGTCCGGGCCAGCTGTGGACGCTGAACTCGCTGCCCTATGACACCGCGTTCAACCCGCTGATGGGCCTGCGCTTTGCCAACCTGTCCGCGCTGGGCGTGACGCCGGGCTTTGACAACAGCAAGAGCGTCGAGGACTACAACGGCTATGGTTCGGAGCAGAACTATGGCGCCAGCCTTGAAATCAACTACGAACTGGGCGGCGGGTACAACCTCACCTCGGTGACGGCCTACCGCAAGCTGGACGTGGGCAAGAACGAATACGCGATCGACGGATCGAGCTTCCCGATCTTCACCGCACAGGAATCGGGCGTGGACCAGTCGTTCGCGTCGCAGGAACTGCGCTTGTCCAGCCCCAAGGGCGCGACGCTGGAGTTCACCGGCGGTGTGTACCTCTCCACCCGCAAGGTGGGCAATGGCGACACCACGACCTCGGCACAGCTGCGCCCCGCCTATCCGTTTCCGGTGATTCCGCTGGGCGAGGAGCTGGCGGCAACGCCGGTGATCAGCATCACCAACGGCCTGTCGAACACGCAGACGAAGTCGGATTCCTATGCCGCGTTCATCGACGGCAAGTTCCACGTGACGCCGCAGCTGGCGGTGCTGGGTGGCTTCCGCGTGCAGCGTGACCGCGTGCATTCGCAGTATTCGTCGGCGATCGACCCGAACTTTGCGCCGGGCACGCTGACCTTTGGCGATCCCAACACGTTCGTCGTGCCCTATGGCCCGGCGGATCTGCAGACCGGCAAGATCGCCAAGACCGGCTGGTCTGGCCGCGCCGGCCTGGAATACAAGCTGACCCCCGACGTGATGCTGTTCGGCACCATCGCGCGCGGTTACCTGGGGCCGACGGTGACGTTCTCGGGCCTGACCGGCACGAAATCGGCCGTGGCGCCGCAGACGGTGCGCGACATCACCATCGGCATCAAGAGCCAGATGTTCAACCGCGCGGTGACGTTCAACGCCAACGTGTTCTTCGACAAGTACAAGAACCTGCAGACGAGCGTGTTCAACGGGCTGGAATTCCTGACCGAGAACGCGGGCGGCTTCCGCGCCAACGGCTTCGAGTTCGACGCTTCGTGGCGGGTGAACCCGGTGCTGTCCTTCAACGGCAGCTTCACCTATTCCGACACCAAGTTCACCGACTACGTGACTTCGTGCCCGGCCGTGGTGAAGGCAGGCTACACCTGCTATCAGGCGAAGGACGCGGGCGGCACGCCGATCGTGGACAGCAACGGCGCGCCGGTGATGCTGCTTCAGGCCGCGGGCGAACCGCTTTCGGGCGCGCCGAAGTACAGTGCGACCGCCGGTGCGGACATCCGCCTGCCGATCAACGATGCGCTGCAGTTCGACTGGTCGACCAACGTCTACTACCGCAGCCGCGTGCAGTACGAAGTGGCCAACGCGCTTTCGTTCCAGAAGGGCTATGCCACGATCGGCATGAACGTGGGCCTGGGCCATCCGGACGGCAATTGGCGCATCGGCGTGTTTGCCCGCAACCTGCTGGACAAGCACTTCCACGCGGCGGTGATCGGCCTGCCGTTTGCCGACGCCGGTGGCGAGGTGAACTGGCTGACCCGCGAAGGCCGGCGCACCATCGG
>JBDLVU010000140.1:0-6906 GCA_039804665.1 Pseudomonadota bacterium | reverse complement strand
AGCGCACGCCCGCCTGCGCGGCGAGATGCAGCAGCACCGCGCTTTCCGCGCCGAAGCTGGACACGACGGCAAGGTCGCCCGCCAACCCGTCGCGGATCACCGAACGCAGCATATCCTGCGTGTCGGTGCCGCGAAACAGGTTGTTCAGGCGCAGCGCCTCGGTTTCCGTGAACCGGGGCGCGGTATCGATCAGGTCGATTTTACGATCCACCTTGCCAGTTACCTCGTGCATGTTGCGTTACCCGTGCCGCTTTGCCCAGACGGCCGGGCGGCCATCGACGGTCTTCTGGTAGACGTCGGGCCAGGTGGCGAAGGCCTTTTCAGCGGCTGCGGTGCTGATCGGCTGCTGCGGCGCGAAGCTGTCAAACCCGCAGCGGCGCATGTGGCTGAGCTGGTCCACCAGCACGTCGCCCACGGCGCGCAGTTCACCGGCATAGCCATGTTCGCGCAGGATACGCGCCGCGGAATAGCCGCGCCCGTCGGTGTAGGCGGGGAAGTTCACCTCGACCAGCGCGATGCGGTCCAGATGCGGCAGCAGCGCGCGGGCATCGTCGCCCGGTTCGATCCGCACGGCGGTGGCGTTGGATTGGTCCGCAAAGGCGTCAACCGTGACGGCGGGATCGCCCACGGGTTCGTCAGTGCGGAAACGCAGGTTCTGTTCAACCATAAATCGCTTCCTTGAACGGGGCCATGCCGATGCGGCGGTAGGTATCGAGCAGGCGTTCGCCATCCTTGCGGTTGGCGAGATAGACTTCGGTGGCCTTTTCAACCGCGTCGACAATGCCGTCTTCGTTGAAGCCGGGGCCGGTGATCTGGCCGAGCGAGGTGTCGGCGCCTTCGCTGCCGCCGAGCAGGAGCTGGTAGTTCTCCACGCCCTTGCGGTCCACGCCCAGAATGCCGATGTGGCCGGCGTGGTGGTGGCCGCAGGCGTTGATGCAGCCCGAGATCTTCAGCTTCAGTTCGCCAAGGTCGCGCTGGCGGCCAAGGTCGGCGAAGCGCTCGGAGATCTTCTGCGCGACCGGGATCGAGCGGGCGTTGGCGAGGCTGCAGTAGTCGAGGCCCGGGCAGGCGATGATATCGCCGATCAGATCGAGGTTGGCGCTGCCGAGGCCGGCCGCATCAAGCTTTTGCCACAGGGTGTAGAGATCGGCCTTGCGCACGTGGGGCAGCACGATGTTCTGCGCGTGGGTGACGCGCAGTTCGTCGAAGCTGTAGTCCTTCGCCAGATCAGCCATCAGGCGGATCTGGTCGGCGGTGGCGTCACCCGGGATGCCGCCCACCGGCTTCAGCGCGATGGTGGCGATGGCATAGCCCGGCTGCTTGTGCGCGTGGGTGTTCTGATCCACCCACAGGGCGAAATCGGGATCGCTGAGGTCGAGATCGTCCGGCAGGCCGGTTTCAAAACCGGGCTGTTCGAAGAAGCCCTTGATGCGCTCCAGCTCTGCCGCCGGCGGTTCGAGGCCGAGCGTGAGGATGTGGGCGAATTCTTCCTCCACCTGGCGGCGATATTCGTCGGCGCCGATTTCGTGGACGAGGATCTTGATCCGCGCCTTGTACTTGTTGTCGCGGCGGCCGTAGCGGTTGTACACGCGAAGGCACGCTTCCAGATACGAGATCATCTGGAGCGGGTTCACGAAATCGCCGATCACGGGTGCGATCATCGGGGTGCGGCCCATGCCGCCGCCGACGAAGAACTTGCAGCCGATTTCACCGGCGTCGTTCTTCACCAGCTGGATGCCGATATCGTGCAGCTTCATCGCGGCGCGGTCGGTGTCCGAACCGATGATGGCGATCTTGAACTTGCGCGGCAGGTAATCGAATTCCGGGTGGAACGTGGACCACTGGCGCAGCAGTTCGGCATAAGGGCGCGGGTCCACCAGCTCGTCGGCGGCGGCGCCGGCGTACTGGTCGGACGTGGTGTTGCGGATGCAGTTGCCGCTGGTCTGGATGGCGTGCATCTCGACCGAGGCGAGGTCCGCGAGGATGTCCGGCGCATCTTCCAGCTTGATCCAGTTGTACTGGATGTTCTGGCGCGTGGTGAAGTGGCCATAGCCGCGGTCGTACTTGTCCGCGATATCGCCCAGCATACGCATCTGGCGGCTGTTGAGCGTGCCATAGGGCACGGCCACGCGCAGCATGTAGGCATGAAGCTGGAGATAGAGGCCGTTCTTCAGGCGCAGCGGCTTGAACTGGTCCTCGGTGATGTCACCGGCAAGGCGGCGTTCCACCTGATCGCGGAATTCGGCCACGCGGGCGTCGACCAGCGACTGGTCATAGCTGTCATACTGATACATGTCAGATCACCCAGTTGCCGGCGGCGGGATCGGAAGGCTTGAGCGAAAGGTCGAGGCGCACCGTGGGGCCGAGCGCGCGGATGCGGTCCTTGATGTGCGCGGGGCGCACGCCTTCGGCCGTATGCGTCGCTTCGATCACCTGCGTGTCGGTGACGATCTGCTTTGCATTTTCACGCGCGATGATCGCTTCGGCGTGTTCGCCGGCTTCGACCGCGTCGTTCACATGGCGCGACCAGCCTTCGCCGGTCCACCAGATCACGTCGCCGGTCCTGAGATCGCTTCCGGTGATGATCTTCATTGCACCTGCTCCAGCACTTGCTTCAATTCCATTGTATCTCCCCGGCCTGCGACTTCGCCGATGACGATCAGCGCAGGGCTTTTGACCTTGTTGTTCGTGACAAGCGCGCCGAGGCCGGCGAGCGCGCCGCGCAGCACGCGCATCTGCGGGCGGGCGGCATTTTCCACTACGGCCAGCGGCATGTCGGGCGCAAGCCCGTCTGCGATCAGCTTTTCGGCAATCTGGTCTGCCGTGGCGAGGCCCATGTAGATGACAAGCGTGCGGCCGACGCCGGCAAGCCCGGCCCAGTTCTGATCGGACAGGCCCTTGCACTGCCCGGCGACGAACGAGACGATGCTGGCGTTTTCGCGGTGGGTCAGCGGGATCTGCGCGGCGGCGGCGGCGCCCATCGCGGCGCTGATGCCGGGCACGACCTCCACGCGGACGCCGGCGGCGCGGGCGGCCTCTGCCTCTTCACCGCCACGGCCGAAAATGAACGGATCGCCGCCCTTGAGGCGGATCACGTCGTTGCCGGCCAGCGCCTCGCGCACCAGCAGTGCGTTGATATCGTCCTGCTGCATGGTGTGGCGCGAACGGCTCTTCGCCACGGAGACGAAACGCGCGGTGCGCGGTGCCATGGCGAGGATCGAGGGATCGACCAGCCCATCGTGCACCACAAGACGCGCGTTCATCAAAAGCCGCGCGGCGCGCAGCGTCAGCAGGTCCGGATCGCCCGGCCCGGCGCCAACGAGGAACACGGTCCCGGCTTTGGTGGCAGCTTTGCTCATGGGTGGCCAATTGGGGGCGGAGGGGCAAATCCGCCAGCGAGAATGGTTTGGGGACGCCTTAGGTGAGCTTTAGGCGTCCGGCGCCGGACGGTGGGCGAGGGCCTCGGCGATGCGGCGCAGGCCTTCGGAATCGCGCAAGTGCACGTCGCTTTGCGGGAAGGGGATTTCCACGCCGTGTTCGCGGAACAGGTGCCATGCGGCCTTGAGCACATCGGAGCGGACGTTGCCGACGCCGTCTTCGGGATCGTTGATCCAGCACACGACGTTCATCTCGATGGCGCTGGGGCCAAAGGCGGAGAGGACAACCCCGGGTTCGGGGTGGGCAAGCACGCGCTTTACCCCGCGCGCGGCGCGCAGCAGCAGCGCCTCGGCCTGATCGATATCGCTGCCATAGGCGATGCCCACGGGGATCGAGATCGCCACTTCCTTTGACGAATAGGACCAGTTTTCCACTTGGCTGGTCATCAGGTTTTCGTTCGGGATCAGGTATTCGCGGTTGTCACGCGTGGTGACCGAAACGGCGCGGATGCCGATGCGCTTGACCTCGCCAAAGGTGCTGCCCTTGCCGTCGCTGACCGCGATGACGTCACCCGGCTTGATCGAGCGGTCCATCAACAGGATGATCCCGGCGATCATGTTGCCAAAGGTCTTTTGCAGGCCAAAGCCGATGGCAAGGCCGAACGCGCCCGAAAACACGGTGAGCGCGGTGAGGCTGATGCCCAGCACGTCGATGGCGCCGAACACCGCGAGCGCCCACACGGCCATCGTCACCAGCTTTTCGGTGAGCGCCTTTTGCGTGAGATCGAGGCGCGAGCGCCGCACCAGCGCACGGGCGACGCGGCCGACCACCATGGCCGAGAGCAGCGCCGTGCCGATGACCACGATCATCCACAGCGCGTTGAGCAACGAGATGTGATAATGGCCGACGTCGATGGAGATATCGTCGAGCGCGGCGGTAATCTGGTTCAGGGTGTGGGTGAGGTTGCGCATCTGGCGGTTCATGCGTGCGCCTTCCATGCGGCAAGGCCGCGTTCGAGATCGGCGATCAGGTCGGCGGTGTCTTCCAGCCCGATGGACAGGCGCACGCCGAAGCGGTCGGCTTCGTCCATGCCGGGCAGGGGCCACGCGCTGGCCGTGCGGATGGAGGCGGGATCGACCGGGGTGGCAAGGCTTTCAAACCCGCCCCATGAAAAGCCGATGCCGAACAGGGCGAGCGCATCGATCAGCGCATCGCGCGCGGCCGATGTGCCGCCTTTCAGCACGAACGAGAACAGGCCGCATCCGCCGTTGAAATCGCGCTGCCACAGGTCATGCCCCGGCGATCCGGGCAGCATCGGGCACAGAACGCGCGCGATTTCGGGACGGGATTCCAGCCATTGCGCGATGGCGAGCGCGGAGGCGGTTTCGGCGTCGAGCCGCACCTTCATGGTGCGCAGGCCCCGCAGCATCAGCGCGGCGTCGTCTGGCGAGACGACGTTGCCAAGGCCCTGCGCGCGCAGGCGCAGCTTGCGATACCAGTCCGTGCCCGCGCTGGCCGAACCCATCATGCAGTCCGAATGGCCGGAGACGTGCTTGGTCAGGCTCATCACCGCGATGTCCGCGCCGTGGGAAAGCGCGGGGAAGCCGAGCGGGCTGGCCCATGTGTTGTCGAGGATCGAGACGGCGCCATGCGCGCGGGCCGTGGCGGCGATGGCGGGAACGTCCTGCACTTCCATCGTCAGGCTGCCGGGGCTTTCCAGCAGCACCGCGCGGGTGCGCGGGCAGATGGCGGTGCCGAACGCGGCAGTATCGGTGGGATCGAACCAGCGCGTTTCGATGCCGAAATCCCGCAGCAGGCCCCGGCCCATGACGCGGCTGGGTTCATAGGCGTTGTCGGTCATCAACAGCACATCGCCGGGGCGCAGCACGGTGAGCAGCGTGGCGGCGATGGCGGAGACGCCGGACGGGTACAGCACGGTGCCGGCGGCGCCGGGTTCGAGCTGGGTCAATGCTTCGGCCAGCGCCCATTGCGTGGGGGCACCGCGGCGGCCGTAGTAAAACCGGCCGTCCTCGTTGGCGGGATGCGCGCGCAGGGCGGCCATATCAGGGTACAAGTGCGTGGATGCGCGCCAGACCGGCGGATTGACCACGGCAGAGGGATGGCCGGGCGTGCCGGTCCATTCCGGGCGGCGGCCGGCGCCGATGACGCGGGTGGCGTTCTGGCCTTTTGGGGCGGTGTCGTCCGATGCGCTCATGCGGCGAGGTGAAAGCAGGATTGGCGCGGTTTCACAAGCCGCCCTTCGGGAAAGACCATCAGCGGGCGGGGCCGGTTTCCTTTGGCGTGGCAGGGTCGGCACCCCATTCGGACCAGCTGCCGTCATACAGCGCAACATGATCGTAGCCGAGCAGATGGGCGGCGAAGATCGGCACGTTGGCGGTCATGCCCGAGCCGCAGCTGGCGACGAGCGGCTTTTCAAGATCGATGCCGGCGGCGGTGAAGGCGGCGCACAGGTCGTCGCGCTTTTTCCACGTGCCGTCGGCCGCGAACAGCGAGGCATAGGGCAGGTTGCGCGATCCGGGGATGTGGCCGCTGGCAAGGCCGGGCTTCACTTCGGCGACTTCGCCGGTGAAGCGGCCGGCGCCGCGCGCATCGACGACCTGTTCGGCATGGCTTTCAAGGTTGACGAGCATCTGCTGCTTTGAACGCACGTTGCGATCGTCGCGCCAGACGGTGAAGTGGCGGCAGCGCAGGGTTTCGCGCCCTTGCGCACAAGGGCGGCCTTCGGCTTTCCATTTGGCGATGCCGCCATCGAGGATGGCGACGTTCTGCGCGCCGAACATGGTGAGCATGAACCACGCGCGGGTGGCGGTCTTTACCGGGCTGTCGTCATACAGCACGATGCGGCTGCCATCGCCCAGCCCGAGCGCCTGCATGCGGCTGGCGAACTTTTCGGCCGGGGGCAGGGTGTTGGCGACCGGGGCCTTTTCATCCACCAGTTCGGCCAGGTTCATGAACACCGCGCCGGGGATGTGGCACGCTTCGTATTCCAGCAGGGGGTCGCGTTTGTGTTCCGGGAGAAATGCCGTCGCATCGACCACCCGAAGGTCGCACGCGCCCATTTCGTCCGCGAGCCATTGGGTCGAGACCAGCGAATCCATCGTTTGCTCCTGCCTGCACCACGGCACGTCTTTGCGCGCTCATGGTGAACCCCCATGATTAGCCTTCGCAGGTGCGAAGGTCGAGGCTGAAAAAACGATTGTCAGGCAGGTGTAGGGATCGGCAGCGCGCGCTGGCCCAGCTGGTCGTAAACGCGGGGGCCGAGATCGAGGCGGAACGGCGCAAGGCGCGGCTGTGCTGCGTTTTCCTGCCCGACGAGGAACGCCGCGCGGGCATGGACGCCGCGCCCGTCGGGGGCCGATGCCCAGCCATCGAAGCGTGTGAGCGGCACGAACAACTGCGCCTCGCCATTGCGAATCGGCAGCACGGAGGAGAGCGGCAGGCGCATTTCACCGCCAAGCGTGACGGATTCGCCCGGAGCCAGCGCGGCAACGCGGTGGAGCGGGGGGA
>JBDLVU010000139.1:0-6959 GCA_039804665.1 Pseudomonadota bacterium | reverse complement strand
GCGCTGCGGCGCGGCGGCGCGACGCGCGGCTGACCACGGCATGGCCACCCGCCACCACCACGCGCACGATACCGCCGCGATGCGCGCGATCATCGACATCGGATCGAACACGGTCCGACTGGTGATCTATGGCGGGCCGCCCCGCGCGCCCGAGGTGCTGCACAACGAAAAGGTCACTGCGCGGCTGGGCAAGGGCGTGGCGGAGACGGGTCTGCTGTCCGACAAATCCTGCGCACTCGCGCTGGGGGCGCTGGCGCGATACAAGGCGCTGCTGGCGCTGAAGGGCGTGGAGCGGGCGGACGTGGTTGCCACCGCCGCCGTGCGCGATGCGCGCAATGGCCCTGCGTTTCTGGACAAGGTGCGCCAAATGGGGCTGGCCCCGCGGCTGCTGTCGGGCGAGCAGGAGGCCGAAACCTCCGCCCACGGCGTGCTCGGCGCGTTTCCCGATGCGCATGGCATCGTCGGCGACCTTGGCGGGGGCAGTCTGGAACTGGTGGATGTTGAGAGCGACCGCTGCACGCATGGCGTGTCCATGCCGCTCGGCACCCTGCGCCTGCCCGCCTTGCGCGCCAGCGGCGACCGCGCGTTCACGCAGGCGATCACCAAGGCGCTCGCCAAGGCCGATTGGCAGGCGACCCCGGGCGCGACGCTCTATCTGGTCGGCGGATCGCTGCGGGCCTTTGCGCGGTTTGCGATGGCAAAGCTGGCATGGCCGGTGGACGATCCCCACGGCTTTGAACTGAACGCGGCCGAGGCGACCAAGATCGCCAAGATGCTGGCGCGGCGCAAGCCAGACGCCCTGCCCGCGCTGTTTGGCGTATCGAGCAGCCGCCTGATGGCGCTGCCCGATACCGCCGCGCTGCTGGCCGTGCTGATCCGCAAGTTGCAGCCTTCGCGGCTGGTGTTTTCCGCATGGGGCCTGCGCGAAGGCGTGTTGTGCGAAACGTTGCCGACGGGGGTGAAGGCGCAGGACCCGCTGGTGTGTGGTGCATCGGCGTTCGTGGGCGACCTTGGCATATCCGCGCAGACCGCCGCGATGGTGGCGGGATGGACGGCCGGCGCAAGCGTTGGCGAAGAGGCGACCCGGCGCGAGCGACTGCGGCTGACGGCGACGATGCTGTGCCTTGCCGCCGCGACGATCGAACCGAACCTGCGCACGGACCATGCGCGCGACTGGGCCTTGCGCAAGCGCTGGATCGGCGCGGGCGCTGGCGAGCGCGCGATGCTGGCGGTGGCCATGATCGCCAACGGCGGACGCATGGAGGTGCCCGTAGACCTTGGCCGGTTGATCGGCCCCGGTGCTGTCCGCGAGGCGCAGGCCTGGGGGCTGGCAGTACGGTTGTGCCGCCGGTTCAGCGGATGCACCGCCGATGGACTGACCGGCAGCAGCCTTTCGCGCAAGGGCAACGCGCTGGTCCTGTCGGTGCGGCCGGACCTTGGTGCGCTGGTGAACGAAGGTGTGGAACGTGACCTGCGAACGCTGGCCGCGCATCTGGGGCTGAAGCCCGAATTGCGCTGATCAGCTGCCGGCGGCCGCTTCGGCTGCGGCCAGCACGCGCAGGACGTTGCCCGACCAGATTTTCCGGATCGCCGCCTCGTCATAGCCCGCCTTGCGCAGGGCGGCGGTGATGCGCGGCAGGTCGGCCACGTCCTCAAGCCCTTCCGCGCCGCCGCCGCCGTCCCAGTCCAGCCCGATTCCGACATGATCGACCCCCGCGACCTTCAGCGCATGGAGCAGGTTGGCCATGACGTCGTCGAAGGTGGCGCGCCCAAGGATCGGGAACTGGCGGTCGATGGCGTGGCGTTCGGCCAGCATCGCCCTGCGCTCGGCCGCGGTGAGAACGCGGTCTTCGGGATATTTCACCTCCAGCGCCTGCATCGCCGCATCGCGCGCGGGATTGGGTACCTTGGCCTTTACGTAGACAGAGTTGATCTGAATGACCCCGCCCTTGGCCGCCAGCGCCCGCAGCCGCGCATCGTCGACATTCCGCGGGTGGTCGAACACCGACTTGCAGCCCGAATGCGACAGGATGATCGGCGTTTTCGACAGCCGCAACGCATCGTCCAGCGCCTTGTCCGAACTGTGCGAAAGGTCGGGCACCACGCCGAGCCGGTTCATTTCGGCCAGCAGGGCGATCCCCGCCGGGCTGAGACCGCCCCACTTTTCAGCGTCGGTTGAGCTGTCCGCAAACTGGTTCGTGCGAAAATGCGCGAAGCCGGACATCCGCACGCCCATGGCGTGGAAGCTGCGCAGCGGGGTGACGTCATCGCCCAGCGGCCACGCGTTTTCGATCGACATGTACACCACCCGCCGGCCGCTGGCAGCAATGCGCGCGGCATCGGCGGCGGTGGTCGCCAGCGCAAAGGCCTGCGGGTGCGCGGCCACCATCTCGCGGATCGCCAGCCCGCGCATCAGCGCAAAATCGCGCGCGCGGCGGGTCGCCTCGGGTTCAAGCGGGCCTTGCGGGGTGTAGATCGCCCAGAATCCGCCGTCGAGGCCGCCCTTGCGCATGCGCGGCAGATCGACCTGCGTGTAATCATCGCGCACGCGGTGGGCCTGCATGATCGACCACCCCGGCAGCGCCAGCGAGGCCGGCGTATCGAGATGCGTGTCGAGCGTCAGCAGGTGCGGCGCGCGTGCCTGCGCTGCGGGGGCGATTGCAAGGGCAAGTGCCGTCCCGAGGATCGCGCGTTTCGTCACCATCTTCCCTCCAGCAGGCCCGAACCCGCAATCAAGGCTGCGCCGCCCTTCAAGTCAATTACCTTGTCGCAGGGCAGCGGGACCTGTCTTTCGTTAAGGCGTTGGTAGGAGATGCTCCCTAGGTTGACGATAACTGTCGCAACTCCGGGCAATACCACGATGGCTAGCGCCATTCTCGATCCTGGGCTCCCATTGGAACGACGCTCCGAGCGGCGGCGCATCGCCGTGCGCGTGAAGTATCGGCGCAAGATCGTGCGACTGGCGGCGAAGACCATCGACCTTTCGTGCCATGGGCTGCGCATGGCCGGCATGGAGCGCTTTCGGCAAGGGGACACCGTGTGGGTCACGCTGCCCGGACTGGAGCCGCGCCGCGCAACGGTGGTCTGGGCCGAACGCTTTGAAGCCGGGTGCGATTTCGCCGAGCCGCTCCACCCGGCGATTCTGGATGCGATCGTCCACGGGCGACTGCGCTAGGACGGGCGCGCGTTTGCGCTGAACCCGCTTTGCGACTAGGGCGGGCCGATGCTTCGCCTGACCGAAATCAAGCTGCCGCTGGACCACGCCCCCGGTGATCTCGACGCCGCGATCTGCGAGCGGCTGGGCATCGAGAGCGCCGACCTGATCCGCTATGCCGTGGCCAAGCGCGGCAACGATGCGCGCAAGAAAAGCGCGATCAAGCTGGTCTATGCCATCGACGTGACGCTGCGCGACGAAGCCGCCGTTCTTGCGCGGCATGCGGGCGACCAGCACCTGCGCCCCTCGCCCGATACGGGCTATCGCTTTCCGGTGATGGCGCCTGCGGACTGGAACGGCGCGCGGCCGGTGGTGATCGGCGCGGGGCCGTGCGGCCTGCTTGCCGCGCTGATCCTGGCGCAGATGGGGCTGAAGCCGATCATCGTGGAACGCGGCAAGGCCGTGCGCGAGCGGACCAAGGACACCTGGGCCCTGTGGCGCAAATCGGTGCTCACGCCCGAATCCAACGTCCAGTTCGGCGAAGGCGGAGCGGGCACGTTTTCGGACGGCAAGCTCTACAGCCGGATCAAGGACCCGCGCCATCTGGGGCGCAAGGTGCTGGTGGAGTTCGTCAAGGCCGGCGCGCCGGATGACATCCTGACCGAGGCGCACCCGCACATCGGCACGTTCCGGCTGGTGACGATGGTCATGTCGATCCGCGAGACGATCGAGGCGCTGGGCGGCGAATATCGCTTTGGCACCCGCGTCGACGATTTCGAGATCGAGGAGCGGGACGGCGTCCGGAAGTTGAAGGGGCTGCACCTGTCCGACGGCAGCTTCCTTCCCGCCAGCCACGTGGTGATGGCGGTGGGCCATTCCGCACGCGATACCTTCCACGTGCTGCACGATCGCGGCGTGCATGTGGAGGCAAAGCCCTTTGCCATCGGCGTGCGCATCGAACACCCGCAAGGCTGGATCGACAAGGCGCGCTATGGCCAGTTTGCGGGCAACAAGATCCTTGGCCCGGCGGCCTATTCGCTGTCGCATCAGGCAAAATCGACGGGCCGTTCGGTCTACAGTTTCTGCATGTGCCCCGGCGGGCGCGTGGTGGCCGCCACCAGCGAGGAAGGCCGCGTCGTAACGAACGGCATGAGCCAGTATTCCCGCGCCGAATTCAATGCCAATTCCGGCCTCGTCGTGGATATCGATCCGTCGCGCGATTATCCGGGCGGGCCGCTAGCCGGCGTGGCATTCCAGCGCAAGTGGGAAAGCCTTGCCTTCACCGCGGGCGGATCGAACTACAAGGCGCCGGGGCAAAAGCTGGGCGATCTGCTGGCGGGGCGCGCTTCATCCGGCGAATTCGGCACGGTCATCCCGTCGTATCAGCCGGGCGTGCACCTGACCGACCTGCGCGAATGCCTGCCCGATTATGTGATCGAATCCATGCGCGAGGCTCTGCCCGTGTTTGGCCGGCAGGTGCCGGGCTATGACCATCCAGATGTGATCCTGACGGGCGTGGAAACGCGCACCTCATCGCCCGTGCGGATCACGCGCGGCGCGGACTTTCAAAGCCTGAACACGCGCGGCCTTTACCCGGCGGGCGAAGGCGCAGGATATGCCGGCGGCATCCTGTCCGCCGCCGTCGATGGCATTCGCGTGGCCGAGGCGCTGGCGCAGGACCTCGTCGGCGCATGACCGCCCCGATTGGCGTTGCGCTGATCGGCTATGGCTATGCCGGGCGGACGTTCCACGCCCCCCTGATCGGCGCATCGCCCGAATACGCGCTACGGGTGGTTGCATCCAGCGATGCACGGCGCGTGCGGGCCGACCTGCCGGGGATGGAAGTGGCGTCCACGTCTGCGGAAGCGATCGCGCGGGACGATATCGACCTGGTGGTCATCGCCACGCCCAACGCCAGCCACGCCCCGCTGGCACAGGCCGCAATCGCGGCGGGCAAGCATGTGGTGGTGGAAAAGCCGATTGCGCCCGGCCTGGCCGAAGCGCGGGATCTGGCCGACCGCGCCGGCGCGGCGGGGGTGCGGCTGACGGTGTTCCACAACCGGCGCTGGGACAGCGATTTCCTGTCGGTGCGCGCGGCCATCGATCAAGGGCTGGTCGGCACCGTCTCGCACTTCGAATCCCATTTCGACCGGTTCCGGCCGCAGGTGCGGGACCGCTGGCGCGAGAATGCCGGGCCGGGCAGCGGCGTGTGGTTCGATCTTGGTCCGCATCTGGTCGATCAGGCGCTTCTGCTGTTCGGGCCGCCCCGGCGTGTGACGGCATCAATGGCGCTCCAGCGCGCGGGCGCGCAGGCGACCGATTGGGCGCATGTGATCCTTGAATACGATACGCTGCGGGTCGTGCTGCACGCCGGGATGCTGGTGGCGGGCGGATCACGACGCTTTGTGATCCATGGGGACAAGGGCAGCTTGATCAAGGAACGCCTCGATCCGCAGGAAGCGCAACTACTGGCGGGCATGCGCCCGGGGGCGGCCGGATGGGGGATCGATAGCGACCCGCTGGTGCTGCACGACGCAGCCGGGCAGCGGACTGTGCCATCCATTCCGGGTGACCAGCGCCGATTCTATGGCGAACTGGCGCTTGCCCTCCGGGGCAATTCCAGCGATTCGGTCGATATCGCGCAATCGATGGCAGTGATGGCTGTGGTGGCAGCAGCAGAAACTGCTGCGAATACAGGCACATCCGTGTCTCTTTAACCGCCAGGGTCGGTAGCGCCCGGCACTTCAATTGCAGTTTTCGCAATTGCAGTTGCTCCCTTCGCACTTGCGAAGAATCGGTCTGCGGCCCACATCGGACGGGCCTTTCAGGCATCCTCTCCCAAAACTTCCAGGGCCGATCGGGCAACCGACCGGCCCATTTTTTTGCGTTTCGTGCATGTGGCCGGGGACAGGCTGGCACGAAATGTTGCGGATTCTTGACAGTCGTGGCAGCGCGCCCGGGCATTCACACCCGATTCCCGCATAGAGACACGCCATCCGCCAGATCGCCGCCCTGCCCTATCGCACCGAAGGTTCCGGACCGGATGCCAGCGTGCGCGTGTTGCTGGTGACATCGCGCGGGACGGGGCGCTGGGTGGTGCCCAAGGGCAATGCCGTGACCGGCCTGACCGCCCACGCCTCTGCCGCTGTGGAAGCGGAGGAGGAAGCGGGCGTGCGCGGGCTGGTGTGCCCGGTGCCGCTGGGCAGCTACCGCTATCGCAAGCGTAAGGGCAGCGGTGCCTCGCTGATGGTCGACGTGGACGTGTTTCCGCTGGCCGTAACCGAGGAACTCGCCACCTGGAAGGAAAGCCACCAGCGCGAACGCTGCTGGTTCACGCTGGCCGAAGCAGCCGACAAGGTGGACGAAGCCGACCTGCACGAACTGATGCGTTCGTTCGCCACATCCGAATTCCAGGCCGCCACGCGCCGCACGGGGGTGCTTGCCGCGGTGGCCCACAAATCGAGGATCGCACACATGTCTGCCTGGTTCCAGCGCCTGCTGCCCAAGACCGGAAACTTCTTCGAACTGTTCGAGGCCCATGCCCAGACGCTGGTGGCCGGCGCCGACGCGCTGGCGCGGCTGTTGCAAGGCACCGGAAACCCGGCGGACCACATCCGCGAGGTGATCGAGCGCGAGAACGACGGCGACAACGTGATCCGCGAAGTGCTGCGCACCGTGCGCGAGACGTTCCTGACCCCGTTCGACCGCAGTTCCATCACCAGCCTGATCGGCGCGATGGACGATTCCATCGACGAGATGCAGGCCACCGTGCAGGCGGTGGACGTTTATGACGTGACCGTGTTCG
>JBDLVU010000138.1:0-6976 GCA_039804665.1 Pseudomonadota bacterium | reverse complement strand
GCGCGCTGCGAGATCGCCGGGCGTGATCCAGAAGCGGTGAATCGCCTCGCCGAAATGAAGGCCGATGGCGGGATCGCTCGCCAGTTCGAGCAGCAGGATGTGGCTTTGCGCAAGGCCTGCCTCTGCCGGCGGGATGGCGGCGGGCGCGGGCAAGAGACGGGCGGGGACTTGCGGGTGATAGCCATCGTCGATGCGCATCACCAGCGCGTGGCGGTGGATCAGGCGCAGCAGCAGTTCCACCGGCAGGCGCGAGGCGACCGGTGGATGGGCGTGAAGGCTGGTTTCGAGCGCGGCTTCGAACACCTGCGGGGCGATATCGTGCGATAGCGGCGCTTGCGCGGCAAACCACTGCCAGAACACGCCGCGTTCGTTGGCGCCCACGGCTTCGAACGGGTTCTGCGCAACGGCGTGGTCAAACCAGGCGCGGGCTTCACCCTGGACCTGTTCGAGCATGGCCACGCGGTCGGTTTCGGAAAGGCTGGCCCACGGTCCGGTGGGCGGCTGGAGCAGGACACGTTCCGCCTCGCGCACCAACTGGGCGGAGGCGATCTGCACCGCGAGCCAATCGTGCGGGAAGCCGGGCCAGGGGTTGGCCATGCCTTCGAAGTCCTGCGGTCCGAACGGGTCGGCGTGGATGTCTTCGCCCTGCACGGCCAGCAACGCGTCGACATCGGGCGTGCCATCGGGATGAAACGTCACGGCCACGGGATCGAACGGCCATTGCGGCAGGATCGGGGTGCGGTCCTGCGGTTCCAGCGCCCACGGCCAGACATCGACGCCCGCATCGCCATAGGCGGGCGCGATATCGTGCGGCGGGACGAAATCGTGCAGCGGGCCGGTGCCACCCGTATCGTGGAGCACATGGAACGAAGGCTGCGCGCCCCATTCAAGTTCCATGAACAGCAGCAGCAGGCCATCGTCGGGCAGCGCGTCGCGGCCCCGCGAGGCAGGCACGTGCGCCAGATCGATCTGGAGGATGAAATGCAGCGGTTTGCCATCGGCGCCAAGCGGCCACGCGAAGCTGTTGCGCACGCGAGGCAGGCCGCCGAAGAAGCTGCGGCTTTCGGCGCCGAGCAGCGGTGGGAAGTGGCGGCGGAACGCGATGGCTGCGCTCCCGGCTTCGGTCACAGGCGGCGATGCTTTGGCCTGTTCGCTTTCAAGGTATTCGTCGGTGAGGTCGAGAGTTGCCACGGAGATCGGGCGCCGGCGCGCGGGGGTTTCGCCTTTGCGAAGCTGGCGGCGCATGGCGCGGTCTGAGGCTGCCGCCTCGCTCTTGTTGCGCAGGCGCGGGCTGCGGCGGCGGATCGTGACGACGATGATGGCGAGCAGGCCCAACAGGCTTGCCGCGAAAATGGCCGCCACAACAATCAACCGGGAATCCATCGTGCCGTTCACTCCGTGCCCCGCCGCGATCCAGACACAAGATTGCGCCGGGGCGAAACGCCCTGTTCTCCGAAATCCCCGGAAATTGCAGCAAAAAACAAAAAGGCCCCGGTAAAATACCGAGGCCTTTCGTGTTCGGGACAGGAAAACCGGACGATCAGGCCCAGTTAGCCATTTCCTTTTCGAGGTTCTCGACGATGGCTTCGAAGAACTTCTCGGTGGTCATCCACGGCTGGTTGGGGCCGATCAGGATGGCGAGGTCCTTGGTCATCGCGCCGCTTTCCACGGTCTGGATGCAGACGCGCTCCAGCGTTTCGGCGAACTTCACCACATCGGGGGTCTCGTCGAACTTGCCGCGATACATCAGGCCGCGCGTCCACGCGAAGATCGATGCGATCGGGTTGGTCGAGGTCTGCTTGCCCTGCTGGTGCTGGCGATAGTGGCGCGTCACGGTGCCGTGCGCGGCTTCCGCTTCAACCGTCTTGCCATCGGGAGTCATCAGGACCGAGGTCATCAGGCCCAGCGAGCCGAAGCCCTGCGCCACGGTGTCGGACTGAACGTCGCCATCGTAGTTCTTGCAGGCCCACACGAACTTGCCCGACCACTTGAGCGCCGAGGCGACCATGTCGTCGATCAGGCGGTGTTCGTAGACGATGCCGGCGGCGGCGAACTTTTCCTTGAAGCCTTCGCTGTCGAACACTTCCTGGAACAGGTCCTTGAAGCGGCCGTCATAAGCCTTGAGGATGGTGTTCTTGGTCGACAGGTACACCGGCCAGCCAAGGCCGAGGCCATAGTTGAACGAGGCGCGGGCGAAATCGCGGATCGAATCGTCGAGGTTGTACATCGCCATGGCGACGCCGCCCGACGGGTAGTTGAACACTTCGCGGTCGATCACTTCGCCGTTGTCGCCTTCCCAGATCAGGCGCAGCTTGCCCGGGCCCGGGACCACGAAATCGGTGGCGCGGTACTGGTCGCCAAATGCGTGACGGCCGACCACGATGGGATCGGTCCAGCCCGGCACCAGGCGCGGCACGTTCTGGATCACGATGGGTTCGCGGAAGACCACGCCGCCCAGGATGTTGCGGATGGTGCCGTTGGGCGACTTCCACATCTGCTTCAGGCCGAATTCCTCGACGCGCGCTTCGTCCGGGGTGATGGTGGCGCACTTCACGCCCACGCCGTACTGCTTGATCGCGTTGGCGGAATCGATCGTGATCTGGTCGTCCGTTTCGTCGCGCTTTTCGACCGAAAGATCATAGTACTTAAGATCGATGTCGAGATAGGGGAGGATCAGGCGTTCACGGATCCATTCCCAGATGATCCGGGTCATTTCGTCGCCGTCGAGTTCGACGACCGGGTTCTTCACCTTGATCTTCGCCATGTCCGTCCTGTCTGCTGCCTGGGGAGAGAATCGCCGACCCCTTAGCAGGTGCGTGCGCCCGCGCAAGAAGCCCCGCAAAAACGGCAGGGGCGATTGCGGCAAGGGCTGGACAGGGCCATTGCTTCGCGACTAGTGCTTAATCGATCAATTAAGTTCTGCGAGGAGGATGTCATGAGCGAGGCCCCCGAGGTTCTGACTGAAGTGGATGGCAACGTGCTGATCGTCACGATCAACCGTCCCGAGGCAAAGAACGCGATGAACAAGGCGGCGGCCGAGGGCATTTCTGCGGCGATGGACCGACTGGATGCCGAGACCGACTTGCGCGTGGCGATCCTGACCGGCGCGGGCGGTACGTTCTGTTCGGGCATGGACCTGAAGGGCTTCCTGCGCGGCGAATCCCCTTCGGTTCCGGGGCGCGGCTTTGGCGGGCTTTCGCAATGGACGCCGAAGAAGCCGATCATCGCGGCGGTGGATGGCTACGCCCTGGCTGGCGGCATGGAACTGGCGCTTTCGTGCGACCTGATCGTGGCGAACGCGGCATCGAAGTTCGGAATTCCCGAAACCAAGCGAGGCCTTGCCGCCGCTGCGGGGGGGCTGATCAAGTTGCCGCGCCAGATTCCACCGCGCATCGCGATGGAGCTGGCGCTGACCGGCGATTTCATCAGCGCGCAGCGCGCCTATGAACTCGGATTCATCAACCAGATTTCGGATGGACCCTCGATCGAAGCCGCCAAGGTGCTGGCCGCGCGCATTGCCGAGAACGGGCCGCTGGGCCTGATCGCATCCAAGGGCATCATCCGCGATTCGCACGAATGGACCGAGGCGGAAATGTGGGATCGGCAGGAAGCCTATGTTCGGCCCGTGTTCACCAGTCAGGACGCGCGCGAAGGCGCCGCCGCCTTTGCCGAAAAGCGCAAGCCGAACTGGCAGGGCAAGTAGGGCAAGTAACGCAGGAACGCGGCGTTCCGGGGGAGAGACCGGAACGCCGCATCATGCGACCCTGTGCGCGCGTCAGAGGCGTGCGACGGGCAAGGCCTTGGGACTGCGGAAGTTCGAGCTGGAGACCCAGTTCAGCGTGTCCGTCGTCCGTGTGAAATCGGGCACCGCCGTCAACAATTCCTCGAACGCGATCTGCGTGGCGAGGCGGCCGATGGCGGAACCCAGGCAGGCATGGACGCCGCCGCCGAAGCCGAGATGGCGCTTGGGCCGCCTGCCGAGGTCGTAGACATCCGGGTTTTCGAACACGCGTTCGTCGCGGTTGGCGGAGCTATAGGCGAGGATGACCGCGTCGCCCGCCTTCATCGTTTGCCCATGTAGCTCTACATCGCGGGTCAGCGTGCGCTTGAAGCGCTGGGCCGAGGTGTTGAAGCGCAACGATTCCTCAATGGCATCCGGAATCCGCGACACGTCTGCCGCCACCGCGCGCCGCACATCGGGCAGCTCGGCCAGGTTCAGGCCGAACATCGCCATGAAGCCGGACAGGCTTTCGATCCCCGCCATGATCAGCGTGGTCACGGTCAACTGCACTTCAAGGTCGAGCAGTTTCTCGCCATCGATCTCGGCCGTGATGAAGTTGGAGAGCAGGTCGTCGCCCGGGTTCTTCTTGCGGTCCTGCACGAGCTTTTCGGCATAGTCGGCCATCCAGCGGAAGGCGGCGAGGTGTTCCTCGCTTTTCTTGCGGGTGACGGGATCGGTCTGCACCATCAGCACCGCATTGTGGCGGACCAGATCGGCGTTTTCTTCGGGCAGCGCGAAGAGATGGAACAGAAAGTCCACCGTCACCTTGGCGCCGTAGTCGCCCACCAGATCGAACTCGCGCTTGCCGGCCAGCGCGGAAAGGTGGGTGCGGCAAACCGCGCGGGCGGGCTCCACGATGTGATCGAGCGCGCGCTTGGTCACCGCCGATTGGATCAACGCGCGCAGGCGGTCGTGGCGCGGCGGGTCGCTGCTGCCGAGCGTCGATCCCGCGCGGCCGGGAAATTCATCGACCAGATTGCCCTGCGCCGAACTGTAGGTGCGCCAGTCCTGCAGTGCGTTGAGAATGTCGCTATAGCGCGACAGCACCCACTTGCCGGCCTCTTCGGACCAGAAGCACGGGTATTCATCGCGCAGTGTTTTGTAAGCCGGGAACGGATCGGCATCCATCGCCGGCGAATAGGGATCGAAACGGAACGCCGGCTGGGCCAGCACACCTGCATCGGTCATGGGTTTCCCTCCTCTCCAGTTGTTGCGGAGAAGATGCCGCCATTGCCCGGCGGCGGCCACGCAGGTTCCGCGCAATCTCTTGCACTTTTGGTGCAAACCGAGGCATCGTGCCATCAGGAGGGATGCATGGAAGCCCCAATCGGCCGCCCGCGTGAGGTTACCCGGTTCGCCCTGTATGGCGAAGGTACGGCAGCGATTGCGCCGGAATTCGTGCATATCGAACGCATCTTCGACCGATCCAGCCGGCACGGTTGGACGATCGAGCCACACGCTCATCCCGGCCTGATGCAGTTGCTGCTGTTGCAGGACGGAACCGCGCGCATCGCCAGCGAAGATCAGCGGTCGGACGTGGCGGGGCCGGGCGTGTTCATGGTTCCCTCGGGCTCGATCCATGCGTTTCGCTTCAGCCGGGGAGCCGAAGGATGGGTGCTGTCGCTGGCGGCAGACCTGCTCGACGATCCGCGCCTTGCCGGGTTCAGCCGTGCGCTGCCGCTGCGGCGCGACGCGGCGGCGTGGATCGATCTTTCGGCAGCCAGCGGCGACACCGAGCGGTTGGGTTGGCTGCTCTCCGACCTCGATCGCCGGCTGGGTGAAGGCGATGCCCATGGCGGGGGTGGCGACCCGGCGGTGTTGGCGCAAGTGCTGCTGGTGCTGGCGATGGTGTCGCAGATCGCCGCGGGCACGCCCGGGGGGCAGGGGGCAGACCCGCGCGGGCGGCTGGCGGCACGGTTCCGCGCGCTGGTGGAGGTTCACTATCGCGAACACTGGAGCGTTGAGGACTATGCCGCCGCGCTCGGCACCACGCGTGCCACGCTGACGCGCGCCTGCGGCAGCCGCTTTGGCCGCGCGCCGGCCACCATCGCGCATGACCGCCTGCTGCTGGAAGCGCGGCGCTATCTGGCGTTTACAGGAACGCCGGTGGCGGCGGTGGCCGAGGCGCTGGGGTTTGCAGACCCGGCCTACTTCGCCCGCTTTTTCAAGACGCGGCAGGGGGTGAGCGCCACCGTCTATCGAGAATCGCGCGCGTGGGATGGCGAAGCGCTGCGCTGATACGGATGCCGTTTGACGGGCGATGTTAACCAGCCGGGAGCACCTTGCGCGCACAGGCAGCAACAGTGGACGTTACGTCGATGCAGGGTGGCACCAAGGCTTCAGGGCCGCGCGATACCTTCGTTTCCCTCAGCCCCGAAAACTATACCGTGTTCCCCGCGGTGCTTCAGATTGTGCGGCGCAGGGGCAAGGCGGCGCTCGATCGCCTTTACCATCTTATCGCCTCGCACCCGGGGGCATCGCGCATGCTGCCGACCAGCGAATTGCGCGTCAAGGCGGCCGGGGCGCAGCTGAACCACTGGGATCGGCTGTTTTCCGGCCGGTTCGACGCCGATGCGATTGCCCGGTCCGAAAAGGTCGGGCGGGTCCATGCCGATATCGGTCTCAGCGCTTCGTACTATATCGGCGGGTATGCCGTTGTGCTGGAGGAAATGATCGAGCGCAGCGTGGCCGCGCACCCGGTGGGGCGCCTGTTCGGCCGCAAGCTGGGCCGGACGATCGCCACGCTGGTCAAGACCGGGCTGCTGGATATGGAGGCCGCGCTTTCCGCCTATTTCAAGGCAGAGGAAGAAGGGCGCAGCGAGGTTATCGCGCGCATGGGCAAGGCGATGGCCGCGATGGCCACCGGCGATTTGCGGATGGGGCTGGAAGACGTGCCCACGGTCTATCAGCAGATCGCGCGCGATTTCCACGGGATGCGGCATGAGATCAGCAACATGATCGTGCACATGACCGAGGCGGCCGAGCACATCAATCTGGGCGCGGGCGAGATCAGCGCCGCCGCCGATGATCAGGCGCACCGCACCGAACGCCAGGCCGCCGCACTGGCGCGCGCATCGGAAATGATGCGCCATGTCGCCTCGGCGGTGGAGACCACCGCAGACAGCGCGCGGCAGGTGGACAGCACCGTGGCCGACGTGGACGAACGCGCCCGCCATAGTGGCGAGATCGTGAAGG
>JBDLVU010000137.1:0-7010 GCA_039804665.1 Pseudomonadota bacterium | reverse complement strand
GCTGCTGCTGATGGCGGTGGCGCTTTACACCGTGCTTTCGCCGCGCATGGACGACAGCGACAGCCATGCGCGCCTGACCGACCGGGGATACCTGCCGGTTGCGGGTACGGTCGGGTTCTATGACGGGTTCTTCGGTCCGGGCGCGGGGCAGTTTTACACCACCACTCTGGTCAGCCTGCGCGGGCTGGGGCTGACGCGGGCAACGGGGCTGACCAAGCTGCTGAATGTGACCAGCAACATCGCCAGCGGCATCGTGTTCGCGCTCGGCGGGCAAGTGCTGTGGATGCTGGGCCTGTGCATGGGCATGGGCGCCATCGCCGGAGCATGGCTGGGCAGTCACGCCGCAACCCGGTTTGGCGCCAAAGTGATCCGGCCCCTGCTGGTCACGGTCAGCCTGGGCCTGACGGGACGGCTGGTATGGGCATGGTTCAACCCCTGAGCGCTTGCCCGTATTGGCGGATGGCACGGTCAGGCGCAGGCTGAGCCGTTCGCAAAGGGGGCGATTCATGGCCACGATGTATGCTGAGGCGCCGCCGTGCGCGCACGATCAGGACATGGGGCGCGATCTGGGCGATCCCGCCTATCGCCACCAGTGCCGTACCGCTTTCCTCGGCGCGGCGCCATTTCCGCACATCGTGATCGATCAGCTGTTTGCGCTGCCGTTGCTGCGTGCGGTGGCCGATGAGTTCGATACCGGGCTGGCGGGCGCGCGCACCATAGCCAATCCGCACGAACTGACCGTGCGCTCCACCGATCCGGCGCACTTCGGGCCAGCGACGTTACGCTATTTCGACATGATGCATCGCCACGCGATGGTCGGTTTCCTGTCGCAGATGGCCGACGTGAGCCCGCTGTTCGTGGACCCGGCGCTGCTCAACGGCGGCCTGCACGAATGCCGCGATGGCGGGCACTTCGACATCCACCTCGATTTCAATCGACACCGCCAGACGATGCTCGATAACGCGCTGGTTGCGATCACCTACCTCAACGAGGACTGGCAGGCGGACTGGGGTGGCGAGCTGGAACTGTGGTGCAGCCGCGAGCGGCGGATCGTGCGGTCGATCGCGCCGGTGATGGGGCGCACGGTGATCTTCGCGCACGGGCCCAACAGCTTCCACGGGCACACCGCGCCCGTCAACACCGGCGGCCGGGCAACGCGGCGTTCGGTGGCGACGTATTACTACACCCGCCGCGTGGCCGCGCGCGACAAGCTCGGCTATCGCAGCACGGTGTTCGCGCTTGACGAACAGAACCGCTTTGCTCCGTCCGACATCGTTTCTGCTGGCCCGGGCCGCACGCCGCGGCAGGTGCTGGGCGAAGCGGCGCGGCTGGCCGTGCCGCCTTTCCTGTGGAACCTGGGCCGACATATTGCGGGGCTGCTGTAGGCCGCGTTCACCGATCGCCAATTCTTGCCCGCTAGGATAACCTTCGCGGGGAGGATGGCATGACGATCAACGCTACGTTCCAGATGCTTAACACGGCTGGTGTCGCGCAATCGACCGTCGATCTGCTGCAAGGCGTGGCGACCGAGGCCGTCCGGCAGTGGAGCCTGAAGCTGGCGGGCAACGCCAACCTGACGATCCGAATCGAGATCACCAACGCCGTTCCCAGCCAGCGCGCAGACGGCACATGGGGCAATGGCAGCACGGCAGCACAGTCCGGGATCGTCAACTACGCAGTGGGCAGCCCCTCATGGCAACTCGAAGGCAATGCCAAAGTTGCCTCGTCCGATCCCGATGTCGTGATCCGGATCTATCCGGACTATCTGCTGAACGAGCTGTTTCTCGACCTAACGCCCGCCACACGCGGCGATTGCCCGAGCAACCGCACCGACGGGCTTTCGACCATCATCCACGAACTCGGCCATGCGCTGGGCTTTACGGGTTACTACAACGAAACCGCCGGCACGTTCTCCGACAATTACAAGACTCCATATGATTATCGCCTGAAGATCGTTGATGGCGCGGTGATGTTCGACGGGCCGAACGTGCGCGCGCTGACCGGCGGTGCCATTCCGCTGACGAACAACAACTATACGCACTACGGCAACTCTGGCGCGGATCCTTCGCTGAGCACAGACCCGCTACTGGGCCTGATGAACGGCGTGGCGTATTACCGGGGCCATGCCTACAGCATCGACGCGCTGGACCTGGCGGTGCTGGCCGATACCGGCGTGGGCACGACTCGGAACGACATTCTTGACCTGCCATTCCTGCCTGCGATGCGGGGAGGTGCGGGCAATGATGTGATCCGCGGGGGGGCCGGGGCAAACCTGCTGCAGGGCGACGCGGGCAACGATTCCATCTTCGGCAACGGCGGCGCTGACAAGCTTTACGGCGGCGCGGGCACCGACATCCTGCGCGGCGGGGTGGGCAATGATACGGTGTACGGCGGCACCGGCGCAGACAGGCTTTATGGCGGAGCGGGCAAGGATTCGCTGGTTGGAGGCCTGGGCGCGGATCGCTTCGTGTTCGACAGCGCGCCCGGCAGCACCAACCGCGACACGATCGCAGACTTCAGCCATGTGCAAGGGGACATCATCGCGTTGTCGCACACCGTGATGCCCGGCCTTGGGGCGACGGCGGGGGCTCTTTCGCCCGACGCCTTTCTGGCCGCAGCCGGCGCAACGACCGCGCAGGATGCCAGCGACCGGATCGTCTATGACACGGCCACCGGCGCGCTTTATTACGACGCCGACGGGACGGGAGGCAGTGCCGCCATCGCCCTTGCCACGATCAAGGGCCACCCGGCGCTGGTTGCGGGAGACTTCCTGATCGTATGACGTCAGGCTGACGGCAGCAGCAGGCTGGCGTCGCCGTAACTGTAGAAGCGATAGCCATCGGCAATGGCGTGGGCATAGGCGGCCTGCATCCGGTCCAGCCCCATCAGCGCGCTGACCAGCATGAACAGCGTTGACTTGGGCAGGTGGAAATTGGTCATCAGCCCGTCAATGGCGCGGAAACGATAGCCGGGCGTTATGAAGATAGCGGTGTCGCCCTCGAACGGACGGATCACACCGTCCTCCCCCGTCGCGCTTTCCAGCAGGCGCAGGCTGGTCGTGCCAACCGCGATCACCCGGTTGCCCGCTGCACGCACGGCGTTGAGCCGGTCGGCCGTCGCGGCATCGATACGGCCCCATTCCGCATGCATCTGGTGATCGGCGGTGTCGGTGGCCTTCACCGGCAGGAACGTGCCCGCGCCGACGTGCAGCGTCAAAGTTTCATGGCCGATGCCGGCGTCGGCCAGCGCCGCCAGCAAGCCCGGTGTGAAGTGTAGCGCAGCCGTGGGCGCTGCCACCGCGCCATCGCGCGTGGCAAACATGGTCTGGTAGTCCTGCCTGTCCTGTTCGTCCGTGGGGCGCTTGCCCGCGATATACGGAGGCAGCGGCATCCGCCCGGCGCGTTCGAGCAAGACTTCCACCGGTTCCTCGCCGGGGAAGAACAACGTCCAGCTGCCATCGGCGTGGCGTGCCTCGGCCGTGGCGGAGACGCCGGCACCGAAATCGATCACATCGGCTTCACGGAGGCGCTTTGCATTGCGGATGAATGCCTGCCAGCGGCGCAGGTCCAGCCGTTTGTGCAGCGTCGCACCGATCCGGGCATCGCCCCGGCGCCCTTCGAGCTGGGCCGGAATCACCCGCGTGTCGTTGAACACCAGCACGTCGCCCGCCTTCAGCAGGCGGGGCAGATCGCGCACAGTCAGGTCTTCAAGCGGTCCTTCGCCCCGCACAGCAAGCATCCGCGCCGCATCGCGCGGGCGCGCCGGCCGCAGGGCGATACGCTCCTGCGGCAGCACGAAATCGAACAGATCAACCTGCACGGAAAATCAGTTGGACTTTGAATGGCTCAGCATGTCGGCCGTGATCGCGGGCGCCGTAACCGCAGCAGGCGGCGCTGGCTGCGGCTTGTTGTCCACTGCAATGGAGGCCTGCACGATCTTCGTCGGGTTCGCGGGCGGCTCGCCCCGCACGATCGTGTCCACAGAATCCATGCCAGCGATCACGCGGCCGAAATTGGTGTATTTGTGATCCAGCGCCAGGCGGGGATAGAACACGATGAAGAACTGGCTGTTGGCCGAGTTCGGCTCATCGGTGCGCGCCATGGAGACAGTGCCGCGCAAGTGGGGCACGTCGTTGAACTCGGCCTGCAGGTCTGGCAGCTTTGATCCGCCCTGCCCGGTACCCGTCGGGTCCCCGGTCTGGGCCATGAAGCCTTCGATCACGCGGTGGAAGATGATCCCGTTATAGAACCCTTCGCGCACCAGCTGCTTGATGCGCTCCACGTGATGCGGCGCCCACGATGGCATCAGGCGGATCGCCACGCGGCCACCGTTCGACAGATCGAGGTACAGAACGTTTTCGGGATCATGCGACTGGTCGGTATCGACCGCGTATTGCACCTTGTTCGACGAGACGACGCGATCGACCTTGATCGGCTTGACCGGGTCCTTTTCGCTCCGCTGTGCCATCGCGGGGGTTGCTAGCAGGGCGGCGCCAACCGCGATCGTGGCAAGAAAACGCGAAACCATCCGGGAACCACCTGTCGAGAACATCAGCCTGCGCGGATAGGCCCACGGCGCTGACGCTGCAATGAACAAATCCGTAATCCACGCCGACATTCCGGCGCGCGCAATCAATACTCGCCCAGCTGGCCCAGCACCTTGACGCGCGCCACCACGTCCTCGCGCACGGCCGGCGTCACGAACTCGGAAATCTCGCCGCCGAACAGCGCGATTTCCTTGACCAGCTTCGACGCGATCGGCTGGAGCGAGACGTCGGCCATCAGGAAGACGGTTTCGATCCGGTCGTTCAGCTGCTGGTTCATGCCGGCCATCTGGTATTCGTATTCAAAGTCGGCCACGGCGCGCAGGCCGCGCACGATCACGCTGGCGCCCTGGCGTTCGGCAAATTTCATCAGCAATGCGTTGAAACCCATCACCGACACGTTGTCGATGCCCTGCACCGCCACTTCGCGCTCGACCATCGCCATGCGCTCTTCCGGCGTGAACATCGGGTTTTTCGACGGATTGGTGGTAACGCCGATGATCAGCCTGTCGACCAGCTTGGCACCGCGACGGATGATGTCGAGATGCCCCAGCGTGATCGGATCGAACGTGCCGGGGTACACCCCGATCCTCTCCCCCATTTCAACGATCCCTTTCGACAATGAACCGCGCCAGATCGCGCAGCAGGTCGGCCTCCTCGCCATGCGAAGCAAGTTGCCCGATGGCCTGATCGACCAGGAAGCGCGCCTGTTCGCGCGCACGTTCGATGCCCAGCAGCGAAACGAAGGTTTCCTTGCCCTGCGCCGCATCCTTGCGCAGCGCCTTCCCTGCGGCGGCCTCGTCCCCTTCGGCATCGAGCAGGTCGTCGACAATCTGGAAGGCAAGGCCGATATCGCGCGCATAACCGCGCAGGTGCGTGCGGCCTTCTGCCGGCACACGGCCGAGGATCGCGCCCATTTCCACCGCCGCCGCCAGCAGTGCACCGGTCTTGAGCTGTTGCAGGCGAGTCACCGTCGGCAGGTCGAACGAGGCAGTTTCGGCGGCGATGTCCATCATCTGGCCGCCCGCCATGCCCTGCGCACCGCTTGCCACCGCCAGCGTCCGCACCAGTTCGATCCGCGTGAACGGATCGCCGATCAGGTCAGGATCGGAAAGGACTTCGAACGCGAAGGCATGGAGCGCATCGCCCGCAAGGACGGCAGTTGCCTCGTCAAAGGCGACGTGCACCGTTGCCTTGCCATGCCGCAGGGCATCGTCATCCATGCAAGGCAGGTCGTCGTGGATAAGCGAATAGACGTGAATTGCCTCTATCGCGGTGCCCGCGCGGACGGCCATAGTGCGATCGGCACCGAACAATTCGGCTACGGACGCGACAAGCAGCGGGCGCAGCCGCTTGCCACCGCCGATGGCAGCATAACGCATCGCCTCCAAAAGCCGGTCGCGCGGATCGCCCGGAATTGGCAGCAGCGTGTCGAAACAGGCGTCTACCTCACGCTGAATCGCGGCAAGTGCCCCGGCTAGCGGCGTCTGCGGGCGGTGCGTCTCGGCCACGTCGCTCACGCTGCGGATTCGTCGAACGGGCGCGTGCCCTGCGCCCGGCCGTCACGATCAGTCACGATCGCCTCGATCCGCGCCTGCGCCGCATCGAGCCGCGCCTGGCAGTGCCCGCGCAAGGCGTCGCCGCGCGCATACAGCTCAATCGATTCGTCAAGCGGCGCCTCCCCGCTTTCCAGCCGGCGCACAACGTCCTCAAGCGCCTTCAGCGCCTGTTCGAACGAAAGCGCGGCGATATCGTCATGGGTTCCCATCCTGCGCAGCTTTGACCGGGTGCGCGCGGCGGGTCAAGCGGGAGCACGTGGTGCCCGGAAGGTCTGGCGCAAAGCGCGGCTTATCGCTAAGGGCAGCGCCATGTCCGAAATCACCGCTGAGATCGTCGCCGCCCACGGGCTGTCCGAGGAAGAATACGCCCGCGTGCTTCACGCGCTGGGGCGCGAGCCGAACCTTGTGGAACTCGGTATCTTTTCGGTCATGTGGTCGGAGCACTGCTCGTACAAGTCGAGCCGCCTTCACCTGAAGAAGTTGCCGACCGAGGCGCCCTGGGTGATCTGCGGCCCCGGCGAGAACGCCGGCGTCATCGACATCGGTGACGGGCAGGCCGCCATCTTCAAGATGGAGAGCCACAACCACCCGAGCTACATCGAACCCTATCAGGGCGCGGCGACAGGCGTTGGCGGCATCCTGCGCGACGTATTCACGATGGGCGCGCGCCCCGTGGCGAACATGAACGCGCTGCGTTTCGGCCGGCCCGATCACCCGAAGATGAAGCATCTGGTTCAGGGCGTCGTCGCCGGCATCGGCGGCTATGGCAACTGCGTGGGCGTGCCGACGGTCGGCGGCGAAACCAACTTCCACCCCGCGTACGATGGCAACATCCTTGTCAACGCGATGACCGTGGGCGTGGCGGATACCGACAAGATCTTCTATTCGGCGGCCACCGGTCTCGGCAA
>JBDLVU010000136.1:0-7036 GCA_039804665.1 Pseudomonadota bacterium | reverse complement strand
CACCCAGAAAATGCCTCGGATTCAAAACTCCAGCCGAAACCTTCATGCCGTTGCACTTCCAATGTGAATCCACACCCGGATCAAGTCCGGGGTGACGGCCGGGGAGGGATTTGGCGAAGAGGCCACCCTTTTTGGGCGGAATGCACCGCTTTCGGGCCAGCGGCAACACGCAGCTATTCCCGTCACCCCGGGCTTGACCCGGGGTCCCGCTTCCTTTTGCCCGGCGCATGGACCGGGAGCGGATGGACGGCTGGGAGAGGTGGGCGCGAATCCTTCGGCGGGCGGAGGACGAGCGGGCGATGCCGCGCCCCTAAGATCACGCCGCTTCGCTGACCGTTTGCCCCTCTTCGCGGGCAAGCCGTTCGACCAGCCGGTTGAACAGGATGACGCCCTTGTCGAAGGTCGCGGGCATCACCTGCCGGGTGGGATCGAGGTCGATGACCTTTTGCTGCGCCTCGATCATCAGCTTGTCTTCGGCGAAGGCCATGCCGGCAATGCCCATCAGCATGTCGCGCAGGGCTTCGTCGCCCTGATCGCGGCGCGGGCCCCAGCTGAAGAAATAGCGGCTGGTGCTGTCGGTGAGCGCGGTGACGGCCTGACTGGTGAAGGTGACGCCCATCGCCGGCATATCGGGCGCCGGGGGCGCGTCGCCCAGCGCATCGGCGGTGCCGACCGGATAGGAGGCGCTGGGCATCAGCAGCACACCGGGCACGTGGTATTCGTACGAGGACCACACATCGACTTCTTCCCCGCCCGAACGCATGCCCGATTGCGCGCGCACCCAGCGTTCAAAGCGGACGGCGCGCGGCAGCACGGTCACCTTTGGCCGGGTGTGCGCCCATTCCTCGTTGGCGCCGAAACTGGCGTAGTGGACGTAGGACAAGTGCGTGAAATCGCACAGGTTGTCGTGGATCAGGCGGGCCTGCGCGGCATAATCGAGCTGGCCGCGCCCGAGGATGTAATCGGGATGGTCGAAGCCGACGGCGGGCGGGATCAGTGCCGGGTCTGCCTTGGCCGGATCGCCCAGCCAGACCCAGATCCAGCTGTGGCGATCGACCACCGGATAGCTGCGCACGCGGGCGGTGGCGGGGATCAGGTCCTGCCCCGGAATTTCGCTGCACGCGCCGTCCGCCTCGAACTTCAGGCCATGGTACATGCAGCGCAAGGCCTCGCCTTCGCAGCGGCCGAGGGAGAGCGGGGCAAGGCGGTGGACGCAGCGGTCTTCGAGCGCGACGACGCGGCCGCCTTCGGTGCGAAAGATCACGATGGGATCGTTGGCCATGGTGATGGCGAAAGGCTTGGCGGTTTCAAGGTCCATCGACCAGCAGGCAACATGCCAGGCATTGCGCACGTGAATCATCGAAGTCTCTCCCAAAACGTCGTGCCGCCACTTTACTTAACAATGTTAAATTGTCAAACCCTGCGCGCATGGCCCGACAGCGTGACACCGCCCTTGGCCGCGATGCGATCCTGCGCGCGGCTTTCGATCTTCTCGACGAGGCAGGGCTGGAGGGCATCACCATGCGCGCGCTGGCGGCGCGGCTGGGTGTGCAGGCGCCCGCGCTGTATTGGCACGTGAAGGACAAGGGTGCGCTGATCGCGCTGATGGCGCAGGAAATCTATGGCGAGGCGCGCCATGCGCAGGAGGGCTCTGCCACGGCGCGCGACTGGCTGATGCGGCTGGGGCTGGGGCTGCGCGATGCGCTGGCCGGCCACCGCGACGCGGCGCGGTTGCTGGCGACCGCAAGCCCGCTGGCGCAGCCCGACGAACCGGCGGCCGAAGCCATGGCGGCGCCGCTGGTCATGCTGGGTTTTAACCGCGAGGACGCGCTGGAGGCGCAGGCGGCGGTGCTGTCGCTGACGCTCGGGTGGGCGCTCTACCGCGAGAACGCGGCGATGGCGGACTTCCTGTCCGGGCTGTTCGACCTGAAGCGCAGCTATGAAAAGGGGCTGGCGCTGCTGGTCGGCGGCCTCGTTGCCGAGGCCGCCACAGCAGGGTGATCAGCCCGCGACGCCCGCCGCCGCCAGCACCGCCAGCGTGAGGATGTCGGGCGCGATCGCGGTCATCGGGGCAATCTGCACCGGCTTTTCCATGCCGACCATCATCGGGCCGATCACGGCATTGCCGGCCAGTTCGCGCAGCAGCTTGGCCGAAATGTTGGCCGATTGCAGGCCCGGCATGATCAGCACGTTTGCAGGGCCGGACAGGCGGCTGAACGGATAGTTGGCCATGACCTTGGGATTCAGCGCGGCATCGGGCGCCATTTCGCCTTCGTATTCGAAGCCGGGGTTGCGTTCGTCCAGCAGGCTGACCGCGCCGCGGATGTTGTCGAGCCACTTGCCGTAAGGATTGCCGAAGGTGGAATACGACAGGAACGCGACGCGCGGTTCGTGGCCCATGCGGCGTGCCACGGCGGCCGTTTCGATGGCGATGTGGGCGAGGTCCTCTGCCGAGGGGCGCTCGTTCACGGTCGTATCGGCCAGGAACACGGTGTAGTTCTTGGCGACCATCAGGTGGATGCCGAAGGGCAGGTGGCCGGGCTTGGGATCCAGCACCTGGCGCACTTCCTTCATCGACTGCGCGAAGGTGCGCGTCATGCCGGTGATCAGCGCATCGCCCTTGCCCAGCGCAACCAGCAGCGAGGCGAAGACGTTGCGGTCCTGATTGACCATGCGGCGCACGTCGCGTTCAAGGAAGCCACGGCGTTGCAGGCGGTTGTAGAGGTAGTCCACCATCTCGGGCACCAGCGACGAGACGGCGGAGTTGTGGATCTCGAACGATTCGGGATTGCCGACGCCGAGTTCGGCCAGCTTGTCGAGAACCGACTGGGTGCGGCCGACCAGCACCGGGGTGCCATAGCCGAAGTCCTTGAACTGGATCGCGGCGCGCAGCACCACTTCGTTCTCGGCTTCGGCAAAGACCACGCGCTTGGGCTTTTCGCGCGCCTGCGCGAACACGCTGGTGAGGACCGAGGTGGTGGGGTTGAGCCGCGCCTTCAGGCTGGTGCGGTAGGCATCCATGTCCTCGATCGGCTTTTGCGCGACGCCCGAATCCATCGCCGCCTTGGCCACGGCGGAGGAAACGACCTCCATCAGGCGCGGATCGAACGGCGCGGGGATAATGTAGTCGAGGCCGAAGGTGTGGTTCTGGCCATAGGCGGCGGCCACTTCCTCGGGCACCGGCTCACGCGCCAGTTCGGCAATGGCGCGGGCGGCGGCGATCTTCATCTCTTCGTTGATGGCGGTGGCCTGCACATCAAGCGCGCCGCGGAAGATGAAGGGGAAGCCGAGCACGTTGTTGACCTGGTTCGGATAGTCCGAACGGCCCGTGGCGACGATGCAATCGGGGCGCGCGGCCTTGGCATCGGGCGGGGTGATTTCGGGGTCCGGGTTGGCCATCGCGAAGATGATCGGCTGCGGCGCCATCTTCTTGACCCATTCGGGCTTGAGCGCGCCGGCGGCGGACAGGCCGAGGAAGATATCCGCGCCTTCCAGCGCCTCTTCCAGCGTGCGCGTTTCGGTTTCGGCGGCGTGCGCGCTCTTCCACTGGTCCATGCTGCCTTCGCGGCCGCGATAGATCACGCCCGAACGGTCGCACATGATGACGTTGTTGTGGCGCACGCCCATCGCCTTGATCAGTTCGGTGCAGGCGATGGCGGCGGCGCCCGCGCCGTTGACCACGACCTTCACGTCCTTCAGCTCGCGCCCGCTGAGGAAGCAGGCGTTGAGCAGGCCGGCGGCGCTGATGATCGCGGTGCCGTGCTGGTCATCGTGCATTACCGGGATCTTCAGGCGCTCCTTGAGCGCCTGTTCGATGATGAAGCATTCGGGCGCCTTGATGTCTTCAAGGTTGATGCCGCCAAAGCTGGGTTCCATCAGCGTGACCGCATCGATGATCGCCTGCGGATCTTCGGTATCGAGTTCGATGTCGATCGAATCGACGTCGGCAAAGCGCTTGAACAGCACCGCCTTGCCTTCCATCACCGGCTTCGAGGCCAGCGCGCCCAGATTGCCGAGGCCGAGGATGGCGGTGCCGTTGGAAATGACCGCGACGAGGTTGCCCTTGGCGGTGTAGTCATAAGCGGCGGCAGGATTTTCCGCGATCACGCGGACCGGAACGGCGACGCCGGGCGAATAGGCCAACGACAGGTCGCGCTGGGTGGCCATCGGCTTGCTGGCGATGATCTCGATCTTACCGGGGCGGATCGTGTTGTGGTAGAAAAGCGCCTCGCGTTCAGTGAAGCGGACGTTGCTTTCCTCGGACATCGAATTCTCCCCCGGATTTCAGGCTTTCACGCGGTTGCCGCGCGGAAATCGACCTGTCCGACCTTGGCCGCTACGTCAAGGCGACGCGGATGGAGATTTCCGATGGTACGGTTGCAGAAAACCGAATTGGCACTTCAGAAGTCCTTGGGCTTCCACGTGGGGAAACCGAGCGGACGGACCGCGAACAGCAGGCTGCGACCTTCCTGCCAGACGAGCTGGAGGCGCGGGTCGGGTCGGCTGGGAAGGCCCGTATCGATCAGCCATACGTAATCGACGCGTTCGATCGGGGCATACTTCAGCGCGCTGTCCACGCTGCGCATCCGGCGACCCTGGCACTTGGGCGACCACACGAATTCCGACGGATCGGCGGTGAAGTTGCGGCCCGGGCGGAAGCGCGGGATGACCATGTGCAGGCCCGGCACGGCCCAGTTGTCGTTCACCCACGCCTGCCGATAGAGGCTGGCAAGGCTGGCGAGGTGATCGCGCCGGGTGTTGCGCCACGATTCCTCAAGGCAGGAATGTTCAACGAAGGCCAGCACGCGGCTGCCGGGCTCGACGTGGTGGAGCGCGGAAAGCTGCTTGCGATAGTCCTGCGCGTAATCGGCAAAGCTGGCGCCGGTGACGACGAGGCGGATGGCGAGCAGGGCCATGCCGACATAGGCGACAAGGCGCGCCCGGTTGTCGCTGGCGCCGCTCCAGTCCTGAAGCCCGAGCGCGAGCATCATGGCGACCGGGAACAGGCGGACGTCGACAAAGGCAGAGCCGTTGATGTCGCTGGGAATCGCGATGAACAGCGCGAACACGAGCAGGCCCGGCAGCGCCTGCTGCCAGTTCCACCGCGCGCCGGCCATCCAGCCGAGCAGCACCAGCGCGAAGCACGAGATCGTGGTGGCGGCATCGAGCAGCAGCGACTGGTCGCGCAGCGTGAGGACGAGATACCAGGCCTTCTGGTCCCAGCGCCACTTGTTCATGCTGTGCGCGGGTTCGGGCGAGAACAGCTTCCACAGCAGGATGGTGACGATGGTAGCGACCAGCGGCCAGCACAGCACCAGCAGGCGCTTGCCCACGGCCATCCAGTCGGTCTCGTCACGCACGGTGCGCCACATCGCGGGGCGCCACCAGCCTTCGGGCAGGCGGTCGATTTCACGCCCCACGGCGTTGCCGCCAACCATCAGGAACAGCAGCAGACCGCCGATGGCATGGCACAGCATGGCCACCGGCTGCGCGATCATCAGCAGCGCGGCACGCTTTTTCGGCTGCTTTTCCAGCCAGACAGAAGCGGCGAAAGCCGAAAGCGAAAGGCCCGCGGCGAGAATGTAGTTGAGGAAGCCGGTCAGCAGCGGGAAGCTGAACACGAACATCAGCGCCCACGCCGCGCCATGCCCGCCGCGCGCGTTCAACATGCGGATCGTGGCAAGGCAGCCGCCGGCGAACAGGCCGGTGGCAAGCACCGTGCTCCACCACCCGGCGGCAAGGATGCCGAACTGCGCGCCCAGCACCTTCATCAGCACGCCGCCGCCGATGTTCAGGGTGAACACCCACTTCCACGAAAAGTACTTTTCAAGCGGGTTGCCGGGGCCGGCGGCCTCGATCGCGGCGGCGCCCATGTGGCCCGGCACGTCGATCAGGGGGGGCACTTCCACCAGGAAGAACGGCAGGCACAGGAGCACGACGCCCAAGGCGATGCCCGGGCCCGAAAGCCATGGCAGCGCGCCGGCGCGTTCCCAGATCGTCCGCATTGCGAACAGCCAGTCCTTGTCGCGGGTCTGCATCAGCCCCTTCGCATGTTCCGGAATTGTTTATATCCCGGCGTCGATGGTTTGAGAAACACGTGCGGCTGGTCTAGCCACCAGCGCGTGACCCCTAATGCCCCAACTCCGATGATGGCGCAATATCTTGCGCTGAAAGAGCAAGCAGGCGATTGCCTGCTGTTCTACCGCATGGGCGACTTTTTCGAGCTGTTCTTCGACGATGCGAAGACCGCCGCGCAAGTCCTCGACATCGCGCTGACCAGCCGGGGGGAGCACCACGGCGCGCCGATCCCGATGTGCGGCGTGCCGGTGCATTCTGCCGAAGGATACCTGGCGCGGCTGATCAAGGCCGGCTGCCGCGTGGCCATTGCCGAGCAGGTGGAAACGCCCGAGGAAGCCCGAAAACGCGGCGGTTCCAAGACTTTGGTCGCGCGCGACATCGTGCGGTTCGTAACCGCTGGCACGCTGACCGAGGAAGCGTTGCTCAATCCCCGCAGCGCCAATGTGCTGGCGGCGGTGTGCGAAGTGCGCGGGACGATCGGCGTGGCGGCATGCGACATTTCGACCGGCCGGATGGAGCTGGAAGAATGCGCGCCCGACAAGATCGCGGCGGCGCTGGCCCGGCTTTCGGCGAGCGAACTGGTGGCGCCCGAGGACTTTGCGCATCAGGCGTTCGAGGCGATTGCCCGGCCTGCACGCGCGTTTTCGAGCGAATCGGGCGAATCGCGGCTGAAGGACATTCACGGCGTGGCGACGCTGGACGGGTTCGGCCAGTTCGGCCGGGCGATGCTGGCCGCCGCCGGGGGGCTGATCGCCTATCTCGACCACGTCGGGCGCGGCCGGTTGCCGCTGCTGCTGCCGCCGGTGGTGCGCGAAACCGGCGGCCACATGGCCATGGACGAAGCCACGCGCGCCAGCCTTGAAATCCTTGTTTCGAGTGGCGGCACGCGGCGCGGCAGCCTGTTCGAGGCGGTGGATCGCTGCGTGACCGGCGCGGGCGCACGCGCGCTGGCCGAAGA